>JACSRF010000307.1 GCA_014879875.1 Anaerolinea sp.
CTTTGCCTCTTTGTCTTTTCTCTCTTTGTGCCTTTGCGTTAAATTCTTTTCTGGCTTGTCCAGGTTAGGCAGTATTATGCCCCGTTTGCCCTTTTTAGCAGCCATGTCGCTGGCAATGTGGCTCTCTTATGAATTGATGGATAAAATGCCGGTACATACCATGCCGACAACAAAGGATAACGTTTATGGATGACATGCGCTTACAGTCAGGCGCCACTGTGAGGGTACAGCCAGGCATCAGGCATCCTGGCTTGCACATTCCGCTGGATGGATGGCACGGCCGTATCACCGACATGCAGCAATTTGACGATGGCGATGTGTACACGGCCGTTGCCTGGGACAGTCACACCCTCCACGCCATGCCGCCGGAACTGATCCGCTACTGCTGCGATGTGCAGTGGGAATGGCGCGGTTGGGTCTTCACGCCAGACCAGCTCACGCCAGCCCCCCCGCGTGACAGCGCAGCCGACGCCGCGCAAGCTGTAGCTGACATTGTGGCAAAGTTAAAACCGTTGCCGGGTGATTCCCAGCCGACTCTGGACACCATGCGCCCTTTACTGTTGGACGTCATTGAATGGGAAGAGGGGGTTGACGAAGAAGACCCCGAGTTTTTTGACGTCGCCCTGTTCCTGGATGTACTGCGCATCGCCGACGCCGACCGGCAGCCGGTTCACGATGCCCTGGCGGGAGGGTTGGCCGCCTATTATCGCCAGCAATATGGAACGTACCGGTATGGCAAACGGCCGTACAGCCTCATCCCCCATAAGTTAACCTCCGCGCCCGTTTTCGGACATGCCGCGCTGGCTGTGCTGGCGCACCCTACCATTTCCCCGGAAAGCAAACAAACAATCGCCTACTTCGCCTGCCAAACGGCCGATCCCTTCGCCCGCGACCACATGCCCTATGGCCTCATCTCCTTCGTCAGCTTCCTGGCGGGGCAGCACGCGCTCACCCTGGAGCTGTTTCGCGGGGTGATGTTGGCGTTGGAATTGGCTAACGGCCGTCCGCAATTTGCCGGCTGGTCGCTGCCCCACGCCGCACAGCTTTCCGCCTGGCTGTTGGCTCACCCGCACATGCCCCGGCCTGAGAAACTGTGGTGGTTGTGGCACATTGGCGTCAACCTGGACGGCCAATATTTCGCCAAAATCGGCAAAGTCATCATCCCTGCCTGGCTGCGCGAGCCAACCCTGTCCCCCGCCACCCGCCGCGAATTAGCCACGGCCTGGGCGCAGCAAACGCCAGGCGTCGGCGTCCCCCCTCCTAACTGGCGGCTGATGCAGGCGACCTTCACCGGCGACCTGGAAATGGCCGAAGCCATCGCCGCGGAGATGGAGCTAGAAGCGCAGCTGCGCGTAGATGAGACAGACATTCTGGACGACCTTTCCAAAACGCCGCACATCCCACCCATTCCCGACCATCACGGGCCGGGCGATGACCCGGTTGGCTTTTTGCAAATGATGATGGGGCTGCGTTTTGGCGCTCATACGCGCCCGCCGGCTTACGTGTGCAGCCTGGCGATGGCCGCACTGGCGGAGATGGGGGAAGAAGTAGTTGGGTAGTCGGGTAGTCGCAGATAGTCTCCAACGCCCAATGCCCGACCAACAGGTGAACAAGATGACGGCAACAAATGAACCCCATATTTGCCCAAACTGTCGCGCGCGATTGGTATTCGCCCCGGATGGGCGCGGCTTGTTGTGTGAACGATGTGGCTACCGGCAGGTGCGGGAACGGCCGTTGCCCTCGGCTCTTGAACTGGCGCGCGCGCAAAAGATGCTGCCCTATGCCGGCGGTATGGCCGATGCGCAAAAAATGAGCAATTTGCGCATCACCCTGCGGCATGGCATCGGTGCGGTGAAGGAGAAGAGCCGGGACGAAGCGTTTAGCCACCTGGAGCGTGTTGTGTTATCTGGGGACGCCGATGACAAAATGCGCGCTGAGGCGTGGCTGTGGCTGAGCCAGGTGTACACAGACGTGGCCGATAAACGGGAATGCCTGGAGCAGGTGCTAAGCCTCGACCCCACGCATGGGGGGGCGCGGCGGGGGATGGCAATTATTGACGGCCGTTTGCACCCCGACGAGATCGTAGACCCCAATCGCCTGCGCCCCAGCCAGCCCCAAGAGCCACAACCGGTACAGGCGGAGCACTTTACCTGCCCCCGGTGCAGCAGCCGCATGAACTACACCCCCGACGGCCGGGCGCTGCGCTGCGAATTTTGCGGGCACGAACAAGCCCTCAACGCCGCCGGCCAGCCAGAGGCGATGGCCGAATTTGGCCTGGGGGGGATGGAGCAAGATTTCATTGCCGGGTTGGCGCGTGCCAGCGGCCACATGCAGCCGGTCGCCACCCGCCTGCTGCAATGCCAGGGCTGCGGCATCGAATTTGTGCTCGCCCCCGCAACCCTGTCCCTCACCTGCCCTTATTGCAACCACGTCTACGTCACGGAAACGGCCGAAACCCGCGAAATTCTCCCCCCGCAAGTTCTCATCCCATTCGCCATCAGCGCCGACGACGCCAAAGCGGCCCTACGCGCCTGGTTCAAACAGCAAAAACTGAGCCGCGTGCGCCTCTCCCCGCTCATCGGCGTCTATTTGCCGGTGTGGACCTTTGACCTGAGCGGCGAAATTCAATGGAAGGGGTACGTGCGCCAGGGGGAGGATTGGGTTCCGCGCGCCGGTTTCGGCCACGTACTCGAAGATGATTATTTGCTGCCCGCCATGAAAAAACCGGCCAAACATCTACAGCAGACACTGGCTGATTTTAACCTGGACGCCTTTGTGCCCTATGATTCCCGTTATCTGGCCGACTGGCCGGCGGAACGATACCAGTTGGCGCTCGCCGACGCCTCCATCGCTGCCCGCAGCAAATTGGTACAGCAGTTACGCCGTCATCCATACCGCCTGACGCATGGCGAAAGCGTGCGCGATCTGACGCTAAACACCAGCGGCCTGATCATCCTCTCCTACAAACTGGCGCTGCTGCCCGTATGGTTGGCGCATTACGAAATCGAAAGCAAACGGTACGACGTGTGCATCAATGGGCAAACCGGGCAGGTGCGCGGCGAAAAGCAAGAAGGGGCTGTGGGTAAATTTGTCTCCTGGTTAAAGGGAGAACTGTAGCCCGATTTTCCAAATCGGGTGGCGATTTAGACAATCGCCCGACGTGGAGGCATGATGACTATTTGGGAATTCAGCGCCGAGCTTACCAAACGTCTGTTCACCTGGGCCATCGCCAGTATTGCCACCGGTGCGGCTCTCAGCTTCAACCCCAACCGGCAGCAGCAAGGGGTTGGCGTTCAATTTGTGGGGTGGGGGGTTGTCAACCTGTTGATCGCCTTCTTGGGCGGCCACAGCACACAGCGCCGCGCCCAACAACCCAACGCCCACGAGCCGGTGACACTCGCCACCGAAAGCCGCAACTTACGCCGTCTGCTGTGGATTAACACCGGATTGGATGTCGGTTATATCTTGGGCGGCCTTGTGTTGGCGCGCACCAAGGGGCGCAGCGATGCTCGTTGGCGTGGGCAGGGATATGGTATTGTGGCGCAGGGCGGGTTCTTGTTCTTTTTTGACTTGTTCCATGCGCTTCTGGTGGGGAAACAAGACGTTCAACTTTTCTCCAAAAGTTGAACGCCTACCGGCGTGTGGTCTGGCGTTGCCGCAGGAATTGGTTCAGCGCTTCTCACCGTGCATACTCCTACCGCAGCCAGGACCATACCCGGATAAACTACGCCTGCGCATCATCCACGCTCACTTTGCGCCGGTAAACGCGCACCACCAACCCTTCCAGCGCATCCCAATGGGCGATAAACGCCGATAACTGCGCTGGCCCATCGGCCGACCATTGGCTTAGAAAACGAGTGAATGGGTTCATGCGTTTGCCTCAAAAATGCACTCCCAAAATATTGCCCACAACAGCATGTTGGGGTGCAAAATCAAGGTAACTAATCAGCACATTTAGAGAGTAACTTACCATCATGAATGAAATAATATTACTTGAAGCACAAAATTCCCTTCTTTCAGCGATAAACAGTGTTTGGGATGCTGATGAATTTATGGATGATGTTTATGTCCTCCAATCTCCTTTAGGCGCCTTCTGTCAAAAAGTATTTAAGGTTGATCCCGTCATCTTATCTTGGCTTACTTTCTTCTCAGCAAGAAGTACCCTACCTTGTTGGGTTTTAAGCTGTAAGAGCAAAGAGCCTTTTTTGGCAATCGAACAAATCAAAAATTTCCTCCTTGAGCGTGTTTCTGCTCAAGCTCTAATTCCTTTTTTAGCTCCAATTCCTACGGAAGTTCAAGATTGTCGTTTTTCAGAGACGGCTTCAACTGCGGATGCAATCTCATTTGCTGCCAAATATTGCGTAAGACAAAGTTTATTTGATGCTATCTATTCATTAAGCAGCGCCTGTATTGCTTTCGATCATGTTTTTACTGAAGACCGCTTTCGATTTTGGTTGATTGAAACAGCGTTCCCAGTTGCCACCGAAAAACGGGAACTAACTAAAGAGGAAATGTATAGTATGTCTGCAAGTCAAAAGTATTTAGCAGACTGAATCTCAGTCCTACGAGTTTATGTTGCTACAGGGAAGAACGGCTGAAACCCCTTCGACAAACTCAGGGCAGGCTCTGTCCCAACTGAAGCAGACGTTAATCCCACGTATGCTATAATGAAAACGCACACCGTATTTTAACAGAGGCAGGTACAACCATGAAACGATACGAACTGGAAGACAAAGAAAAGAAAGTATTACACACCCTGGCGCAGCGTGGAGCGATGAGTCCCAGCCAGGTATCGGCCGAAACCTGGCTGATGCCCGGCGAAGCGCTCTCCGTCCTCAAAGACCTCACCAGTGAAGGATTGGTGCTGATGCGCAACGACACCAACAGCCCCGATGGTATGTTGGTCGCTATTACCACCGAAGCCCGTACCTTCATCAATCGTGCATCATGAGCATGATCACCGAACCCACTGCGCGTACTTTTTTCGGCCTGCGCCGGTCAGAAGTCATCTTGCTGGCGCTACTGATCTTTCTCTTGACGCTGCTGATCGTCTTTCTCAATTTCCCCACCAATGCCCATACGCCGGCCTGGCTGCCTGTGCTGCAAAACCAACTGCGCCAACTGTTCGGCGTTTTGATACCATATGGGGTTGTCGGTGTTTTAGGGGCAATTGTGGCCGTTGCCGAATTGGCTTCCACGTTCCAGACGTACCCGCGTGAGGCGCTGCAAACGCGCTGGGCGCGTATTTTGATCGGCATCAACATCGTCGCCGCCGTGCTGGCCCTGGCCATCACGCGCCTGACTATGCCGCAAATGAACCAGGTATTGCAGGTGTTGGGCGTTGGCGTTGGCTTCCAGGCGTTGATCCGCACCCGTTTTGTGCTGGCGAAGCCCATCGGCGGCAACGGGTCGGGTGAAGTGAGCCTGAACCTGGGTTGGCTGTACGACCAGTTTCAACACCTCTGCCGCACGCAAATTGACCTGGAACTGATGAATAATCGGCGCACGGCCGTTATCCACCTCCTCACCTACTACCCCTCCCTGGCCGAACTGTACGACATCGCCTGGTACACCATCATCGCTCGCGCTACCCTCACCGCAGCCGAAGAAGCCGCCAAATTAGCGGAACTGGAAAAACTGCTCGACCCCAAAGCGCCCGAACAATTTGCCCGCAGCAGCCTGGCCTTGATGATCCTGGAAAATGGTGGGCCAGGGTACGTCAATTTATTGCTGGACCAGGCGATGACCGGGCAGCCAGCAGAAACACCAACGCGGTTAATGAGCGCTGAAAATCTGGTCTGGCAGTTAGTGGAACGCTTTTCGCTGGATGGGTTGGTAACGTTTACCGAACAGTTAACGCCGGCCGCCGAAGTGCGTAATTGGGTGCGTGAAGCGGCCAAACCAAACTCAGAAACGAATGAAACGAATCAGAAAGCGGCCGTTGCCCATTTCCTCGTTCAGCAAGTTGGGGCAGAGGTCATTCAACGGGCGTTGGCGGGGGATGGGGAATAGTGGTTTGTTAGTTAGTTGGTGGGCTGGCGAACAAACCGTCAAACCAACAAACCATCAAACTCTCCCCAACATCACAACCTGGCGATGAATTCGGCATGGTCTGGTGCAGCCAATCCTTGCTGCCCCACCGCCAACACCGTCGCCAGGTCATCTTGCAGCAAGGCATTGACGGCCAGCCACAAACCGGGAAAGACGCGGCTGCGAATGACGCCATCTTCATCGGGCAAGAGGGGGACGTAGCGTTCATCCTCAAGCGCAAACCAATCCAGACGCTCGTCATAAATTTGCCACACCACGTATTCCTGCACCCCATTACGCCGGTAGACGTTGCGCTTGTCGTGTAAGTCATAGGAGGCGCTGCTCGCGGCGATTTCGACGATGAGTTCGGGCGCGCCCTCAATGTAATCATCGTCGCTGATGCGTGAACGGCCGTTGCGCTTCTCATCCAGGCGCAGCAAGGCATCGGGCTGCACTTCGTTGTCACGATCCAGGCGCACGGTGGCGTTGTCTCCTAAGTGGGCGCCAGGGGTGGCGGCGCGATAAAGACCTAACCAGGTAATGATGTGGGCATGTGGTTCGCCGTGACCGGCGAAGTGGACGGGTGAGGGCATGTAGACGACTCCTTCAATGAGTTCGGCTTTGGTGATGTGCGGCATGGCGTGGTAGCGGCGTTCAAATTCATGGCGCGTGAGACGGTCGCCCGCCTCCAGCGGGGGGGTTCTTTTGCGTTTGCGCCAGCTTACATGCGTCGGCGCGGCGGGAAGGGTCGTTTCCAGATGGGTCATGGCTGTTTGTCCTGTTTATCGGTATTCGCTACTCATTTTACCACAGATGGCAAGGCGGCGGCTGGCGCTCCGTCGCTGGCCTGCTGCATCTTACCATCCCCTGATCACAAGCTCGCCGTTGATTCGCGCGGGTGACAACGCCGGCGGCAGGTTGACGCAAGCCTTTGTGGGCAATGTCATGATGGGCGGTAAATAACTGGAAATGGGCGAGACCCAGGCCACACCTACCTGCCAGGGTGATGACGTGACAATGCCCGCGCAGACCTGCACCCCCAACGGCGCGCCCAAACCCTGAACGGCCGTTCCCAACCCCAACACGCCACCCAGACAACCCAACAACAATAAACCAACCAGCACAACGCGCCAAGAACGGTTGCCTGACTTTGCCTGCGCTTCCTGTCTTTTCCACATAATCGCCATTATAACCCAATCTTGTTTTACTCCTGTGTAAATCGAACATCCCTGTTCGCTGTCCGCACAAGGATGTTCGGACTACAGATTTTCATTCATTCCTTTACAAAAAGCCAAACTTAAAATAAAATTTTGATGTACCAAAATTTTATCGGGAGATAACAAGTATGATCAATCCAGCATTATCCTTACTGATTGCCAGCTTACTGGTCGGGCTAGGCGCGGCTTTATTCTGGCCCCAATATGGCCTGATCCCTAACTGGCGCAAAGCGCGGCAGCTAACCGACCGCATCCTGGGTGAAGATGCCCTCAAACACATTCACAAATGCAACATGGACGGCCGTCGCCCCACCGTCGAAAGCATTGCCGGCGCGCTGCAAATCAGCGTTAACGAAGCGGCTACCGTACTGAGTGACCTGCAAAGCCAAAGCCTGCTGCACATCAGCAGTGGCGAAATTCAATTGACGCCAGCCGGCCGTGATTCGGCGCTGCACATCATCCGCGCCCATCGCCTGTGGGAGCGTTACCTGGCGGAAGAAACCGGCTATGCCGAAGCGGAATGGCATGGGCAGGCGGAGCAATTCGAGCATCGCCTGACCCCGGCGCAGCTCGCCGCCCTGGAAGCGCAGCTCAATTACCCTACCCACGATCCACACGGCGACCCCATCCCCACGGCCGCGGGCGAACTGGTGGAACATGGCGGCCGTCCGCTGACCACGCTGCCAGCAGATACGCCGGGGCAAATTGTGCATCTGGAGGACGAGCCAGAGCTGATCTATGCCCAATTAGTCGCCGAAGGGCTGCACGTCGGGATGCCGGTGCGCATCACGGAGATCACGCCGCAGCGCATCCGCTTTTGGGCCAATGGAGACGAACACGTACTGGCGCCCATCGTCGCCGGCAACATTTCCGTCGTCCCTCTGCCCGCAGCCGCGCCGGTCATTGCCAGCAGCAGCGACAACCTGGCGCAGCTGCACCCTGGCGAAATGGGCGAAGTCACCAGCATTTCCCCGGCCTGCCGTGGCGCAGAACGGCGTCGCTTCATGGACCTGGGCATTTTACCTGGCACACAGATCCGCGCTGAAATGCGCAGCCCCGGTGGTGACCCGACCGCTTACATCATTCGCGGCGCCATGATTGCCCTGCGCCGCACGCAAGCCGAACACATCAAAATCAAACGAGTACAACCATGACCACACACACAGCAACCGATTGCGCCACCTGTCCGGCGCACAACGCCGGCAACTTACTCAAGCTTGGCGTAGACATGTCTAACTTTGACTATGTTGTTGCCCTGGCGGGCAACCCCAACGTGGGCAAAAGCACCGTCTTCAACGCCCTCACCGGGCTGCGGCAGCACACCGGCAACTGGCCGGGCAAAACC
>JACSRF010000387.1 GCA_014879875.1 Anaerolinea sp.
GAACAAGGATGTTCGGACTACAGATTTTCATTCATTCGTGGTGCGCTGTAGGCGCGTGTTGTCTCCTATAAAACGGTCCGTTCTTGCCCCCTCTACTGTATTTTTCAGGTGTAGGGCGGCTAACGGCTTGCGTTAACCGCAAGTGGGCGGAACGTGAGCAATGCTTGGGAGTAGGATTCTATTCGGGTTTGGAAAATGCCCGAAAAATGTCGCAGAATCCCGCCAGTCAGGTACATGCTTTGTAGTGCAGCGTTTGAATTGCAGACCATGTTGTTTGCTCGAACACTTGTGATTTATAAATCATGCTTTTTTGCGAAGGATTTGAGTAAATTTGAATATGCCAAATAACCCAATCCCAGTAATCGCAATCATAAGAATGAAAGGGAATATGTCTTCCCAGAAATTTCCTGTCCAACGTGTGCCAACAGTTATAGACGAGATTATCGCCATTAATAAAGCGCCACCACCGGTTATCGTTACACAGCTCAGAATGACAATACCAAAGATAATAAGCAATCTCACGCCATAACTACTTGTCTTTTGCTCAGAAGGTGTTGCAACTGATTGGAAACTGTCAATTTCCTGCTTTTCTGGATGCCTTGTTTTTCTTGCTATGATAATTGAAAAAATCATTACCGCGAAAATATAAATATAGTCAAAGATGACGGCGTATCCAACACCCTTTGAACCTAACAAAGCAGCAAGAAGAAATGAAACTAAGAAGGATGCTGGAAGCGGGGACAAAAGAAGCAAACCAAATAATCGTGCTTTATTTGATGGTAGCTCATACTCTCCTTTACCAAACAAGAATTTAAAGAGGCCTGAGGGGATTTTTCCAGAAATAATCGCCCAAAGTCCCGCAACGAAAAAGAGCAATTCAATGATTAATAGCATGAAATTTTCCTTACTTGACTACTTTTTGATAGGCTGGCCGTCTACGCAACTTTGCATAAGTCGTCCTAACGCCACCGTAAGCTGCACTGGCACGGCCGTTCCAACACCTTTGCCAATCACCCAATAACAAGCCGTCCGAGGCATTGCGCCAGCGTTAGCTTGACGGAATGTTAGACGGGCTGCCGGCCTGACGCTGGCCTTTCTGCCAGAAAAGAAACTGTTAACACTATTATGTCAAAAGTGACCACCTTGTTTTTGCTGGCTTGTGGTCTTCACAAAGAGCATGAGGTCGAAAATCCACATTCATTGAGAGCGTAACCTGGCTAATTCGTTCAATTAGTTTGAATATTGAAGAGCAAATAATTCTTTTACCAACTGGCTTCGCTTTGGCCCGACCGGCTCAGATTTTAGAAGCCTAAGTATTTCAATACTCCGCTCTCGCGCTTCCCGAAAACTATCGCTTTGGTATAATTCTCTAGCCCATTGTAGGGCCTGCTCATCCCATATTTGTAATAATTCAGAAGGCCCATGCTCAATATAATCTTTTTCTTCCCAGTTTGAGCTATGCTGTATATCCAGGTCAGGCTGTTCAATGTTCAGTAGAAATGGCAAAAGGTACAAATTGGATAACATTGCCTGACATAACTTTTTTGTGGCTTTTACCTTATCATTCGACTGGTATAACGATAAAGCCCAGCATAGCAAATGAAAAGGCTCTCCTCCATCATCGGAAAATTCTTTCTCGAACCACGCAAAAGACTTAGTTGCTCCAGTAATATCACCTATCAGCAAATACATTGGTCCGATCAAATAACGTTTTCCAGAATCGTCGCTAATGTAGCGAAACTTCTTGTATTCCTTTCGCAAATCGCTTTCGTATTGCTTAATCCGTTCTTGTATCTTGCGAGGATCATTGGGAAATTGAAACATAGCACTCCATACAAACTAACACACTCGTACCGCCTAACGAAGTAAGGATTCATGCGGCGGCTCCGCAGACTCCGCGCCGCATAATGGCATTCTGCGAAAGTGGCATTCTGCGAAAGTGGCATTCTACGAATGCGGCATTCATTGAATGCCCGGTTGAACAAAGTCGCACCTGGCGGTAACTTTTCTCTTTGAAATTTAAGCCTGGGGATACCTGATAACCGTTACCGCTCACCCCCACGACCAGAGTCATTGTAACAGGTCCGACTGGAAAAGATCAATAACCTATGCCCGATTTCCCGCCTCAATTTCGCGCCGCTGACGCCACCGCCGACCGCCAAACGACAACCAGGCAGCATCAAATAAACAGCCTGTCTTTGGTAACGGCCGTGCAAAAATACATCTACACCCGCACCGATTTCTACCGCGATTTTACCAATCAGCCAGAGGTGAAAAGTTTTCTGGTGAATGAGTTGTTTCGCTATGATTATGATGGGCTGGGAACGTGATGGGGTTGAGGCCTATGTTACTCCAGCAACCCTTTCGCCAACGCAAAGCGCACCAATGCCGCCCGGCTGCGCAGTTCCAGTTTTTCCATGCCCCGCGCCCGGTAGGTGTCTACCGTTTTGGCGCTGACAGAAAGCCGGTCGGCAATCTCTTTGCTGGTGTGCCCCAAGGCAACTAACTGCAACACTTCCTGCTCGCGCTCGCTCAAAGTATCCCAAAGTTCTTCTTCGGCCGCCGGCCTTTCATTGTTCGGCGTTACATCGTCTAACAGCGCCCGGGTCAGGGAGGGATGGACATACATATCGCCGCGCATGACGGCTTGAATGGCGGCGATCAGTTCCACATCGGCCGCTTTTTTCAGCACATAGCCAGACGCCCCACTTTTGAATGCCCGGCGCAAATAGCCCTCGTCGTGGTGCATGGTGAGGATGAGGATGCGGGCGTCGGGTACGCGCTGGCGCAGCAGCGGCAGCGTTTCCAACCCGCCCAGCCGGGGCATGGTCAAATCGAGCAAGATGATGTCTGGCCGGGTTGTTTCGACCAGGGTTAGCAGTTCAACGCCGTCGGCGGCTTCGCCGATAACGGTCATGTCACTGCGGGCATCAAGGAGAGCGGCCAGGCCGGTACGCAGCACGGCATGGTCATCGGCTAATACAATGCGGATAGGCGTCATAGGGGCACCTCGATAAAAATGCTGGTTCCTTGCCCTGGCGTTGATTCGATGGTGAGAGAGCCGTTGAGCAGTTCGGCCCGTTCTCTCATGCCGTAGAGTCCAAGACGGCCGTTTCTCCCCGCCACTTCCTCAACAAAGCCAACCCCATCATCTTCGATAATGGCCCGGATACGGCCGTGACCACGTTCCACCAACACGCTGACTGTTTGCGCCTGGGCGTGGCGGGCAATGTTGGTCAGGCTTTCTTGAACAATGCGGTAAACGGCCGTTTCCACCGCCGGCGGCAGCCGTTCTTCCAGCCCCATCACCACCAGGTCTACCTCAACGGGATAACGCGCCTGGTAATCTTGCACATAGCGCCGCAGCGCCGCCGCCAATCCCAAATCATCCAGCACACTGGGGCGCAGTTCCACCGCCAGGTTATGCACGCCCTCCAATGTCTGCGCGACCAACGCGCGCACCCCGTCCAACTGTTCCTGAATATCCGGCAGCGGACACTGCTGGTTGACCATTTGCAGGCGCACCATCAGCGAGGTGAGCGACTGCCCCGTCTCGTCGTGCAGTTCGCGGGCGATGCGGCGGCGTTCATCTTCCTGGGCAGTGATCACCTTTTCCAGCAGTTGGCTGCGCAGTTGGTCTCGTTCAACCCGCTCCTGTTCCGCCTGGGCCAGGTCGGCCGTCATGACGTTAAATGCTTCGGCCAGTTCACCAATTTCATCCCCGGCCCAGGGGGTGACATGCTGCTGAAAATCGCCCTGACCGACCGCTTCGGCGGCCTGTTTTAGCTCAATAATCGGCCGGGTGACGACCCAGGTAAGCAGCGTGGCGGCGGCGATGCCGACGGCCGAAACCATGACGGTGGTCAACAGCATTTGCCCGGTGAGGGCAGCAACGGTGGCCTGCATACTGGCTTCGGACAGGCCAACCCGCGCCACGCCGGCCTGCCCGTCGAAAATGGGAACGGCCGTGTCCCACACCGGCCCTTCATCGGTTTGGAGCAGCATGGTTTGGTGATGGTCGCTGGCCGTCACCGGGTTAACTGCCAGCAAATCGCGGGGGAAGCCGGCGCCGAAGGTGTGGACCAATACCGCGCCGTCTTGGGACGTGACGAAAGCGTAACGTACATCGGGGTTGTTCAATTGGGTTTCAATGAGTAATTGGTGCAGGGAAAAGAGGTCGTTGATCAGGATCATATCGGTGGCGCGGGCGGCCACGTCGCGGGCGACAGAGATGCTTTGCTCTTGCAGCCGCTGCTCTAGCGCCTGGGTCAGCACGCCGCGTACCTGCACGGTGATGCCCACGCCCAGCAGCAGCACCAGCGCCAGCACAATGCCCATAATTTTGGTGCGCACGCTAAATGCCCCGGCAAAGCGCCAAAGACGGACGAAGAATGGTGAATGGTAAATGGACATCGGAATAATACGGATTACGGTTAACGGTTAACGGCCGTTTCCAATTCCCGCACCGACTCATAAGCCGCGTCTTCGATTAACACAAAACCATCCATTCCCGCCGTTTGTAAAGCAGCCTGCCCCGCTGCTGTCTCATTCATTTGCAGCAAGGCCGCTTGCAAATCGGCCACCAACTGCGGCCGCGCCTCCGGGCTGACGACGACAGGCGGGATGCCAAAAGCGGGCGATTGGTGAATGACGCGCGTTTTCTGGGCCAGATCTGGCTCTCGCTCCAAGGCAAACGCATAAACCAGGCTGTCTACGGCCGCGCCATCAGCCACATGGTTGGCGACGGCGCGAATGGCGTCGTCATGGCTGTAGGTGTAGAACGTGCGGCTGAAAAAGCTCGCCACCGTTTCGCCCATCTGCTGCACCAGCCAGATGGGGTAGTTGCGCCCGCTGGTGGAAATGGGGTCGGTGAAGGCAAAAACGCCGCCGCGTAAATCGGCCATGCCTTGCGCCGGGCTGTCGGCAGGCACAATCAGCAGGGAATGGTAGACCGTGCCCCCCATCACCTGCGGCGCGGCCAGGAGCTGCATCTCAAACTCGCGTTCGCCCACAATATAGGCGCTGGTGCAGACAAAGGCGACGTCTACTTCACCGCTTTGCACCAGGTCGTTCACCTCGCCGTAGGTGCGGCGCTGCACCAGTTCCACCGGCCGATCCAGCGCTGCGCCCAGGTAATCCAGCAGCGGGCCATAGCTGTCAACGGTGCCTTTGGGGGAGATAATGGCGGCAACGGCGACACGCAGGGGTTTAACAGCCGTTGCCGACACCCCTGGCAATGGCTGCAAATCAGACAAATTCACAGAGGCCGTCGCCGGGGGCGCAGCGCAGCCCACAAGGAGGAAAAATGCGCTCAGGAGGAGAAGGTAACGCATGAAATGACTATTAATGAATAATCAATTGGGAACGCTGTTAACAATTCCCAATCCATTATTGATTATTAACTATTCAACAGGTCATTCACCCAGGTATAGGCCGCCACCGTATTGGGCATACCCAGCGTGGTGACGGCTAGGGTGACGATGTGTTTGATTTCGTCGGGGCTGATGCCGCTTTCTAAAGCACGGCGAGTGTGGGCGTGGACGGCGCCCTCGTGACCCAGGCCAATCGCCAGGGCCAGTTTGACCAGTTGGCGGGTTTTGTCGTCTAGCGGGCCATTGTCATGGCTGGCGGCGGCTAACTGTTCGTAGGCGGCGGCAACGGCCGGAAATTCGGTCATAAATTGGTGATGAGCTTTCGGTTTGTCAGACATGGTTTCATTCCTTGTTGTTTATTTTTTGAGACGATAATTTGTCTAAAGATTCTAACGGGTCGTGAAAAAGATCGCCTTGATTAGTTTGAGACATACTGCACTCTTAATCTGGCCCATAACAGAAAAAGTTCCATTTCCCCATCGTCGTCGTTGCGTGTAATACCCAAGCGGGATGCACGATACCTGATGGCGTTCAACGGCCGCCAATTTTCAGTCACAGACGTTGGTTTGCCTTCTTTCTGTTCAACTTCTGCGACGGCCGTCCACCGCTGAACATATGCCTTTGCCTCTGCTGCGTTCATGCGCCAAGTATAGCATAAGGTATGATAAGCTCGACAATGTGTAGTACGGCCGTTACCCACCCTTCTCTCGTTCTGCTAACACACCATCTACCACAAACAGCAGTTCCTCTGGCGCATAATAAGCCGGTCCGGCGCAGGCAGCACAGTACGGCCGTTCCCCCACCATCACCTCCCGCTCATTGATAATCTCTTCCCCACAGCCGGCGCAGTTCGCTCGCACCCCGTTTCGGCTCACAATTTGGCTTATCGGCGTACTCAGGCGTACCGTCTGAATGGTCAGCAGTTCGTCATCGGGCATCTGCTGGTAGCCGATGAGTTGGGCATAGTAATGCTTTTTCTCATCAGGGGCGTATTGACAAGCTCTTTGGCGGATGTCGAGTTGAGGGATGATGCGAACGGCCGTTTCCGTTTTCACATCTACAAAAGTTGCCCCAATCTTACCGTAATCGGCCAATCGCAGGGTGCGATGGCCCATCGTGCAGCCCGTCGCCGCCGCCACGCCATCGGCAAAACAGCCGTCCGTTTCCACAATAACCACCAGCCGCTTATCGGTACGCGGCACAGTCAGCCCCAAAGCGGCCGTGCCCGCCAGCCCAATCCGCGCGCCCAATACTTGGCGCGGGCACAAATGTTTATGCCAAGAAGCAGAAAGTTCCAGAATAGTTTGCAATGGCTGCATAAGTAAAACCTCCGTATCTATTCAGAGTGACACGGAGTTTCACGGAGAAGGCACGGAGTTACCCGGAGAAAATCAGGAGAATCTATCGTTCGTCAGGCTAAAACGCTCCGATTACTTCTCTGTGGCTCTCCGTGCCTACTCCGCCTTTCTCCGTGTAACTCTTTTGACCTGTATAGATACAAACCTCCACAATGGTCAGAGTATTGTATAATAGACATTATACCGATTAGTTTGGCCTTGTCTGGTAGCAGGGAAAGTAACGGTGTCATTACCAGAGTGAAAAATTAAACCGATATAATGTCTAATGTTGCCACATAGTAAGTCTGTTTCACCCAAAATCAGCGAGGCTAAATGATGAGTATGCAAGTGACGATCAGTTTACCAGAGAAAACTTACCGGAGGGCAAAAAGGTTAGCCCACCTGACCCGGCGGGATGTCAACTCCGTCATGGCGGACACGCTATCCTTGTCCTTGCCCCCGCTTGGTGTCATGGTAACGGAAACGGCCGTTGCCGATCTCTCAAACGAAGAAGTTCTGGCATTAGCCGATTTGCAAGTGGATGCGGCTGATGACAGGAAGTTGAGTCAACTACTCGATAAACAACAAGCCGGTACACTGACAGAACCAAAGCGCGTAGAACTGATTCGCCTCATGCAACTTTATCAGTCATCCCTGCTGCAAAAAGCGGAAGGGCTGGCCGAGGCTGTGCATCGCGGCCTGCGTGAACCAATGACCTCATGAGTTCGCTCAACAAACAGTTACGTTACTTATCTGCCAGGCTCTCCAAATAAGCCACAACTGCTTCAACCTCGCTGTCCGACAAATGGAAATTGGGCATGGCCGTGTTGCCCTTTATGGCGCGTGGGTTGCGCAGCCACAGCCGCAGCGAAACATGGTCCAATCGCGCGGCGGCGTCATCCAACGCCGGCCCTTTCAGCGCACCCTGCCCGGCAATACGGTGACAAGAACGGCAGTCGTACCGCGCTACCACATGCTCCCCGGCCGTTACCGGGTCGCTCAAATCCACCGCTTTGGTCAGGTTTAGCCAGAAGCGTGGTGGTGAAAGGGTGAACCAGACCACCAAAACCAGAATAACTGCCAGGCCAATCAGGCCATACTGTTTCGCCATTGAACAAGAGGGCGGCGTATGGCGCACATTCCTGCGCCATACGCCAGCCATTTTATATTTTCTCCACTTTCACCTTACTGTCATAAAAGACAGCACTCCCCCCGGCCAGGTCGCTCAAGGTAACGTTACCGATCACCGGGTCTACGCGCATGGCGGCGTTGGCATGAACGCCCGTCGCCCGGCGCGGATCGCCCTGGATGACCTGGTTGTCTATGGTAATGTCCCGCGATCCGCTGGCGTAATGTCCCCACCCCAAGGGGAAGGAGATAACGCCGGGGCGGATGCCTTCCACCACTCGCACCTTGCCAATCATCGGCTTTTTGCTGCCGTCTTGCAAATCCCACACCCCATCCGGGTTGCTGGCGGAAGAAATTTTGACCTGATCGTCCGTTTCCAGCCCTAATCGGGCGGCGTCAACGGTATTCATCAGCACAAAGTTTTCCGGCAAGACGGCCAGCAGCCAGTAGTCGGCGATGCCCCGCGCTTTGGCCATGGTGATTTCTTTGTAGGTGAGCAGGGTAAAGTCGTAGCCCTCATCGCGGATGGGTTGGCCGTCGGCGGCCAGGCCGGGCGGCACGTAGACCGGGTAGCCAATGTACGGTTTGCCGGTGATGGTGTTGATGCTGGTGGCCGTCTTTTCCTGGTAGATGTTGATGAGACGGCCGTATGCATTCGCCACCTTCTCCCCCTTGAACGCCTGGGCGCGGCTCTGGTAACGGCCGCCGCGATTCATCACGTAAATCACCCGCCGCCACAGACGCTCGTCGCCCGACTGTCCCCAGTCGCCCGACTGTCCCCAGTCGCCGCCGACTGCCTGCTGCCAGCGATCATAATCAAACACCGCTTTGGGCAGGAAGCGGCGCGCCTGGCGGAACAGGTCCACTTCCGTGTCATCCGCTTCCGGCACGGCATCGGAGCCATCTTCCTTTTCGCCAAACGCAATGTTTGCCACCTGTTTCAGGTAAAAATCTTCCGGGCGGGTGTAGGGGATGCCCTTGCCAAAACCGTCTGGCCCAAACGCGGGCAGGTTCAACTTTTCGGCAATCGCCAGGAAAACGGCCTCAAAACAGAGTGGGATTTCCTCGCCAAAGACCTTTGTCGTCGGCCAGCCGGGTAAAGCAATGGCCGGGTTACGCACATTTTCCACCTTATACGCCACCGAAGGATGCGAGCCGTGAAACTCCCATCGCTCTAAATAAGTCTGATCCGGGAAAATGTAGTCGGCAAAGGTAGACGTTTCGCCCACCAGGATGTCGCTGCTGATGATCAGGGGAATCTTTTTGGGATCGGCCAGAATCTCGATGACCTTGTGCGCCGCCGGCAAGGCGTAGGCCAGGGCGCTCATGTAGGTCATCAAAATCTTGATCGGGTACGGATAGGCGTCGCCAAAGGAGGGTACATCTTCCTGATAAACGTCGGTTGCCAGGGGGAACCACGGCCGTTTCGTCGGGTAGCCGTCAAAAATGGTCGTTTTTTCGTAGGCCACTTTGGTGCGAATGGCGTCCAACCCAAAGGCCAGATTTTCGCCATTCATCATGTGCCCCACGTCAAAGGGCTGTCCCTTTTTCGCGCCCATGCGGTCATAGGTGGTCAGTTTCACCGTGCCGCCGGCGTAGTCGAAGTTGCCGATGAGCAGGTTGAGGGTGTACCAGGCCAGGATGGTGTAGAAGCCATTGGTGTGCTGCGACGCACCCCGGTGCAGGTCGGCGACCGCTTTACGGCCGTGCGCCGTAAACTCTTGCGCCAGCACCAGAATGTCCGCTTCTCGCGCCCCGGCTATCTCCGCCCACTCCGCAATGGTGTGCGCCTCGGCCGATTCTTTGACCAGTTGCAAACCGCTCTTGACGGCAATGCCTTCAATGGTCTGGTCTACAAACAGGTCGCCGCGCACCGGCGCGGCGTCGGCGGCTGCCGGGTCAAAGGGGGTCGGTTTGCCGTCTACCAGCGCCACCGGTACATCCGAAGTAAAGCGCGTACCGTCGGCCGTGTCGTAGACGGTGATTTCTTTGCCCTCGGCGTCAGTGGTGGGAACGGCCGTTACCAGCCCAACCTCACTGGCGCGCAGCAGTTTACCGGGTACGCCATCCTTGATCTTCACCAGCCAGGTCACATTACTGTAATTCGGTTCGCCCGCTGCATTCGCCGCCGCCTTGTTGGCAATGGACAGATAGTTGGCGTTGTACCGCTCATGCTCCAGCATCCAGCGAATCATGCCCATGGCAAACGCGCCATCTTCACCCGGTTTTACCGGCACCCACTTCCATGCCTTCGCCGCCGCTTTGGAGAGGCGTGGATCGAGCACGGCATACTTCATGCCCCGGTTAACCACCCCCTGCGTAATTTGCGGCACGCGCAAGGGCGGCCCATAGTTGGCCTCGAACATATTCGCGCCGACAAAGATGACAAATTCGCTGTTGGCTACGTCCCCCTGCCAGTAGAACTTGTCACCACTGTCAAACGCGCCGGTTGCCGGGTTCCATTTGGCGCTCATCGCCCGCCCGGTGAAGTAGAGCGACCCCTGGCAGATGGTGGTGTGGCCGTTCATGTTGATAGAGCCAAACGACTCCTGCATAAAGCGATGCACCAAATCTTCGCGCCCTTTCTTCATGCGCCCCCAGACAAAGGCAAACTGGTTGTTTTTCGGCCCAAAATCAGGATGATCGGGGTCAATCATGGCGTCCAGGTGGTCGGCAAATTCATGTTTGAATTCTTCAACCAGTTCTTTCTTTTTGGCGGGGTCTTTTTCAGCCCAGATGGCTTTAACGGCGGCCCCCATCTCCTCAAAAACTGCACCATCGCGCAGGGCATACACGTCCTTAAAGCCGTCCACCTGCCCCTCACCAAACAGATCGCCGCCGTCCACCACTTCCTCAATCGCCTGCTCAAAGGAAATGGTTTCCCACTGCCCCGCGCCCCGCTTTGTGCCCCGCTTGCGTTTCAACACGCGCATAATGCGGTACGGGTCATACGCCGTTTGCAGGCCGGCCTGGCCCTTGGGACAGAGCGCCCCTTCCACTTTGGCCGTCTGCGTAATGGGCAGGTTGTAATCCAGATGCGGCGCCAATGTCCACGGGCTGTACGGGTTGCCATCAATTTTGGCGGCCACGCCATCCAGCATTTTCACCTTGATGCCGCAGCCGGTGTTGCATTGCAGACAAACGGTGTTGATCTGGTTGGTTGGGTCCGCCAGCACGTAAGCCGGGGCTTCTTCCGACGCGGCCAACAGCCGGTGGGCTATTGGCATCCCACCCAATACAGCCACGCTGCCGGCTGTCGCCGCCGACATCTTCAGAAAGTCGCGGCGCGACAGACCGCATTGTTCCGGTTGTTCGGAAAGCAGTTTCTTGCTCATTGCGTCACCTCCTGGGGCTGGCTGCTAAAAATCGGCAGGCGATCTAAACCCAGTAAAAAGACAATCGTCGCGCCTCCGGTAATGCCTATTGTCACGGCCCATTCCATCAGGCTGGGGAAATAATCAAAGGTCAGGTGCGGGCCGCTGAAGGCCCAGCGCAGTTCTTCCAGCTCCGGCACGGTGAGGGCGGGAAAGACGATATTGGCGCGCGCGGCCGTAAAGCCAAACAAGACCAACAACCCCATCCATCCGGCGACCATGCTGTGGCGCGAATATTTGGGATGGAGCAGAAGAATAATCGGCAAAATCGTGCCTAGCCCAATCTGGATAATCCAGAACGCCCACCAGTAACGGCCAAACAACACCTGGTTCACCGCATCCACGTTATGCGGAATCTGACCGTATAAGGATTGTGAAAAGTCCGTCCACAAGAAGTACAGCTTCACAACAGCCAGACTCACGGTTAACAAACCCAACACCCTGATCTGTTGCGGACGGCGTGCATCTGGCGGCGCAAACCAGCCCATGATCAGCAGCATCATCGCCGCCCCCGAAGCCAGTGAAAACACGGGAAATTGTGCCGGCAATAAACCGACATGCCAATAAGCACGGCTGGCGTTTACCCCCAGCAGCGCCCCCACGCCGCCGCTAAGAAAAACAGAAAAGAGCAAACCAAAAGCCATTAACGGTTTGAGCCAATTTTTCCGCTCCGGGAAGCGAATGGCCACAACCAGGCTGGTCAGAATAATGCCGCCAAAAAGGGTATACCCCCACACCATCTGCGCCATCACCGACAAGAAGTTAGGCCGCATATAAACTTTGTAAATTCGCTCCATGTGTCCCAAATCCAGGCCAATGGAAGTCAATGCGGCCGGCAGCGTAATCAGAGCCGCCCACAACATAGCCCGCCCCGTCCCCTTAAACAGCGGAATTTCAAACAGATAGTCGAGCGTCGCCAGCATGTACGAACCGGCGGCGACGCCGGCAAAAAAGAGATACATGGCTACCCACAGTCCCCAGACCACGTAAGAGCCATAGTTGGCGTTGGCGTGGCCGGAGACAAAGCGATCAAAAAAGCCCCACGCACCGAAGACCAACGCCACCCCGCCTAGAGCATAGAGTATTTTCTTCGTCATTTTCAGTTCCTCCTATACCAGGTAGTAGACACGCGGTTCTGTGCCTAGTTCTTCTTTTAAGCGCATCACGTTGGGGCTGGCGATCATTTCCGCTACCAGGCTGTACGGGTCGTTGGCGTCGCCAAACAGGGTGGCCCGGCCAATGCAGGTGAGCGTACAAGCGGGCAGCATCCCTTCCTTGACGCGGTGCAGGCAAAAATGGCATTTACGCACGTTGCCAATGGGGGAGTGGTGCGGCTCGCGTTCGCGGGATCGTCCATACTCAAAAACGGGCAGCAGTTCCATCTGCGCCGCCCCAGTTTGCCCTAACAGCAGTCCGTTCCCTTGCGGCGTGTTGTCTATGTATTGGTCGCCAAAGTCGAAGGTGCGCGAAGCGTAGGGGCAGGCAGTCATGCAGGCGCGACAGCCGATGCACTGATCATAATCCACTACCACCACGCCTTCTTCATTGGTGTAGGTGGCCGTGACCGGGCAAACGGGCACGCAGGGCGGATTTTCGCACTGCATACATGGCTTGGGCAGGAAGGTACGGGTGACATTGGGAAATGTCCCCACTTCTTGCTCCAGTACCGGCCGGTAGACGATGCCGGGCGGCAGTTTGTTTTCGGCGATGCAGGCGATGGTGCAGGCGTGGCAGCCCACGCACTTGCGCAGGTCTATGACCATGACCCAACGCCGTTCCTCCGGACGTTTTTGCAGGGCGCGATGCAGTTCGATTTGCATACGCAGCAACACGTCAGGGGGATCGGTGGGGTCTATCTCGAAGGGGAAATCGGCAACGGCCGTTGCCTGGCCATTGGCAGCGCGATTCACAGCCGCCATAACCGCTTCTGGGTTCGCCATCAACTTATCCATAGCAACCAAAGCGGCGGCCGCGCCACCCGCACCCAACAGGGCACGGAGAAAATCGCGGCGGGTACTATTTTGTGTATTTTCTTCTTGCTTTTCAAGCGGGGTCATAGAGGCCTCCTTACTCAAGTTAGGAATAAGGGAAGGGGGGATGCGCCTCTTCTCTTAACTGGGGATTGTAGAGATGTTGAGTGTCTCTTAACAGGGGGAAAATCTTGACGATTTTACTGTTTGTTGTAGGGAAAATCCCCACACACGCCAAATAGCAATGCCGTGTCATAAAAGTTTGTGACACAGCATTGCCTGATATAAATTGTAAACTGGCCCAACCTGGAGAGATTGAACCAGTCCTATCCTATAGATTACGCTTTTACCACTTTCACTTTCGTGTCATAGAACACGGCGCTGCCCCCGGCCAGGTCTTGCAGCGTCACGTTGCCCAGATGCGGGTCTACCCGCATCGCCGCATTGCCATGGACGCCGGTCGCCCGGCGCGGGTCGGCCTTGATGGTGGTATTGTTGATCACAATGTCTCGCGCCCCGCTGGCCCAATGCCCAAACCCCAGGGCAAAGGAGACGACGCCTGGTCGCATCCCCTGAATCACCTTCAGCTTGCTCACCATCGGCTTCCGCGTGCCATCCTGCAAATCCCAGACGCCGTCCGGATTGCTGGCAGAGACGATTTTCACCAGTTCGCCATCTTCCAGCCCCAGGCGGGCGGCGTCGCTGGCGTTCATTAGCACCGGGTTTTCCGGCAGCAGGGAGAGCAGCCAGTAGTTGCTGACGGTGCGCGCCTTGGTCATCATGATCTCTTTGTGGGTGATCAGATGCAGGTCATAGCCTTCGTCCTCGATTTTCTCGCCAACGGAGGAAAGTCCGGGCTGCAAGTAAACGGCATACCCGGCAAACGGCTTACCGGTCATCGTGTTGATGCTGGTGGCCGTTTTCTCCTGGTATAGGTTCAACTGCTTGGCGTAGGCGTTGCTCACCAGCACATTCATTGCGCCGGTAGAAGGATCGCTTTTGTACGCTTTGGCATGGGCCTGGTAACGGCCGCCGCGATTCATCACATACACCACTTTGCGCCACAGGCTGTCATCGTTGCCTACTGCTTCTTTCCAGGTGGCTTCGTCATAGACCGATTTGGGCAGATGCCGCCGCGCTTCACGGAAGATGCGCAGTTCTTCATCGTCGGCTTCGGGCACGTTGTCGCTGGCGTCTTCTTTTTCGCCAAAAGCGATGTTCGCCACCTGCTTCAGGTAAAGATGTTCTGGGCGGGTAAAAGGTACGCCCTCGCCCAACCCATCGGGGCCAAAACCGGGCAGGTCCAGCTTTTCGGCAATCGCCATCATCATCGCCTCGGCGCTCAGCGGGATTTCTTCGCCGTAGACGGTGACGGTGGGCCAACCGGGAATGCTGATGGCCGGGTTACGCACATTTTCCACTTTCCAGGGTACGGAGGGGTGCGTGCCGTGCAGTTCCCACCGCTCCAGGTAGGAGAGGTCGGGGAAAATGTAGTCGGCGTAGGTAGAAGTTTCGCCCACCAGAATGTCGCTGGTGATGATCAGCGGGATTTTCTTCGGGTCCGCCAGGGTTTCGCTGACTTTGTGGGCGGCGGGCAGCGCGTAGTTGATGGCGCTCATGTAAAACATGGCGATCTTCACCGGGTAGGGGTACATGCTGTCCATGGAAGCCACGTCTTCCTGGTAGAGGTCGGTGGACAGGGGGAACCATGGCCGTTGCGCCGGATAGCCCGCGAACAAAGTGGATTTCTCGTAGGTGGTCGTCGTGCGCAGGATATCTGTGCCAAACTTGACGTTTTTACCGTTGATCATTTTACCGAGCACAAATGGCCCTTGCGCCTTGTCGCCTGTGTATTGGTAGGTCGTGCCTTTGATCATGCCGCCGACGTGGTCTACATTGCCGATGAGGCAGTTGAGGGTGTACCAGGCCATGACGTTGTAGAAGCCGTTGGTATGCTGGCTGACGCCGCGATGCAGGTCGGCGCAGGCGCGCGTGCCGTGGCTGGTAAACTCATAGGCCAGTTCTATGATGTCGCGCGTGCGAATGCCAGCAATCTCTGCCCATTCGGCAATGGTGTGGGCTTTGGCTTCTTCGTAGATGATTTGCAGGCCACTCTTAACGGCGACGCCGTTGAGCGTAGTGTCTACGAATGGCTCGCCGTAGGCGGGCGCTTCTGTGCTGTTGGGATCAAAGAGAACAGGTTCGCCATCGGCCAAAGCGACGAAAGGGTCGAAGGCGTAGTCTGTGCCGGCGGGGTCTGTGTAAATAGTGACTTCTTTGCCGTCGGCGTCCGTTTCAACGCGGCTCGTGGTCAGTTCCAGGTCGGCGCCGCGCAGGAATTTGCCGGGCTGGCCGTCTTTGATCTTGACCAGCCAGGAGCCAGTGGTCCAGGTGGCTTCGCCCTGGGCGTTGGCGGCGGCTTTGTTGGCGTTGCTGATGAATTGGGCGTTGTAACGGCCGTTGTCAATCACCCACTGAATCATTGCCAGAGCCATCGCTGCATCCTCACCCGGCTTAATGGGTACCCACTTCCAGGCGTGCGACCCCGCTTTGTTTAAACGCGGATCTACGATGGCGTACTTTTTGCCCTGTATTGTGCCCTCAGTAATCTTCGGTACGCGCTGTGGCGGTCCATAGTTCGCTTCGAAAACATTTGCGCCTACGTAAATGACAAAATCGCTGTTGGCGGCGTCTGTTTGCCAGTAGAACTTGGAACCGCCGGTGAATTTACTGCCGTCCCACTGCTCGCTCATTGCCTTGCCGGTGAAGTAGAGCGAACCCTGGCAAACGGTAGTATGACCGTTGGCGTTGATCGAGCCGAAGCTGTCGCCAACGAAACGCTTGAAGAGATCGCCACGGCCGTTCTTCAACCGCCCCCAAATAAAGGCAAACTGATTGTTCTTCGGCCCCAAATCGGGATGATCCGGGTCTATCATCACATCCAGGTGGTCGGCAAAAGTCGTCTTAAACTCGGCCACCAGGTCTTGTTTTTTGGCAGCGTCTTTCTCACCCCAAATCTTAGCCACCGCGTCGGCCATTTGCTTGGCGACAGCCGAATCGCTGAGGGCATAGAGGTCTTTGAACCCATCTACCCGCCCTTCGCCAAACAGGTCGCCGCCGTTGACCACTTCCTCAATCGCTTTGTCAAAAGCAATGGTCTCCCACTGCCCTGCGCCGCGCTTCGTGCCCGGTTTACGCTTGAGAACACTAACGATGCGGTAAGGATCGTAGGTTGATTGCAGCCCCGATTGCCCTTTGGGGCACAGCGCGCCTTCTACCTCGCCCATCTCGCTGACCGGCGTCTCATAGGGCAGGTGCGGCCACAGTGTCCAGGGGCTGTACGGGTTGCCGTCAATTTTGGCGGCCACGCCATCCAGGAGCTTAACCTTGATACCGCAGCCGGTGTTGCATTGCAGGCAAACAGAGTAAATCTGGTTGGTAGGGTCGGTCAGCGGATAATTGCCAGCGGTTGCGCTTTGCTGGGCCATGGCCTCCTTAAACAGAGGCAGCCCACCCAGGAAGGCGACGGCGCCACTACCGGCGACCGCGGACACTTTGAGAAAATCGCGTCGAGAGAGACGGTCGTTACGCTCTTGTATCTTAGTTTGCTCACTCATCTTACTTTTCCTCCACCGTTTGATCGGCATGTGGCCGCAGCCAGAGCACGTTATAGCCATATAAAAAGACCAGGAAACCGAAGGATAGGGCAAAAAGGGTCACAAGCCACTCGGAAATTGTGGGGAAATAGCTCGTGTGCAGCCCTGGCCCTTGGTAGGCTATCACCAATCCCTTTTCAACAACTTCGATCACCAACTGCGGCGGAATGACGATATTCAGCGGCACGGCGATGAAGGTGATGACAAACAACGCCGCGGCAAGGCCGACCCGGCGCGCCGTTTGCGTTTGCGTCAACAACAAAATTGTCGGAACAACAACGCCGATGCCGATGTGGAAAATCCAGTAAACCCACCAATACGGCCCAAACAGAGTCAATTGCAGGGCAGTTGCCTGTGCCGGTACACCTGGATACAGGATGACCAGGCCGCCTAACGCCGAGGCGATCAGACCGATGATCAGCAGTCCGAGGAAAAGCTGCCCCAGCCGTTTGGCCGTCATCAGATACGCCTCGCCCCGTTCACCAGGCCAAAAAGCGACAAATTGCAGGGTAAGCAGGGCGGTTCCGGCGACCAACGATGAAAGTAAAAAGTAAAGAGGCAGCGCGCTGCCCTGCCAGGTCGGCCGGCCAATGACCACGCCAAAGACGCTGCCAGCCACAACCACCAGGCCGATGCCCAACGGCAGGCTGATATAGGAGAGCCAGACGCCAACCCGTTTTAATTGGGGCGTTGGTCGCAGCTCAATAAACAGCTTGGTCAATAGCACACCCATGTAAATGACGTGCATCCAGATCATCCAGGTCATCAGCGATCCCCACTGCGGGTAAATCAACACGTGCCAGGCACGGAAGGGGTGTCCCAGGTCTAGCCCGATGAGGATGAGCGCCATACCGAGAATGGCAACGGCCGTCAGGTATAAGGTGCGCGCCATACCCGGCAACGCAGATTTCCATTTGAAGACGTAAACCAGCACGGTAAACACAAACAAGGAGCCAACTTCCAGCCAGACCAGGTACTCATACGCCGCTACCCACAAACCCCAGGGCACAAAGGATCCCAGGTCCGTAGGGCGCAGCCCACCCACAAAACGTTGCACCAGGCCTATGCCGCCGATCAACAAACCGACAAAACCAAGTAACCAAAGTGTTTTGTCCGGCGTCCAACGCAGCTTCGATGGCGTTTTTGTCTCTTTTACGATAGTTTCTGTAGCCATTTTTCCCTCCATCAGGTCAGATAGTACACTTTGGGTTGTGTACCTAATTCTGCACGCAAGCGCATGACGTTCGGGCTGGCGATCAGCTCCGAAACCAGGCTGTTTGGATCATTCGCATCGCCAAAATAGGTGGCGCGACCAATGCAGGTGGTGGTGCAGGCCGGTAGTTCGCCCACTTCAATACGGTGCATACAAAAATGACATTTGCGCACGTTGCCGATAGGCGAGCGTTCCCGCTTCCGCGTCCGCGCCTCGCCATATTCAAAGGCTGGCAAAAGTTCAAGGACGGTTCCGCCTTCACCCAAGACGACCTCATTTTCTTTGGGTGTGTCGTCGTATTTGCTGAAACCAAAGTCAAAGTAGCGTGAATTATAAGGGCAGGCGTTCATGCAGTAGCGGCAGCCGATGCAGCGGTCATAATCCATCACCACGATGCCGTCAGCCCGTTTATAGGTGGCGTTGACTGGGCAAACATCGGTGCAGGGCGGTTCGTCGCAATGCAGGCAGGGGCGGGGCATGAAGCGGCGGGTGACGTTGGGGTAAACGCCAATTTCCTCTTCGACGACCTGGCGGTAAACGACGCCTGGCGGCAGCTTGTTTTCGGCGACGCAGGCGATGGTGCAGGCGTGGCAGCCGACGCATTTACGCAGGTCAATGACCATGACCCAACGCCGTTCTTGCATCGGTTTTTGCAGGGCGCGGCGCAGTTCCTCTTGCATGCGTACCAAGACGTCAACCGGTTTGGTGGGGTCATAATCGTCGAGTTGGGGGACGGCGCCGACCTGTTGGGGGATGGTGAATACGCCGATGTCTTCATCCTCAGTCAGCATTTTGCCGACGGGAGTAGCGGCGATGGCCGCCAATCCGGCCGCGCCAAACAGCGTGCGCAGGAAGTTGCGCCGGCTGCTGTCGGCTGCGTCCACCGTCCCGGTTGTGGTGGTTTTCTCTTCAACTTGGGACATAGGGAGATCTCCTTCTCGGTCTTTGCGGATAAGCGAGGGAACGGCCGTTTCCGTTCCGCACGAATCAGGACAATACAGAAGGAGTGTAGAAGATATGGGTGATTGATAGTAGCGGGAAAATCTTGATAGCGGTCTTGGCCAGCGTCGGGTTTTTCCCTACAAGAAAAAAGTTGTTTACATGTCATCAGTGAATCTGTACAATTTTGTCCAGGTTTTTAGAGTTTTTAGATTTTCAGATACACCAGGAGGCGTCATGATCACTCGACTGGAGAACCGCCTAACGACAGCTCGCCGCAAACGTTTTGTCGGCCGTCATGCTGAGTTGGAATTATTCCGCGCGGCACTCAGTCGGGATATACCTGATTTTGCCGTGCTGCACCTGCACGGCCCTGGCGGCATGGGCAAAACCACGCTGCTGCGCGAATTTGCTCGCATTGCTGAGGAAGCGGGACGGCCGTATGTGTCCCTAGACGGCCGTCACCTCGACGCCTCACCGCCCGGCTTCCTCACCGCCCTGCAGCAAGCCCTCAACCTGCCCCCCGAAACCACCCCTCTGGATGCCCTCGCCAACACCCCAGACCTCATCCTCCTACTGGACACCTACGAACTACTATCTCCGTTGGATGGCTGGCTGCGTGAACAATTCCTGCCCGACTTGCCGGAGCGGGCCATTGTGATCATCGCCGGCCGCCAACCACCGCCCGCCGCCTGGCGCGCCGGAGGTTGGGCAGAGCTGACGCGCATCATCTCGCTGCGCAACCTGCGCCCCGACGAAAGCGCCGCCTATCTGCACGGCCAGGGCGTACCGGAAGACGAAGCAGACCATGTCCTCAGTATGACCTACGGCCATCCTTTGGCCCTCTCCCTGGCCGCCGACCTCTTCCAACAGAACAAAGCTGCCAGCGCCTTCGATCTGAAACAAGACCCCGACGTGGTACACCTCTTGCTGGAGCGCTTCGTCGCCGATGTGCCCGACCCTGTTTTGCGCCAGGCGCTAGAGGTCTGCGCCCACGCCTTCACCACCGACGAAGCGCTGCTGGCGCACTGCCTGGGCGCCGACCATGCCCATGCCGCCTTCCAATGGCTGCGCGATCTTTCCTTTATTGAGCAGGGGCCGTTTGGCCTCTTTCCCCATGACCTGGTGCGGGAACTGCTGGAAGCGGAGCTGCGCTGGCGCAACCTGCCCCGCTTTCGCGAGCTTCATTTTCAGGTACGCAGCTACATCATCGGGCAAATTCAGCAGCGCAGCGGGCTGGCGCAGCAGTTCGCCGTCTTTGCCCTGCTCTTCCTGCATCGCAACAACCCGTTTATGCGCTCTTTCTATGAATGGCAATCTCTGGGCCAGCTTTACCTGGATGAAGCCCGACCAGCGGATATGCCGGCCATTGAGGCGATGATTCTCAAGTATCAGGGCGAAGAATCCCTGGCGCTCACTCGTTATTGGCACGGCCGTTCCCAGGCCGCCTTCTACGTAGCCCGCGCCGCCGGGCAGTCCATTGCCGGTTTTTTTCATGTGATCGAGATGAGTCAGGCCGTGGCCGCCGATCTGGCGGCCGATCCGGCTTTACAAAGCGCCTTCCATCACCTGCAAACCCATGCTCCCCTGCGCCAGGGTGATGTTGTTTTCTATTTCCGCAACTGGATGAGCGCCGACAATTACCAGATGTCGCCCGCCATCTTCAATATGGGGGCGATGCTCTGCCTGCGTTATTACTTTAATACGCCGCGCCTGGCTTACGCCTTCGTTGCCCAGACCAACAGCAATTATTACGCCACCATGTTCGATTATTTGCGCACGCCCCTGGCCCCCGACGCCGGTTTTGTCATGGATGGGCAGGCGTTCGGCGTCTTTGCCCACGATTGGCGGGTCGAGCCGGTTCTGGAATGGATGAACATCATGGGGGAGCGGGAACTGCTGGATGAAATTGTAGCCCTGGAGAATCTGCCCCACACGCCGCAGCCGGTGGCGCTGTCCGAGCCGGAATTTGCCGAAGCGGTGCGCCAGGCGCTGAAAGATGTGCGCCGCCCCGACCTGTTAGCGCAAAACCCGCTGCTGCGCTCCCGCTGTCTGCGCGACCGGGGCGAGGCTGAGCTAACCCCGGCTCACCTGCAAGCCCTGCTGCGTGAAGGGGCAGAGACCCTCACCGCCAGCCCCAAAACGCAAAAGCTGCACCGCGTTCTCTGGCACACCTACTTTGAACCAGCTCCCACCCAAGAAGCGACCGCCGAACTACTCGATCTCCCCTTCAGCACCTATCGCTACCAGTTGGGCAAAGCGGTGGGGCAGCTTATTGGCTGGCTCTGGCAGCGGGAACTGTACGGCGTGGAATAATCAAAAGATTGGTTCAATCTTTGAGATTGGACCAATCTGCACCCAATTCCCCCCAAAATTAGCAACAATTTAGCAAAAAGTTGGCTGGAAAGTTAGCAACGGCTGGCTTTACACTCCATTGCACAGCGTCAGACAGGCTGGCGCAGGCAAATAACCCAATTCAGGTATGGAGGTAAAGCAACATGTTCACGATAACCGATCAGATGGAAACGGCCGTTCTCCCCCACATTCAAATCAATCAGCCGGTAGAAACAGACGACACCGTGGCCGCCTTGTGGGTATGCGATCACTGCCAGGTATGGTGGGGCAGCCAGAATGGACCGCAACCGGAAGCCCGCTATTTGCTGAAATTGGCCGAGCCAAACACCCAATTATTCAAATGGGAAGATTATCGAGGCTGGCATGAAAAAGGTGGATCAGAGCATGTCTGCTTAGAGTGTGGTCAGTCCGCCTCTGTCCCCCGGTTTTCGCTGCTGCCTGGCCGGGTAAACGGCCGTGAAGCGTAAAGCGAAAAAAGATCAGCCAACCGTCCCACTGGTACGGCTGCTGCCCAACATTTGGTATGCCTTGTTCACGGATGGAACGTCCCGGTTCATGCTGTTGTTACAGGCAAGCTACATGGTCTGGGTCTGGATGAAGGGCAACGGCCGTTGAGCAATAGATACCCCCGTATTAGGGTTCATAGTAACCGCTTTAGCGGTACTTCGGGCAGGGTATTAAAGTAATACATAAAGGAGAGTTTGAAATGGCACAATCAAAAACGTTTACCGGCAAGCAGGCAGTGGTCATCGGGGCCAGCATGGGTGGGCTTTTGGCCGCCCGCGTGTTGTCCAACCATTTTGAGCAGGTGACATTGCTGGAACGGGACACCTTCCCGGCAGCGGGAGAGAACCGCAAAGGTGTGCCACAGGGCCGCCACGCCCACGCCATCCTGGCGCAGGGGCTGCAAATCATGGAAGGGTATTTTCCCGGCCTGACGGATCGGCTGATCAGCCTGGGCGCGGATTATGAGGACGTGAGCAATTTTGCCCGCTGGTTTCACGAAGGCGACTGCCATCAGCCAACGGTGAGCGGGGTGAATGCTATCAACGTCAGTCGTCCCCGGCTGGAGGCTGAGGTGCGGGCACGGACGCTGGCCTTGCCCAACGTGCAGGCGGTGGAAGGGTGCGACGTGTTGGGATTGTTGGCCGCGCCGGACAACGGCCGTATCATCGGCGTGCGCATCATCCGGCGCAAGGCAGGCAGCGCAGAGGAGGGCCTGACGGCCAATCTGGTCGTAGACGCCAGCGGGCGCGGCTCACGCAGCCCGGCCTGGCTGGAAGGGCTGGGGTACGAACGCCCGGCAGAAGAAGCGGTAAAGATTGGCATTACCTACACCTCCTGCCAATACCGGCGCAAACCGGGGCACATGCCCGGCGTCAATGCCCTCATCGTGGCCCCATCGCCGAAGAACCCGCGCGGCGGCGTGCTGCTCAGCCAGGAAGGAAATCGCTGGATGTTGACGGTAGCAGCTTATCTGGGCGAGCAGATCCCCCAGGACCACGTAGGATTGCTGGCTTTTGTGCGCAGCATGGACACCCCGGCGCTGTACGATGTGGTGACCAACGCCGAGCCAATTGGCGATCCGGTTCCGCATAAGATTCCCTCGAACCTGCGGCGGCGGTATGAGCGGTTGAACCGTTTCCCGCAAGGGTATCTGGTGCTGGGAGATGCGCTGTGCAGTTTTAACCCGATTTATGGGCAAGGGATGTCGGTGGCGGCGCTGGCGGCGGCGGCGCTGGACGGCTGCCTGGCACTAGGGGAGGAGCGACTGGCGCAGCGGTTCTTCAAGCAGGCGAGCAAAATCATTGATATTCCATGGGGAACGGCCGTTGGCAATGACCTGCGCTTCCCGGAAGTGGAAGGGCCGCGCAGCCCCATGACGCGCTTCATCAACTGGTACCTGGAAAAGCTGCACCATGCAGCGCACCACGACCCGGTCGTCTCCATCGCTTTTCTGAAGGTGGTGAATCTGATGGCGCCACCGCCCAGCATGATGCAGCCGGGTATCATGTGGCGGGTGCTGCGGGGCAATCTGCGGACACGCAGACAGCAGACGACGACGCAGGGGTATGGCATGACTGAGGCGGCGGCTTGAAACGTCATTATCAGGCGCCGGGCGCTTTGTTTTAAGCGCCTGGCGCCTCCGGGGCTTATCTCGCTTCAACAACGAAAGTCGGCACAGTCGAACCCCCGCCGGCCGAGACGTTGAGCAAGGGGTCGGTAGACAGGCGCGTCAGGCAGCCATCCACGTAATCGCCATAGAAAATGAAGGGGGCGGTGTCTAACATGCGTTCATAGATTTGGAGACGGCCGTCTACAATGCTCGGATATGGCTCCGTGGGAATGGGCACGCGCTCTTGCACAATATACGGGCTGTCGCTGTGCAGCGCTTCCTCTACCGCTTTCTCCCAGCCGCTGGTGTTGGTTTGCCAGCCGAGCACAATGCCGCGCCCGCCATAATCGTCGTTAGGCTTCAGCACCAGTTGCTCGCGGTATTTGAGGATGAAGGGCAGCAGGTCAATGGGAGCATTGCCATAAATCGAATGCCGCTCGGCTACCACGCGCGTCCAGGGGATGTGCGCCCGAATGGCGCGCAGTTCCTCTTCGTCAAACATCTCCATGTTTTGCTCGTCGTTGAGCACGGCCAGGCTGGCTTTTTTGTACAGCAGCTTACATTGGAAGGGATTGACCAGGCAGACGGCGTGGTCGCGCACGGCTTGCACCACCGGGCTGTTGATCCCGGTTCGTTCGATCAATTCGGTGATGAGGACGCGCTTATAGATGACGTTGATGTGGAAATCATTGTGCAGGAGACGGCCGTTTTCATACGTCACCTCGCGCGGGTCAATGATGCGGCAGACCAATCCCTGCGATTGGAAATATTGGGTGAACAGTTCAAACTCACTGTGCGTGGGCACTTCACGCCAGTCCAAAATAGCGATGTTCGGCTTTGCCACACCGCCCCATTCACGGTAGGCGTCCAGCAGTACGTGCATGACGCTGTGCCGGGTGGGCAACGGCCGTACCACATATTTGCGCATAAAGTCGCCCATCACCGGCAGCCCATAAAAGACATCATTGAGCACATCGTTATACGCCGACGCGGCCGGCACTTCCGCGTTGTACTCAGTAAACTTCAGTTCCATATTTGACGTGACAAAGAAAGCGTCCAGCCTGGTCAAAGGGGTGTGCATGGTATAGCCGGGGTCAATGTGGACGAGCTGCTCTTCCCAGTCAAACAGGCCAAACTGCTGGCGGAAGGGGGTGTCCACCACTGCCCGCCGTGAAATTTTATCGAAGGCGCGCAGCAACGGCCGTATCTCCCGCCGTAAAAATTTGTACTGCTCCAATGTCAGGAAACGAGGGCGCAGGACGGTGCATAACGGCCGTTCCCCAAAATACAACCCGCGCCGCATCATCTGATCTTGAAGCTGCTCCCAGGACTCCTCCGCCCGCGCCTCCGTCAGCAAATCATGGTAGGTGTCAACTGCCTCTTTTAACGCCATCTCGCCTCATTCCTTTGTAAATCGAACATCCCTGTTCGATGTCCGAACAAGGATGTTCGGGCTACAGAGTTTCATTCATTCGTGGTGCGCCGCAGGCGCGTGTTGTCTCCTCTGCAAATGTAAGGCGAACTTTCCAGTTCGCCCGCATCAAAACAACCCTGCCCATTTCAACTCTGTTAACTGCGGACGTGGATTTTGCGCCAGGTCAATGACCATATCCGCCATATGCTTCACCACCCAATCGAAGTAAAACGGGGTCAGCGAATTCACGTCCATATCTGGGGCCGGGTTCATGAAATCAATGGCATACGGCACGCCATCACGCACGGCAAATTCGGCCGTATTCATGTCATATCCCAACGCACGATTCAGCTTGAGCGCATCTTCTACAATGCGCTGTCCCAATTCTGGCGACAGGTGCGCGTGCTCTATGTAATATTTACGCTCGCCAGGGGAATACTTCATCGGCAGCACCTCTTTTTGCCCCAGGCACATACAGCGCACGTAATGATCCCACTCAATGAACTCCTGCAAAATCATCGTCAGCAGCCCCGATTCATCATACGCCCGCCACACATCCTCTTTGGTGTAGCAAATGTACACGTCGCGCCAGCCGCCGCCATGCGCATCTTTCAACACACAGGGCAGGCCGATGTAGTCGAGAATGCCTTCCCAATCCAACGGATAAACCAGATTACGCAGGCTTTCGTTGTGAATAATACCTGGCACATAATCCTTGTTGGGCAGCGCTATCGTTTTGGGGCTGGCAACGCCCAATTTTGTCGCCAGTGACGCCTCGAAAAATTTGTCATCGGCCGTCCACATGAATGGGTTATTGACCACCGCAACCCCTTGCAGCGCCGCATTTTTCAAATAGGAACGGTAATACGGTACTTCGTGGGAAATACGGTCAACGATGACGGCATACGGATTGGGTTCATCCATGCGCGTGCCACCCAATTTGACGTATTCAGCCGTCACCCCTGCTTTGCGCCGATTCACTTCCTCAATAAACGCCGGCGGAAACGACCATTCCCGCCCTACCAACAAACCAACCTTGAGCGTCATCATACCTCCTTTGTACGGGATTGACGGTTGACGATTTTGGATTTACGATTCACTCGTCACTCGTCACTCGTCACTCGTCACTCACCCATGTCCGCCAATATACAACGGCAGCATCTGCTGCCACCACGGCCAATCATGCGCCCAGCCATCCCAGAGGCGCAGCGCATTGCCGATGCCCTTTTGCCAGAGCAGCGCCGACAACTGTTCGCTGCTGCCACGCAGGGGATCATCTTTGCCTACGGCCAAAATGATGTCCAACTTTTGCAGCGCCGCAATCCGCTGCGAATCGTGCTCGTGAGAGATGAAGGCCACCGGGTTGTTGCTGTGAACATTTTGGTCTGTGTGGCCGTTTGTCCACCGACCGATGTCATAAATACCGCTCATGCCAATGGCGCGCCCGACCACGTGGGGATGACGCAGGGCAAAATTCACGGCATGATAAGCGCCAAAACTGGCGCCGACGGTGATCAGAAACGGGTTAGGGTTTTTTTGCCACGACAGCGGCAAGACTTCATTAAGGAGGTAATATTCATATTGAATCTGTCGCCAGGCGCGATCTCCTGGATGCTTCCAATGCGCATACCAGCTCTCTGCATCCACACTGTCCACGCAAATCAGTTGCACCCAGCCATTATCCAGGTGTCCCCGAATGGCGTTTGTCATTTGCCGGTCTTCCCATTCGTAGAACTTGCCTTTAGAGGTGGGAAACACCAGGACGCGCGCTCCTGCATGTCCAAAAATCAACAATTCCATATCGCGGCCTAGCGCGGGGCTGTGCCAACGGTGGTATTCACGATTCATGCCTGCTTTGCCTTCCTTCGTTCGGTTTTTTTGCCTGGAACTATCTGCCAGTGGGCAGTCATCCTGATTGCCGTTTACGGATTACCGCTCACGGATTACCGCTCACGGATTACCGCTCACGGATATTGGCTGGTTCGTTGGCGTATTGTATCATCAAACAGGTAAAGCAAAGAAATTGTCCTGGCAGCATAGAAATTACAGCAAACGGCCGTATCCCGCTATAATACACGCCATGACTAAAAAACCTGGCAGGTCGCGGAGACCTGCCAGGTTTGGAATGTGGAGGTAATCTTGACCGCAATACAACGCGCCAAAGGGATGCAAGACGTTTTGCCCGATGATCGCCATTATTGGGATTGGGTGCTGGCAACGGCCGTCGCCATCGCCCAGCAGTACGGCTTCCAACGCATAGACGTGCCGATTATCGAATACACCCCCCTCTTTGCACGGGGCATGGGCGAAGCGTCCGATGTGTTCGTGCAAAAAGAGATGTACACCATCGAAGAGCCAGATGGCGAGAGCGTCACCCTGCGCCCAGAGTTCACTGCCGGGTTAGTCCGCGCCTACATTGAAAATGGGTTGAGCAGTTGGCCGCAGCCGGTGAAGCTGTTTACCATCGGCCCCATCTTCCGCCGCGAACGGCCGCAAGCCGGCCGCTACCGCCAACACAGCCAGTTCGACGTCGAAATTTTGGGCGAAACCGACCCCGCCGCCGACCTGGAAGTGATGATGTTGGCGATGAACCTGTACCGCCAGTTAGGCTACACAGGGCTGACTTTTCAGCTCAACAGCACTGGCTGCCCCATGTGCAAGCCAGCTTACATCGCCGAACTGACCCGCTATTTAGCCGACCACCAGCACAAGCTGGCCCCCATTGATCAGGAGCGGCTGGCGAAAAACCCGCTGCGCGTGCTGGACAGTAAAGAGCCGGGCATGGATGCGCTGCTGGCGGCTGCGCCACACATCATCAACCATCTCTGCGATGATTGCGCGGCGCATTTCGCCGACCTGCGCGGCATGTTGGATGCGTTAGGGCAATCTTATACCATCAATTTCCGCCTGGTGCGCGGCATTGATTACTATACCAAGACGGTGTTTGAGGTGTGGGCGGAAGGGATTGGGGCGCAGGCGGCCGTTTGCGGTGGCGGCCGTTACGATGGGTTGGCGGAAGCAATTGGCGGCCCCTCTACGCCTGGCGTCGGCTTTGGCAGCGGCGTCGAGCGCATTGTGCTGGCGCTCAAAGAACAGGGTATCGCCGCCCCGGCCGCGCCGCAGCCACAGGTCATGGTCGCTCATTTTGGCGGCGTGACGAAAACGGCCGCTGTCAAACTCACCTATCTGCTGCGCGACGCCGGCATTGGCGCGCGGCTGGCCTTCGCCCGCGAACGGCGCAGCATGAAAAGCCAGATGCGCGAAGCCAATAAATTTGGCGTCCGCTACGTACTCATCTTGGGCGAGGCGGAAGTGGAGCAGGGGGAGGTGGCGATACGGCCGTTGGATGGCGGCGCACAGGCACAAATCCCCCAAACCGACCTGGTAAACTGGCTGCAAGCGGTAATCGGTAATCGGTGAGCAGCGAAACTATCGCACTATCACACTATCACACTAACGACTCATGACTCTCATCGGCATTCTCCACCAGCCACGCATCCCGGCGACTGAACAAATGGCCGCGGATATTGCCGCATGGCTGGCAGCGCAGGGGCATACAGCCTGGACTGGCTCCACCTGGGATGAGGATGACGTGAACGGCCGTATGCCCCGTTTCGCCTTTTTGATTGTGTTGGGCGGGGATGGCTCCACCTTACGCGCCGCGCGTCTCACCGTGCCACACAACGTCCCCATTTTTGGCATCAACATGGGGCGCGTTGGCTTTCTCAGTGAGGCACAGGTGGGCAACTGGCAGGAAAAGTTAAGCAAAGTGCTGCAAGGCGACTTCTGGTTAGAACGGCGCTTGATGCTACAGGCAGAGTTGGAGCGCGACGGCCGTGTCATCGCCAGCCACACCGCCCTCAACGACGTTGTGGTCGGGCGCGGCCGTCAGGCGCGCGTGCTGCGGCTGCTGCTCAGCGTAGATGGCGATTATGTCACCCAATACACGGCCGACGCTCTGATCATCGCCACCCCCACCGGCTCTACCGCTTATTCCATGGCGGCCGGCGGGCCGCTGCTGCCGCCCCAATTACAAAACTTCATCGTCGTCCCCGTCGCCGCCCATCTCAGCCTGGATCGCGCCCTGGTGCTGCACGAGGACACCATCATCACCATTGACGTCAACATGGACCACGAAGCGGTATTAATGGCCGATGGACAAGATAGCCTCTCCCTGCAAAATGGTGATAAAGTAGTTGTGCAAAAACATGAGCACACCTGCTCTTTTATTCGCGTCGAAAGCGCGGGCTACTTCTACCGCCGCCTGATGCGGCGCTTGGGGCACGCCCGGCAGCAGAATGAGTGAAGACCGTGAACCGTGAACCGTGAACCGTGAACCGTAAACCGTAAACCGTGAACCGTGAACGGATAACGGATTACGGCTTACGGATTACGGCTTACGGATTACGCAAAAGGATGATCATGACCATAAGTGGACCCCGGCTGCGCACGTTGTTGCAACAGGCAGAAAGCGTTGCCGCCAATGGTAAACGGGCAGCTGCCCTGACTCTCTATCAACAAATTATCACCGAAGCGCCCGACGCTGTTGAAGCGTGGTTGGGCGTTGCTGAATTGGCGCCAGACCTGGCGGAACGGGAAGCGGCGTACCAGCAGGCGCTCAGCCTGGACCCGGAAAATGACCAGGCAAAAATTGGTTTGGCACAATTACGGGGTGAAGAGGTGGCAACGGCCGTTGCCCCAGGAACGGCCGTGCTCCAACCGGAAACAGACGACCCCTTCCAACAAACACGCGCCTGGCTTGAGGAGGCGACCCGGCCCGCGCAAACACGCCAGCCAACCCCGCCAGGCCAGCCGGAACCAGAGCCAGAACCAGAGCCGACGTCACAGGTGGAGGAAACGGCCGATACCCATGACGACTATGACCTCGTCTGTTACCGGCACGCCAACCGCGCCACCGCCCTGCGCTGCTATAGCTGCCACAAACCCATTTGCAGCCAATGCGCCGTTAAAACGCCCGTTGGCTACCGCTGCCCTGACTGCATCCGCGAAGCTGAGGCCGTTTTCTTCAATGCCAGGCTGGTTGATTACGTCATCGCCCCCCTCGTTTCACTGCCCCTCAGCCTGCTTGCCGGGCTGCTCATGTTGCAGCTTTCCGGCAGTTTCTTCTTCATTTTGCTCACCTTTTTCATTGGCGGGTTAATTGGGGGGTTTATTGGGCGTATGGCAAAAGCGGCCGTTGGGCGGCGGCGCGGCCGTTATTTGCCACACGTCGTCACCGCCACCGTCATCATTGGCGGCATGGTCGCCGCCCTGCCGTCCATTTTGGCGCTGCTCTTCGGCAGCTTCGGCGGCATTATTGGGCTGCTCATACCCGGCATTTACACTTTCGTCGCCTCCAGCGCCGCCTTTTATCAAATGAAATAATTACGGAATGCGCAAGACACTATGTTATCGGAACTACACATCCGCAATTTTGCCATTATTGATGACCTGCGTCTCCGGTTTGATGCGGGCTTTAACGTTCTCACGGGGGAAACCGGGGCCGGGAAGTCCATTATTTTAGATGCGGTGATGCTCGTTTTGGGCGGGCGCGGCGACACGGCGATGATCCGCGCTGGCTGTGAGCAGGCATTTGTGGAGGCGACTTTTCGCCTGGATGAACGGCTGCGCGCCCAAATTTGGCCGCTGCTGCAAGCGGAGGGGCTGGACGATGAGGATGAGTTTGGGGATGAGCTGATGTTAGCCAGGGAACTGCGCGCCAACGGCCGTAACATCACCCGCGTCAACGGCCGTTCCATTAACCTCACCCTCCTGCGCGACATCGCCGAACCCCTCATTGACATTCACGGCCAGGGCGACCACCTTTCCCTGCTCAAGCCCCGCTCCCATTTGCCCCTGCTCGACGCTTACGCCGGGCTGGAAAAAGCGCGCAAAGCATTCGCCCACGAAGTCGGTAAACTGCATCAGCTACAGCGCGAACTACAAGGACTGCGCCAGGATGAACGTCTGCTGGCGCAGCGGATGGACATGCTCCAATTCCAAATTCAGGAAATTGACGCCGCCAAATTGAAAGTAGGTGAGGAAGAAGATCTGCGCATTGAGCGGGAACGGCTGGCAAATGCGGAACACCTGACCTTAGCCGCCACCGAAGCCGTGACCGCCATGACCGGCATAGATGACGAGGGGCAAAATGTCGTTGACCTGCTCGGCCAGGCAGAACGGGCATTAACCCAACTGGCGCGCTTCGACGAGTCGCAGAATGCCCGCCTGGAAACGATACAAGGTCTGGCTTTCCAGATTAGCGAATTGGCCGGGGAACTGCAAACGTATCTGGAAGAACTGGAGTTTAACCCGGAACGGCTGAACCAGGTGGAAGAGCGGCTGGAACTGCTCAACACGTTGAAGCGCAAATATGGGGCAGACATCGCGGCGGTGTTGGCTTTGCGTGACAAAGCGGCCGTTGAACTCGACCAGATTACGCACAGCGAAGAGCGGATCGAACAGCTTGTCAAAGAACAGACCGCCATGTTGCGTCACCTGGGCAAGTTGGCGCAAGTTTTGTCAAATAAACGGCAGGAAGCGGCCGTGCGCCTGGCGCGTTCTGTCGAAGAGCATATGGCTGAATTGAGCATGGCCGGGGCGCGTTTCTCCGTCTCTTTCACGCAGGAAGCAGACGCCAACGGCCTTTATTTGGGTGAAGAGCGGCTCGCCTTCGATCAGACCGGGTATGATGTGGTGGAATTCCTCATTTCCACCAATCCGGGCGAACCGTTGAAGCCAATGGCCAAAGTTGCCAGCGGTGGCGAAACGGCGCGGTTGATGTTGGGCCTAAAAACGGCGCTGGCCGAGGTGGACGCCACGCCCACGCTTATTTTTGACGAAATTGACCAGGGCATTGGCGGTCGTGTGGGCAGTGTTGTCGGGCAAAAGTTGTGGGGGTTAACGGCCGTCGCCCACCATCAGGTCATCGTCGTCACCCATTTGCCACAGTTGGCCGGGTTTAGCGATGCCCATTTCCACGTCAGCAAGCAGACGCATAACGAACGGACGACGACGGCCGTTACCAACCTGGACAGAGATGGCCGCATCACCGAACTGGCCGCCATGCTCGGCACGCAGGCGCAGCACGCCCGCGACGGCGCCGCCGCCCTTTTGGATATGGCGTACACGGCGAAGCAGAGGGGAAACGTGAGGCGTGAAACGTGAGGCGTTAGCCAAGAAGTTCAACTTCTCCAAAGAAGTTGAACTTCTAAACGACTACGGGGCGCCGACCACCGATTACCGATTACCGACCACCGATTACCGATTACCGACACCTCCGCATCACTCCTCCACTGGCGGCGTGCTGATCACCGGTTTACCTAACAAATAAGCGACGGCCGCCTGCAACTGCGTATCCGCAAATTCTTCCCCATTGGCCGTATCTGGCAGCGGGACGTAAAAATCTGGCTCCACGCCCGTCTCATGTACCCAGTTTTCATTGGGCGTTAACCAGCGGGCGATGGTGATGCGCACCCCACCGCCATTGCTCAGCGCGTGCCACGTTTGCACCGTGCCCTTGCCAAACGACGTGACGCCAATCAACACGCCCCGCTCCCGATCCTGAATCGCCCCGGCCAGCACCTCAGAGGCGCTGGCGCTGCCCTCGTCAATCAGCGCCACCAGTGGTATCTCCTCGGCAATACCTTTGTCTGTAGACGTAAACAGCTTATCTGCGCCGGTACCAAACCGTTCCGCCAGGATGGTTCCGGCGGGTAAGAATTGGTCGGCAATGGCAACGGCCGTATCCAACCCCCCACCTGGATTTCGCCGCAAATCCAAAATCAGCCCCACCGGATTCTGCGCCAGCAAATCTGTTAACTGCGCTTCCAGTTCTTGCGCCGACTGATCCCCAAACTGGCTCAGGCGCACGTAGGCAATGTTGTCGTCCAGCATTTCGCTGCGCACACTGGACAGTTTAATCACGTCGCGCACAATATCTACGGTAAACGTTTCCTCATTGCGTTCAATGAGCAACTGCACCGTTGTTCCGGCCGGGCCGCGCACCAGCGCGGCCGCTTCGCTGACATCCATCCCTGTCAGTTCGACGCCATTGGCCTGACGCAAAATGTCACCGGGGCGCAGCCCGGCCGCCTGCGCCGGCGAGCCATCAATCGGCGAGACAATGGTAATATCTCCGTTGCTGCTCTCCACTTCTGCGCCAATCCCTTGGAATTCACCCGACATCCGTTCGCGCGCCACCGACTCATCTTCTGGCGACAGATAGCGGGTGTGCGCATCACCCAGCGCCGCCAGCATTCCTTCAATGGCGCCCTGCGTCAGGAGCACATCATCTACTGGCTGCTCATAGTAGCGCGCGTGTACCAGGTCCCATACTTCCCAAAATGGGGCAAAGGTTTCTGAGCGCGCGGCCGTTGTCGAATCAAAGATATGATAAGGGGCCAACGGAGATTGCCCCAAAATGTAACCGGCGTTAAATCCAATAAACGTCAGAACGATAACGGCAGTAATAGAAAAAAGGCGTGATTTCATGGTAATACCCTATGTTAGACCTATCTATGAACCATATTGCATAATAGACATTGTCGGAAATAAGCAAAACAGGAACACAGAGATTCACAGAGTTAAAGATGGAGATTCACAGAGAGGTAAAGAGATGTTTTGGTTCACATAAGTATCTTTCTTTTACCAAAAACAAGCAGATTGACAATCAATTTCTCTGTTTTCTCTCTG
>JACSRF010000596.1 GCA_014879875.1 Anaerolinea sp.
CGGTGGCTGCGGCGGCGCTGTGGGCAGAGGCGTTTCTGAAGGTAACGGTGTCACTGTGGCCGGCAGCGGTGGCAGGTAAATCTGGCGACCGGCCAGCAAGTAACTGCTGCTTAGACAATTGGCTTGCAAGACGGCATAAACGGTTGTCCCACGCTGCTGCGCCAGCGAAAACAAGGTGTCCCCAGGCTGCACAATATAGCGCACCCAGGTTGCCGGTGGGCCGCAAACAGGGCGTACTGGCGGCTGCGCCGGTAGATAAATCTGAATACCACTCAACAGCACGTTGGCATCCAAACAGTTCGCCTGGATGATCTCGGTGATCGTCGCGCCGGAATTGGCGGCCAGGAAAAAATAGGAATCGCCAGGTCGCACAACGTAAGGGACCCAACCGGCGGGTATGTCGCCACACACAGGCAGCAGGGGTACGGCCGTTGCGCCTGGCGTTACAACTGCGGTAGACACAGGTGAAGGAGGAATGGGGGTAGGCGTTGTTGTTGGCAATGGGGTCGTCGGTACAGTGGTCTGGGTGAAAATGGGCTGTGTCACAAAAGCCACCACTGTAGACGGCAACAGCCGGCGTGTATGCAGCGTATCAAGCTGCGCCAGCAGCAGCGCCACAAAAACGGTCGTCACGACACCCACTGCCAGCAGCAGGTTCATCCCCCAGGTGCGCCAGGCCGATTCCTGTTCCATCACGCTCCTTGCGCCAGGCTCTTGACGGCCGTCTGCTTTGGTTCTGGCGGTACGTCGCCATTGTCAAGGGGGAACAACACCGAAAACGTGCTGCCGGCGCCTGGTTCACCATCAACCCACATGCGGCCACCATTCGCCACTGCCAACGAACGCGCCACCGACAACCCGGCGCCCGTATCACCCAGACCAGGGATAAGGGGATGGCTCGCCTGATGCTGCGGGTCAAACACGTGGGCGCGATCTTCAATGCTAACTCCCTGACCACTATCTTGCACCATAATGTGGACAAAATTCAGCAGTTCTGGATGCCCGTTATGGTCGGGGACAGCAATAGCCTTGGCCTGAGCCGTGATAGAAATGTAGCCATGTTTCCTGGAAGCGCGACAGGCATTATTCAGCAAGTGAACCATCATTTGTTGCAAGGTGTCCTGGTTAATAGAAATCAGGGGCAGGTTGGGTTCAATGTTTAAGTCTACGCGCAGGTGTTTTTCCCGAACCTGGGCAATGATGGCGTGAATGGCTTTTTCTGCCACCTCCGCCAGATTTGTTTGGTAGGGTTGTGTCGGCTCCGGTTTTTCAGATTTGGATGTTAGCTGCACAATTTGCTCAAGCAGCGTGCCCATTCGTTCGACATTCGCTTTCACGCGCTGCAAAAATTCGCGCTGTTTAGCGCCCAAAATGCCAATTGTTTCACTGAGTAACAAATCTGTATAACCGGCTATGGAGGTCATGGGCGTGCGTAGCTCCTGTGCTAATCCGGTCAACAGTTCATTACCTTGATCTTGGTCGCGGTGGCGTAGTTCACTTTGTAGATGTTCAATGCGTGCCTGTGCTTCTTCTAACTGGCTGGAGTAACGAGTAATGGTGAGCATCACCCATTCTGTGCTTAGCTCGCCTTCACCGGCGGCGGCCATGGCCATGGCTTCTTCGGCATCGGCCAATGATTCGCGCAGCGCCGCTATCTCGGCCTCTAGTGCGGCCGTTTTATCATCCCGGCTGATGCGCTCCATTTCTTCGAGAGTGGCGGCCAGGTCAAAGGCTTGCTTACGGGCTTCGGCCGCGCGCGCGTCAGCTTGTTGCGCGCGGCTGCGGGCAATTTCCAAATCGGTTAGGAGCTGGGCGCGCTCTTCTTCCAGGGCGATGAGCTGCCCGCTAATGGCGGACTCAAGCGGAGGCATGACGGCTGTGGTCGTCAGATTGGCTGTGGGTGTGGAGGTTATGACTGTGGTATGTTGACGGCCGTTTCCCAAAGCCTGAGCGGTATAGTTGGCAAGCACGCGCGCGGCCGTTTTTGCCAGCTCCGGCCATTCCTGCTCACCCTGCGCCAGGGACAACAGCAGCAGCCCAATCTGTTCTTCGCCAAGCAGCAAGGGCAGCACCAACATGGCTCCATGCACCGGAACCCCCAATTCGGTATACAGCAGATGCAATTGGCGTGCGCCCAGGCCATTGGGGCGTAGTTCCACCATGTCACCGCGTTCATATGCCAGGCGAAAAGCAGGCCAGTTTTCCAGATTTAACTGCCACGTCTTTGGCCGATCTTCCCCAACCTGCGGCATATTACTGGTCAGGCGCAACTGGTGTGGCTGGTCGGCTGCGGCAACAGCCACGACCACAAAGCGGGCCGGCGTCATCTCGGTGAGGACATGAATGACATTAGGGACAAGTTGCGCCAGGTCAAGTGAGGCGATCATTTTTTGCAGCAGGGGCAGCATCTGCTGCATCTGCCAGGTGGATGTTGTGGGCAGGGAGACGGCCGTTTGGCTGAGCATCTGCCACACGCCGCGCCGATACATCAATACGGCCCACAGGGGAAATGTCACCAGATAGCCAAGACGTAGCCAATAGGCAATGTCTGTGTCGGTAGGCATAATCTCCGGGTAGTTCCAAAAGTGCGCCAGGTGCGCTGCCAGAAAAAGCCCCAACACGAACGGCTGCAAAGAGCGGCGCGTATGGCGTGGTATCAAGACCAGGATCAAACCTATCGTCAAAGTTATAAGTTGAACTGCGCCCCAGATAGTGGCCTGGGGCGTACTGTTATAAGCCAGCCCTGATCCAGCTATCGGCCGCCAATCTTGCACGAAGGAGATGGTCATGACGCTGACCAGGATGAGAATGGCGATGAGGATGGCTATACCCAGGCGGGGTAAACGGTCTATATGGGGGATGAAGGCCCAAACCAAAAAGATGGCTGTTGTTGTATGCACAGCCTGGGACAAAGGAGGCAGCAGGTTTCTGGCGCTTATAGGATCAGTTTGCCAGATGAGGCTAACGATGAGCAAGGCGATTTGCAGCAAGAAAATGGCAGCAGCAGCTAAGATCATCCGGCCGGCGAGGGCATCGGTACGCCGACGCCACCACTGGCTGAAAGACATGCCTAAAATGGCTTGCAGCGCAAATAATGTTACCAGGTGGTAAACAATATTGCCCGGTGGCTCACTAAGGAGTTGAATGATTTGCGACAACAAAGACATGAAATACGGCCGTTTCCGTTCGTTTATAGTCTGAAGTAAACAGAATTATGTTCAGCACAATTAATTATAGCATACTAGAAGGGACGCGCGACTGCTGTAAAAAGGTGGTTAAGGCTGGCAGAGGGGGGTATGATCTACCCATCACGTCTATCAGGTAACTTCTTTAAGGGTGTGGCCGGTCCCCTGACCGCGCCACCAACGGAAAAACATATGACGGCTTATTTGCGATCTGGTAAAACGGCGACGGCCGTTCTCACGACCATTGCCATCCTCGCTGCCTTATTGCTGGTGTTGGCGCCCACCGAACGCACGTTGGGGTCGGGCATTAAAATCGTCTATTTGCACGTTGCCTTGATCTGGACGGGTATGGCTGTGTTGCTGACCGCCGGCCTGTTGGGGCTGGCGGTGGCGCTGCTGCCCCGGGCCACGTTGGCTGGCTGGCTGCGTGTCGTTGGCTGGGTTGGGTTTGGGTTCTTCGTGGTGGGTACGGCCGTCAGCCTGGCAGCCGAAATCGTCAACTGGGGCGCAATTTTTTGGCGTGAACCGCGCACCGCCTCTATTTTGCAAATTTTAGCCGTAGCCATCATTGTGCAGGTGGCTACCAGTTGGCCGCTGCCTCTGCGCCTGAAAGGCGTGTTATTTGCCGCGTTGGCAGGATTTATGCTCTGGTCAACCGGTCGCGCCGAACTGGTATTGCACCCGGACAACCCCATTGGCGCGTCACCATCGTGGGGCATTCGCGCCGGGTTTTATGGATTGTTTGGCTTGTTTGTGTTGGCGGCCGTTTGGCTGGCGCTGTTTATGCACAACACATACAAACAGCGCTAATGGCAAGGCTGGTTCTGTGTGCTGTGATTTGCGGGAATGGGGTCGTCAGGTACAATTCGCAGAATTATGTTTATTGATTAATAGTTTGTTTTAATGATGAGGCAATCATTAATGTCAGAAAAAATATATCAACTCATCATGCAGCAAGGCCCACAAATCGGGCAAATTTTTCCATTGCTGGCACAGTCACTCATTATTGGACGTGATCCACTGGTAGACGTTGTTATCTCCGATCCGGAAGTGTCGCGGCAGCACGCGCGCCTCACACAAGATGAAGCAGGATACCAGATTCAGGATTTGGGGAGTACCAATGGTACGTTTGTAAATGGGCAGCGCCTGACCGGAGAACCGCTGCTGTTGCAGGCAGGCCAGGAAATTTTACTTGGCAGCAGTATTGTGCTGAAGTTCATGGAGGCGGTGGAGGGAGCGTCAAATCTGTTGGCAGCGATCCCCGGCATAAAAACAGCGGCGGTCACGTCCACACCAGAATTAGCAGCCTGGGATGAGAACGAAGATGTAGATGACCTGCCCGCGGTTCCTTTTCCTACCATTGAAGAATCCATCGCGCAACACAACCAGCCAGACCTGTTTGCTCCTCCGGCCACTATTCAACCGACTGTTGACCTGGAACCCGACGCTGAACCAATAGTAAAGCCATCGTCACCATCCATACCTAAAGCAGAAACAGCCCATGTGGCCGCGCCCCCTTTGGTCGCGCATGACCCCAACGCCCAGGCAAACAAACGGAAACGGATTATTACCTGGGCGATTGTTGTCATTTTACTGCTCATTTGCTGCTGTTGTGCTTTTCTGGTAACTGGCTGGTACTGGTGGGGTGACCTTCTTATGAACCAGCTTGGGGTTTATTAGACAGCACAACCTCGTGCTCGGCGTCAATGATAATCGTCTCGGCAATGGCGTCTGGGTCATCGGCTGTTAGCGCATTGTGAGCGGCGTGTGGTGCGTAACCGTCTTGCACGCGAATGTCTTGCATGTGACGAGACACTATATGTGGCGGCGCAAATTCAACGAACAATTTTGACCCGACCAGCAACACGGTCAAATCATCTAACTGTCCTAACCCGATCAGGACGTCTGGCAGCAAATCGAGCGGAATGAGTAAATATATCACGGTAAGGAGTGGAAGTATCTTGAGATAAATCGGTACTTCCGGATCGCGGACTAACCGCCATACAAGTCGAATTTGCTGCCATACTTCGCGCCAAAAGCCAGGATCTTTGCGCAAGGCTACTTCTTTATCATTTTCCACTTTATTTTCCTCTCGTTCTGTTTTCATAACACCTGCTCCTACTACGCAAAACAGATAGCTCTCGTTGCAAACAGTTATTGCTGACTAAATTGCTGCCCAACAACATAGCGGGTTAAGTCGGGCAAAATAGCATTAATATCGTAGGTCCGCCAATGGCCAATGCCACCGGCCGTAAAGATGGTGAACCCAATGACGTAACCATCCTGGCGCACCCCATTATCGTACCAGGCCAGTTGGTTGACAAATGCTTCGACGCCGTTGCTGCCCCATCCTTGCTGCACCCAATAATCTTGAAAATCAGCCCATCCATACCCATCTGGACCTGGGCGATTGCCAATGATGCCATCAATGCCAGCTTCGGAAATGACCAGTGGAATAACCAGGCCACGCGGTTTCAAAATTTCTTCATAATACCAACGATAGCGGAAGGTCAGCGCCCCGCGATTCGCATGGGGCGAGTATCCTGGCAAAGCGGCGCCATAAAGAAATGTCATGTCTGGCGCGCCATATTCATGCAAGGTGAGAATGCCGCGATGCTGAATGGCGGTTTCAATTGCCGGGACAAACAACTCAAATTCATCCATTTCAGGGACACCGGTGGCAAAACCACCAACGGCCGCCCGCAGCCCATACTGCGCTAACAAACGCACACGTTCTTGTTCAAAGCGTGTATACCAGGGCATGTTATCCAGGTTGGGGTCGGGTTCATTCCAACCTTCCCAGTAATCAACGGCCGGATTTGCCAGGTATTGGTCAAGTTGATCGGCTACAAAGCGGCGGGCAGACTCTTCCGGGCTGCCCCCATAATCTTGTATTGGATAATTAAATCGGCCAACAACTATGGTACGCGGAGACGTTGCTTTGATTGCCGCCACGTAACCAAAATCATCTAATGCTTTGATGACCGACGGTTGTCCCTGGCGTACAAATTCATTGATCCAGGCATCATTGTTGCGGATGACATGCAGCCCTAATTTGCTTGGCCCAAGTTCCGTACTGGGAACCAGGGTGGGCATGTAGCTCACGTAACGGGTTGGCGAGGCGATGATTGTTGGCGTCGGTGTGGGAGTTGCCGTGGGGCGCGGTGTATTGGTTGGTAGAATAGGGGTAATACTGGGAGTGAGTGACGGGCCAAGCGTCGCCACTGCAGCGATCACACGCAATGTGGTTGGCGGTTGGGGTGTCCAGGTTGAAGGCAAAACGCTGTCGGTGAAAGTAGGAACAACGGCCACAACGGCTCTGGTGGGCACGGCCGTTTCCGGGTGGCAGGCAGCGAGCAGCAAGATGCACCACACCAGGAATAGGTTGTACTTGTGCCAGGTCACGTTTACGTTACCCATACGCGGCGATGATACCATCCCTCGCCCTATTCAGCCAATGACGTTGCACAGCCGGAGGTGAGTGCTAAAATCGTTTGCATGACACTTCTCTTCATGATGAAACTGTTCGTGGTCGTTACCTTGCTGGTAGTTTTTCTGCGCCGGCCGTCGTTGGTTTGGGGTATTGGACTGCTAACGGTGACAACGGCCGTGTTGTTGGACACGTTCCTGGGGACATTTGGTCGGGATGAGATGATGGCCGAGCTGGGCTTTTTTTACCCGGTGCTGACAGGGATGCTCTTTGCCGGGGCAGCCGTGTGGGTGTGGAGTTTATTACGGCCGTTAACGGCCGTCGCCATTCCTGCCACCATGCCCGGCGCCACAACCCTGCTCCCGCCACCGCCACAGCGAGAACGGCGGTCCACAACCGACTCCGGCTTTGACCGCCAAATGATCTACGATCAGATACGGCAGCGATTCGGCCGTGATGACGTACTCGACCTCATGTTTGACCTGAACATTGGCGAAAACGAAGTCATGACCCTACAGCAAGACATGAACCAACTCATTCTGAACATCATGGACCTGGCCGAAGAGCGAACACAAATAGAGACGCTCTCCCTCGCTGTTGAGCGCATCCTCACCCCGGCTCCTCCAGAACACCTACCCCGTCTGGAAAAGATAAACGTCAGTTCCCCGCCCACCATCCTGCGCCAATATTTACTGGCTCATTACAACCAGGCACAACTGGCAAGCATGGCTACGACGCTTGGCCTGGATAATGAGCAGATCCATGTCGGCGGTAAAAAGACGTGGGTCCGCGAATTCTTACTGCACCTGTATCGGCGCAACCGCATAGACGAACTGATTAACCTCATGCAACAGTCGGCAGCGCCAACAACAGAATAGCATGAGCAAGAAACCAACCTGGATATACTTCATTTGCATGTGGCTATGGTTGGCTATGCCCCTCCATGCCCAGAATGATGCCACTCTGAAACTGAGCTTACGACGCGATTTTGGCTATGGCAATGGCGCCAACATTCAAGGGACATTCTCTTTCCGCATTGATGGCCCAGATAACCTGCAACGAGTCGTTTTTTTTATTGACGACACCGCAATCGGCAGCGATACGGAAGCTCCCTTCCGGCTGCAATTCAAAACGGACAATTATGCGTTGGGCGTCCACACCTTAAGCGCTGTCGGTTATACCCATGATGGGCAGGAAATTAATAGCAATCGCATCACTCGTAACTTCGTCAGCGCCTCTGAAGCTGGCAATTTTCTTATCTGGATCATTGTCCCCCTACTCATCCTCAGCCTGGGTGGGCGGATGGTTGTTGCCTGGCTCGCCAATCGCGGCCGTCGTGAAGCAGATAAGCCTATCCTGAGCGGCCCTTTAGGCGGGACCATTTGCGCGCGCTGCAAGCGCCCCTTCGCCATTCATCTGTGGAGCTTACGCCTGGTCACTTTCCGCATAGACCGCTGCCCTCACTGTGGTAAATGGCAGCACGTCCAGCGAATGCCTGATGAGTTATTGCAAACGGCCGTCGCCGCGGCGACAGAAGCGGCCGCCAAAGCAGCACAACCACACACGGCTGACCCCGATGAAACCGCAAAACAACGTCGCCAGCTAGACGACTCTCGTTTCGAAAACTAGCTCGCCATTCAAGTCAGGCATCCAATTTTTCCTGGAAATCGGGTGTCTGGTAGTGACTATTTCCTATTTACCATTAACAGCAAAACCCTTATGCTGTTATCAAGCAAGTAAAATAAATGCTTAACAATTCGTTTTCCTCCTCCTTCCTAACTAAAGCTCCGGGTCCTCAAACCCGGAGCTTGCCCTTTTAGCAAGATTGGACAAATCTCAGAAGATTTGTCCGTATCATCTCAATAAATTGAGGTGAGAGGAGTGCGCATCCTCAGATGCGCATCTGAGGATGCGCACTCCTCCACGAGATATTGAGAA
>JACSRF010000396.1 GCA_014879875.1 Anaerolinea sp.
CGCGCTTCCTGCCGCAGCCGACGCGCTTCCTGCCGTAGCCATCACCCGCCCCAAACGGCCGCAGTTGACCTGGGATCGGGTATGGGAATCGCTGCTCTCCGAACGTACCCTGCACGCCATCTTATTCCTGGGCGTCATTTTACTCTTTGGCTCTGGCGTTTCCTGGGTGGCGTGGAACTGGAACACCTTCCCGCCCATTGCCCAAATCGGCTTCTTGGGCAGCTTCACGGCGTTGTTTTACGGCCTGGGCTGGTACGTACAAACCCACATGAAGCTGCGCGGGTCGGGCATTGCGCTCACGGCCGTCGCCTCCCTGCTCGTCCCCCTTGATTTTGTCGCTTTTTACATCTCCGGCGGCTTCCCGGCCGGAACCTGGCCGCAAGTGTGGCTGCTCACCTCCCTCGTCAGCCTGGCCGCGTATGCCCTCACCGCTTACCTGCTCCAGGCAGAGTTCTTTGGCTATTTGCTGGGCGCGGCGCTGATCAGCCTGGCGTTGTCTGTGCTGCAACTGTTTGGGCTGGCCGTTGATTGGTGGCCGTTGGGCGTGACGGCCGTTTCCCTGCTGTTGGTTCTGAGCGGCCAATTTCTCCCCTACACCCCGCAAAAATGGCGCTTTCTGGGCAATTCCCTGGCGGAAATGGGGCTGGTGACGGCCGTACCCATCATGCTCGTCAGTTTCGCCCGTACCTTCCTCAGCGACCGTGACACAATACCCTTTGCCCTGGCGGCCGCATTCGCCTGGTGGTTAGGGGGAGTGACGCTCACCCTTAGCACGAGTCGTTTGCGGATGCGCTTGCTGGCCTGGGCGGCAGCCATCGCCTTCCCCATCGCCGCGTGGCTCAGCGCGCGCGTGCTGTTGAACATCTGGCACGTTCATTTTGCCTGGTATGCGTTGGGCTGGGCGCTGTTGGCCCCCGCTTACCTGGTAACGGGCTGGTGGCTGCGCCGCATGGATGACGAATTAAAGCAGGAATATGGGTATACGGCCGTTGCCGTCGGCTGGCTGCTGGTCATCTTGTCTGGATTCTGGGCGTTGACCCACGTACAGGCGGTCGCCCTCATCCATCCGCTGCTGGCGCTGGTCATGCTGCTTGTCGCCCTGCTTTGGCAAGACGCGCGCCCACTCTGGCTGCTGAGCTTGCTGCTCATTACCGGCTCTGGCGCATGGCAGGCGGGGCGCGGCGCGACCCCGGCCGAACTGGCGCTGCCCTGGGCGCTGCTCTCCATTTTGCACGTCGTCGCCGCGCTGCGCTTGCGAATGAGAAGCCAGGCTTCTTCTGAAAAGCCTGGCTTCTGGTCGCCGCTGTACGGCGCGGCCGTTGTCAGCGCCGCGCTGGCGCTGCTGCCACCGCTGCTGCTGCTCAATCGCCCACTCCTCATCTACGCTCTGGGTAACTGGCTTGGCCTCAACGGTTGGCTGGCCTACCTGGCGCATCGGCAAAGCGAACCCGCCCTGCAAACCTTGCTGGCACGGCCGCGCTTACAAAAAATGCGCCCGGCGCTGTTCCATTGGCTGGCGGCGCTGCCGTTGGTGGCCTGGGTATGGCTGCTGTGGGTCAACAACAGCGCCGTGTCGGGGGAGCTGGCGCTGCTCTATGCCGTGTTAGCCTGGGGACTGCTCTGGCTCTGCCTGCGGCTGCGGCGGCTGCATTGGGAGTACGGCCGTCCCTGGCAAATGGCGGCGCATCTCAGCAATATCGCCGCCATCACCCTGCTCATTGAGACGCGCAATCCGCTCAGTTGGGCGACGATCACCCTGTTTGTGGTCTCTGCATTTTATATCGCCGCTGTCTGGCTGCTGCACAAACCACGCGCCTTTTACGTGGGCGGACTGCTGCTGCCAGTCGCCCTGATATCGGGGGCGCGTTGGCTGCGCCTGGACACGGTGTTCTGGCCGGCGCTGTTGTCCGCCATCCCCGGCGCATATATTTTGCTGGCGATGCGTCTGGAGCAGGCGCTCGACCAGCCGCGCCGCGTCACCGCGCCTATGTATCGCGTTGGCTTCTGGTTAACGGCCGTTGGCCTGGTCAGCGCGCTGGCGGGCATGGCCTATTACTGGTCAGAAACCGAACTGCTGTGGGTTGCTGCCGCGCCCCTGCTGGTGGGCGTGGCCTTTGCCCTCTACGCCTGGCAGTTTGACGCCGGCGTATGGGCGCACGCCAGCATCTGGACGTTCACATTGGGCGGCGGTTTGCTGGTGAAAGTGTTTAGTCATGGCAGCGGCCGTTCGGCCGTGTTGATCGCCCTGCTGTCCATTGTCTACATCTTCTTGGAACGTCGCCTTTGCCACCTGGCGCACACACAGCCCAAAGCCGTGTTCTTCCGCAACGCCTGGCGACTGTACCGACGGCCGCTGCTCATCGCCGGTTGGGTCATTTCAGTGGCGGCCATTTTTGCGGCGCTGGTGCGCAATCTGGTCTGGTTGGGTGGCGGCCCTACCCGCGAACTGTGGGCGATTTTGGCGCTGACCCTGGTGAGCGGTCTGTATGCGGCGGCGGCTGCTTTGTTTCGCAAACGCCGTTTCGCCTGGCTCGCCAGCGGCCTGGTCGTCATTCCGTGGACACTGCTGACGCATTGGCTGTTTGGCGCAGTGGGCGCGTGGTACAGTGTCAGTTGGGTGATATTGGCGCTGGCGCTGTTGGCCGTGGGGGCGCGGTTGGCGCAGTTGGTCGGGTTAGGGGCGTGGAGTTGGCCGCCGTTGATCGTGGCGCACGCCCTGGTTCCGTATGCGCTGCTGTGGGGATTGGCGGATACGGCCGTTTCCACCCTTTCCTTGGCCCTGGCGATTGCCTTCTACCTGGGAGCAACCTGGGTTGATTACCAGTTCAATCGTCCCACGCCCGCCGCGCCACACTCCACGCGCCACGCCCGTTTTCTCTATCACGCCACGATCTTGCTGCCCATTTGGGCCACGTTTTTGCTGCGGCTGCTGCTCCCCGGCGTCAGCCAGACGGGGATAGGGCTGCTGGTGTTGACTTTTGCCTGGCCGCTGTTGGCGGTGGGGCGACGGGTGGCGCGTTGGGAGGCGGCGTATCGCTGGCCGTTGTACCTGGTGGCGTATGGCACGGCCGTCGTCGCCATGCTCCTCGTCTCACCCGACCGCCCGGCGTTGATCGGCGTGCTGCTGTTCAACACCGCGCTGGCGGCCCTGTCGGCGCGCATTTTCCGCGAACCGGCCTGGATATTTCCGGCCGCCGTCTTGTTCCCCATGGCCCTGGGCTTGATTCAGGTGGAATGGGGATGGGATCGTGAGCATTTCTTTGGCTGGATGTTGGAAGGGACGGCGGCCGTTTACCTGGCGCTGGCCTGGTTGTTAGAGAAGTTCAAACTGCGCCGGTATGCCACGCCGCTGCTGTGGATGATGGGACTGCTGGTCGTAGCCGGTTTGCCGTCCTCGTTGGCGACGGCGACGGGCGCGCTGGTGGGGTTTGGCCTGGGGGCGCTGGTGTATGCGCTGACGGCCGTGTGGCAGCGGTGGGCGTGGTTGTTCCATGTGGCGGTGGGCATCGCCATCGCGCCTTATTGGGCTGCGGTGGATTTGCTGAATGTGCGGCTAGATGATTATGGGCTGGCGGCGTGGCCGGGCATTGTGTTGGCGCTGCTGTTGGCGCGCTGGCTGGACGCCGCCTGGGGCATGGAGCCAACGCTAATGGGGCAAAAGTTCAATGACCCCTTCCCCTGGGCAGATGTGATCGCCTGGCCGCAAGCTATCTGGCTGCGGGTGACGCGCTGGTGGGCGCTGGCGTTGTATGGCGTGGCGTTTGCCGGGGCGGCCTTAAGCAGTTTGCCCGCCGTTGAGAGCGAGTGGCGTTGGTTTGTCTGTTTGGGATTGGGCACGGCCGTTTTCTTTTACGCCCTGTTCCGCTTCCGCCTGCGCATCTGGCTGCTGGTGGCCTGGCTGTGGCTGCAATTTACGGCATTGGCCGCCATTCGCTGGCTGGGCCTTACGGATACGCCGGTGCAAGTGGCGCTTGCTTTTATGCCGATGACAGCGTTGACGTTGTTTGCCGGGTTGTTGGTGATGGAGCTGCGCCACGAACGGCCGCTGCTGACGGTGACGGATCGGCGCTGGCAGTTACATCTGGGAGGCTGGTCGCTGCCGCTCTTTTTGCTGCTGTTCGCCAATATCGGCATTGGGCAGCTTTTGGCGCTTATTGGCGGCGGCGCGGGCACATTGGTGACGCTGCTGCATGGCGTGATGGTCGGCGTGCTGGCCTCGTTTTGGGGGTTGGGAATGCTGGCCTACCTGGCGTTGGTCTTTGGCCTGGCGATGATGATGCAGCTGGTGGCCTGGTTGGATTGGTCAGTGATGGCCTACCCGGTAGCGCTGGCGGTGTTGGCGGCGGCGTATGGGCTGGTGGGATACGGGCTGCGCCTGTGGCGGCCGGAGGTGCGGGCGTTTTGGGCGTGGGCCGGGGTGTGGGAACGGCCGTTTTACCGCAGTGGGTGGCTTGTTTCCGGGCTATCCTTGCTGTGGAGCATCCTGTTGGGCGCGGGCGTTCTGCTGCTTTTGTTGGCTGCGCTCAGATCCCGGCCACAGCTGGTCCCCATGGCGGCGCAGCAGGTGTTGATGATCACGCGCACGTTTTTGGTGTTGGGTCTGTTTTATCTGGTAGCGGCGCTGGTGGAGAAACGGCCGCGTCTCAGCTACCTGGCGCTGTGGCTGCTGCTGAGCGCGTGGAGCGTCTGGCTGCTGCTGCTGCAAGGGGCGCGTGAACTGCAACTGTTTGCGCTGCCGGCAGGGGTGTACCTGCTGCTTGTGGGCTGGTTGGAGTGGCAGCGTGGCCTGACGAAGGTGGACGATGGCAGCCGCGCGGCCGCGCGTTGGATTGATCGCGCCGGCGTGCTGCTGCTGCTTGGCTCTGCTTTCTGGCAGTCGTTTGGCAGCAATGGCGGCTGGTATGCGCTGTTGATGATTTTGGAAGGGCTGCTGCTCGTCTGGTTGGGCAGTTTGCGGCGGCTGCGGCGGTTGTTGTATGCGGGGGTGGCAGGAGTGGTTACGGCCGTTGCCGGGCAGCTTGTCGAACCCCTGCTAGAGCTAAATACCTACGTCCTGCTGCTGCTCGGCGCGCTGCTCGTCGGCCTGGGCATCGGCCTGGAACGCCGTCTGGAAAACGCGCGCAAATTATCGCAAGAGTTTCGCGCCCGCCTGGAGTTGTGGGAGTGAGTGACGAGTGACGAGTGACGAGTGACGAGTGACGAGTGACGAGTGACGATTACGGACTACCGATTACGGACTACCGATTGTTATGAAAATACTCAAACCTTACCTGACCGCTACCAACTTCTGGATTGCCGCCATGCTGCTGCTGGCGAATGCGTTTGCCTGGTTCAGCGTGGCCGCGCAGGTGGAATTGATAGAAGTGGAGCCGATTTTGCACCCGGAAATCGCCGAGATTCGCGCCCATTGGCAGGCGCGGGATGCGGTGGGGGAGTCGTTTAGCGTGACCGTCACCGACCGCATGGCGATGGAGACGCTGGCCTGGTTTATGGCCCCGCGCAATTTGCCTATCAGCCATCCGCAGGTCGCCATTCACCCGGACGGGGTGACGGGCGGGGCGCTGGTTCACGTGATGGGGCTGCGCGCGCCGGTGTTTGGGCGGGCGGTGGTGTGGTTGGAAAACGGCCGTGTCGAAGGGCGCGTGGAGGAAGTGGGCATTGCCGGGGCCACTGCGCCCGATTTTGTGCTGCTGGCGGTGGCGCAGGCGCAGCAGGTGTACGCCAAACTGCAACTGCCCATTGAAATCAGGACGATGGAACTGCGCGAGGGGGAGGTGTATATTGAGGGGGTTTACCGGTAGCGCGGTTTTGTAAAATCGCGCTACCCTTACGGCCAGTTGCGCTTTACAATTAGCGCCCATGACCATTTATCAGAAATTTGTTTTTCCGATACTCAAACGCATGGATGCGGAAACGGTGCATGACCGCACGCTGGTCGCGCTGCAACTGGCGCAGCGCTTTCGCATGGGACGGGCGCTGCTGCAAACGATTGCCGGAGAGCTGCCCGCGCAGCCGGTAGAAGCGTTTGGTCTGACATTCCCCAACGTGCTGGGCATTGCCGCCGGGTTTGACAAGGAGGCGCGTGTGGCGTGTGGACTGGGGCTGCTCGGTTTTGGGCACGTGGAAGTGGGCACGCTGACGCCGAAACCACAGGAGGGGAACCCGAAACCGCGCATTTTTCGCCTGCCGGAAGATGCGGCGATTATTAACCGTATGGGGTTTCCGAATGGGGGGGTGATCACGGCCGTTTCCCGCCTGCACACCCTCGCCCAACAAAAAGGGGACCTGATCGTTGGCGTCAGTTTGGGCAAACAAAAGGCGACCTCGCTGGAAGATGCGCCGCTGGATTATATGCAGGTGATGCGCGCGGTGTACAAAACGGCCGATTACCTGGCTGTCAATATCAGTTCGCCCAACACGCCGGGGCTGCGCGAGCTGCAAGGGGGGAATTATCTGGGGCATTTACTGCGCACGCTGCGCGTGGAAAACGAGGTGCTGGCGAAACGGCATGGGATACGCAAACGGCCGTTGCTCGTCAAAATTGCTCCCGACCTCACCTGGCAAGAGCTAGACGGGATTCTGGACGCTGTTACCAACACAGGTATGGACGGCCTCATCGCCACGAACACCACCCTCAGCCGCCAGGGGCTTAGCAGCTCGTGGCAGGATGAGACAGGTGGGTTGAGCGGACGGCCGTTACGCGACCTGAGCAACGCCATCATCCGCTATATCGTGCAGCATACACACGGTAATTTGCCGGTAATTGGGGTGGGGGGCGTGCAAACGGCCGTTGACGTCAAAGCCAAACTAGACGCCGGGGCGGCGCTGGTACAGCTTTACACCGGGCTGGTTTATGAAGGGCCAGGCATTGCTGGCCGCATCTTGCGCAAATATCATTGATATTTGGAATAAAGGGTCACAGAGTTACACGGAGAATAACTCTGTAAATCTCTGTGTTCCTGTTTTGCTAGCTTCCCTCAAATATACCCCAATCCCTGCGCCGCGCGCGTCAGTTCATCACGGAACTCAGGAGCAGAAATATTGATCAGCAGCTGCGCCCGCTGGCGCACCGACTTGCCATACAGGTCAACGACGCCATACTCTGTCACCACGTAATGCACGTCATTGCGCGTCGTCACCACGCCCGACCCTTCCGTCAATTTGGGCACGATCCGGCTAATTGTGCCCCCTTTGGCCGTCGCCAGGAAGGCAATGATCGGCAGCCCGCCTTTCGCGCGCGCCGCGCCGCGGATGAAGTCAACTTGCCCGCCCACGCCGCTGTAAAAGCGGGGGCCAATCGAATCGGCGCATACCTGCCCGGTCAAATCCACCTGTAACGCAGAGTTGATAGCGACCATGTTGTCGTTGCGGGCAATATTAAACGGGTCGTTGACGTAATCGGTGGGGTGCATCTCCACAATCGGGTTGTTGTTGACAAAATCATACAGACGCTTCGTGCCAAACAAGAAGCCGACGACAATTTTGCCAGGGTGAAAACTTTTGCGCGCGCACGAGATGACGCCGCTTTCTACCAGGTCAATTACCCCGTCAGAAAACAGTTCGGTGTGAATGCCCAGGTCTTTATGTCCCCCCAAATTTTGCAGCACCGCATCGGGAATACTGCCGATGCCCATTTGTAGGGTAGCTCCATTGGGAATCATCGCGGCAATGTGTTCGCCCACCTTCAGATGCTCCTCCGAGCTGCCCCCTTGCGGCGCTTCGGGGATGGGGTAATCCACTTCCACGATATGGTCAAAGCGGCTGATGTGAATAAAACTGTCGCCCAGCGTGCGCGGCATACGCGGGTTGATTTCGGCGATGACAATTTTGGCCGCTTCGGCCGCCGGTTTGGTCGTACCCACCTCAACGCCAAAGCTGCAAAAGCCATGCTCATCTGGGGGCGTCACCGAAACGAGGGCCACGTCAATGGGCAGTTGCCCATTGCGGAACAATTCTGGAATCTCAGACAAAAAGATCGGCGTAAAGTCGGCGCGCCCTTCCTGCACTGCTTTGCGGACATTATGCCCAATGAAGAGCGCATTGACGCGAAAGATGCCTGCATACTCTGGTTTGACGTAAGGGGCATCGGCAAAGGTTAAAATGTGGGTGATTTCCACGTCGCGCAGGTCGGCGGCGCGCTCGATCAAAGCCTGTGATAAGACAACAGGCACACCGGCGCCACCTCCCAGGTAAATGCGGTCGCCCGATTTAATTTTTCCTAAAGCTGTCGTGACGTCTGTCAATTTACGACGATACAATGTTTCCCAGTTCATTGATTAGCTCCCTGTGACAGATTGGCGGCAGCAGCTAAGTCAATGGCTGCTTCTAGCCCCAAAGCAGCCGCAACACCGGCATGGGCAAGCTTGCCCTGGTAAACGTTCACCCCTTTGCTTAGCGCCGGGTCTTCGCGGATGGCGTCTAAGAGTCCCTTGCCACCAATTGCCAACAGATAGGGAATGGTGGCATTGGTGACAGCATGGCTGGTGGTGCGGGCAGTAACGGCCGTTAAATTCGGCACGCAGTAATGGACGACATCCTCCACGACGTAGGCGGGATCGCGCAGCGTAGTCGGTCGGCTGGTCTCCACACACCCACCCTGATCAATGGAAAAATCAATGATCACCGCGCCCGGCCGCATCGAGCGTACCATCTCGCGCGTGATCAGCACCGGCGCGCGTTCACCGGCGACGTAGACGGCGCCCACCAACACATCGGCAAATTGCACCGCGCGTTTCAGATTATATTCACTGGAAAACATGGTGGTGACGCGCCCGCCAAACTCTTCATGGATTTTGCGCAAATGTACGTGCCGCTGGTCGAGCACAATCACTTCGGCGCCGGCGCCAACAAAGGCGCGCGTCGCATTTTGTCCTAACACGCCGGCGCCAACAATGACGACGGTTGCCGCCGGGACGCCGGGCAAGCCGCTTAAGAGCACGCCCAGCCCATGGCGACCGCCGGCAAAAAAGTGGTCGCTGCGCAGCATTTCTGCGGCGACGGTGGGCGCCAGCCAACCGGCCACCTCGCTGGCGGTAATCAACACAGGGCGACGGCCGTCTGGTTTTTCCAGCATCTCGTAAGCAATAGCCGTGATTTGTTTCTCTTGCAATGCTTGCAACAAGTCACCCGAAGCCACCGCCAGGTGTAAAAAGGATAGAATGGATTGCCCAGGGCGAAACAGTTGGTGCTCAGCGGCCGTGGGACGGGCAATTTTGACGACAATCTCGGCACGGCCGTAAGCTTCAGCGGCCGAATACACAATTTGCGCGCCAGCTTTGCGGTAAGCCTCATCGCTAAAACCGGCGCGCTGCCCTGCGTCATGTTCCACATAAACCGTATGGCCAGCCTGTTCCAGAGCCAATACCCCCCCTGGCGTCAACCCCACACGCATTTCCAGGTCGCGTACTTCACGCGGTACGCCAAACTCGGTCATCGTAAAGCCTCTCTTTTGCAGTTTGCGCCGGTGAGTGCAAACTGCTGATTACAACAATGGTTATTACACGTCATAGCGCGTGTATGGTTCGGTTGAACTTCCTTGTGCGCTCATCCAATCATGCACCACCATGCGGAAGATGTCTGATTCTGTGATGATGCCCGCCAGTTCACCACCGGCGGCAACCACAGGCAGCGCCCCAATCGCATATTGCAGCATCTGCTGGGCCGCCTCGCCAATGGTTTTGTCAGGCAAGATTGTCAACGGGTCGGGCGTCATGATTTGGGCAACGATCAACTGGGAAAGCGAATCATTGCGTGTGGTCACGCCCAGGTCACGCAAGCGCGCCGTGTCTGCCTCCCGGAGATCGCCAGAGGTGATAATGCCCACGAGACGGCCGTCCACCACCACCGGCAGCCGACGAATACCATGTAACCGCATTAGCGCGTCCGCCTCATGCAGGGACATCGTTGGCGTAACAGTCATCACGTCACGCGACATCCAATCCTTCACCAGTTCCAGTCTCATGGTCACACCTCTGCTTTCACTGAATGCCTGGCAGATTTTTAACTCAGGGTAACTACTACGTTGGTTGGCTTGTTAGTTGGCTGGCAAACAAACCAGCAAACTAAACAAACTACCCCAAAAGTCTTAGTAGTTATGACTCAGGTCAAAAATCTGCCAGGTCTGACCATACTACGCATCAGCAGAATGATTTACAGAGCGCAGATAGCTTATGGATAACACAAACATCACGGTCACGATGGTGGCGGAAATGACACAGTAGCGGCAGACAGCATGAATGACAAAAATTTCTAATACCGTCAGCCACAGCGAAAACAAAAAGGCCAACCCCGTCATGCCCAGCATTAATTCGGGCACGTATTCATCTAAAAGGGGCAGCCAGTCGCGCAGCCAGGTCAGTCCAAAGATGGCTATGTACCCTATCATGCCAATTAGAGCGACCGGAATAGGACCAACCGACGCATAGGGCGCGCCGGGGCCGCTTACCTGTCCACAATCGTCCCAACTGCTGGGGGTACACACGCCGATTAAGCTGCCTTCATGGTACAAATACAAAAAGTAAGCAATCACAATACCCACAACAGACAGCAATTGAATTATCTTAATTTGCCAATCGTTTTCTATACGCATCATCATGTACCTAATTGTTGAGCAGGGATGAAATACGTTGTTGGAAGACGGTAAAAGGTTGCGCTCCTTCCAATAGCCGGTCGTTAACAAAGAAGGAGGGCGTCGCCGATACACGTACTGACCTCGCTGCATTCATGTTATTATTGATGATCGTATTATAACGTCCTTCGCTGAGGCATTGCGCAAAGGCATCCATCTCTAGCCCCAACGCCTGGGCAGCCTGTTCAAAGCCGGCGCGCGTCAACGCTACTGCTTCAGTTTGCTGCGCAAACAAGGCTTCACTGTACTCAAAGAAAGCGCCTTGTTCATTGGCGCACATAGCCGCATTGCTCGCCGGCAGTGTGGTGGATGACAACGCATAAGGCAGTACCACCCAATAGAGTTGATTGGTATCAATAAACTGCTGGTCTATCAGCGGTTTTGTCTCTGCATGGAAATTACGGCAGTGGACACAGCCAAAGTCAGACACTTCCACCACCGTTACCCTGGCATTTTTGTTGCCTTGTGTGATACAGCGACCAGGGTTATCGGCGCAATAAGTGGCCAGGGTTGCCTGTTCTGGCTCCCGCAGCGATAAGAAAAGCAGCCCAAATAGGGCAATAACCCCAATGGCGACCACACCGCCAATTAAGAGCCAATTCGTTTCACGTTTTTGCGCCTGATGTTTTTGTTTTATTTTCTTTGCCATCTTTCCTCATGTAACTCCTATTAGTTTATCCCGCAAATTGATGACGGGGAGTGCATAATGTAACCGTTCATAGCTGACATCTGTCATAATACGATCCACATATTGCCGTTCTCGCGCCATCATTCGGGTAGTATCGTTGCTGCCATTTTAGAGCGATCTACGGGCATGTCCAATAGTTGCTGAAATTTTGTCATTGAACGTTATAGGATTTACGATTAACGATTTGCGATTGACGATTGGCTTGCCCCCTGACAAGCTATGAGAAAACCCCAAATCTTTTTCTTAGTACCTTTCCAATGAGATGTTTGCATGATGTACAAGGATTTTTAACGCAAAGGGGCAAAGGAAGAAAGGCGCAAAGGATTTTTTTCCTTTGCCTCTTTGTGTCTTTGCGTTAAATTCTTTTCTGGCTTGTCCAGGTTAGGTATATCCAGGCGAAGAAGGCCGCTTAGACCTGCCGCTTGCGCCCCAACAGCCAGCCGGCCGCTAACACCCCCGCCCCCGCCAGCAGCCACTTCCGCCCGGAGCCAGTAGACGCCTTCACCCCTTTGGACATCACCGGGATCGTCTTCAACTTAGCCGCCGCCGCCGCCTGCACGCGGGCAAATAGCTTCGGGTCCGCGCGGTACTGCTGCGCCAGCTCCACCTTCTCCTGGAACTGCTCCTCGGTCACGTAGCCGCCAAAGGAGCGCAGCCCTGCCAGTTGGAACTGGTGCTTCTTGAACAGGTGGTAAATCTCTTTTACCCGCTCGATGGTGATGTTGCGCCCTAACGTGTAATCCTCAAAGCGCCCTTCCATCGCCAGCAGCGCCGTCTCCGCCAGGCAGGCATACGAGGTCTTCGGCGGCAGGCCAATATCGTAGCCAAAATCAATGTCGCCAGGGATGAGCACTTCGCCGCTTTCAATGACCAGCACATCCGGGCGCAGCGCCGCTTCGGCCGCGCTCATGTCCAACGGCCGTGCCACATCACAAATCACCGCCCCCGGTTTACAGCGCGTAATATCCACCACCCGCTGCCCAAACGCCGACGTGGCCGTCACAATCAGGTCACATTCCGGCAAATACTCATCGGCGCGGGTGGCAATGGCGACCTTTGCCCCCGGCGTCTCGCTTTGAATCAGACGCTTCAATTCAATCAGACGCTCCGGCTCAATCGAGACCAGCACCACGTCAAAAATCGCCTGCGCCAGCAGCCGCGCGCAAATGGAGCCAATCGAACCGGTCGCGCCCACGACCATCACCTTGCCTTTCGTCAAATCTTGCATCCCCAAACGCATCACCGCCTGCTTCGCCGATTCCAGCGTCGCCGCCACCGTCAGGCTGTTGCCGCTGGTGATGGCGATGTCCGCCTCATGCGCCACCGTGATGCCCGCATCCCCCACGACGCTGGTGAATGCGCCCAGCCCCATGATGCGCGCGCCAAACCGCTCTGCCATCTTCGCCGACTTGTTCAAGCGGTCATACGTGAAGCGTTCGCCGCGCTGCATCATCTGGCGTGGCGTGGCCGCCAGGCTGATCAGGTAGCCTTCGATTTTTTGCCCGGTGGTCGGCGACTGCCCCCCGGTGATGCGCGAGATATACATCGGCGGCATATAAGCGGCTGTGCGTTCCACCAATTCATCTGGCAAAAAGCGCGTCCAGCGGAAAAGGCGATGCTTATGAATAAACCCCACGTTGAGGGGATGGATGACGAAGGCGAATTTATTGATACCGACATCGGCCGCTTGCAGGTAGCGAATAGTCGGCGTCCACTTAATGTCAGCCATCAGGTCGAGATAGGTGTCTTCGGTGAGAGGCGTGTTGGCGGCCGGGCGCAGGGCCACAAGAATGGCCTCAATGACGGCCGCCGGCCATTTACCCAGGCTGCCCACCCCATTCAGCGAAGGCATCATCGTCACCAAAATAGACGCCCCGCGCTGGCGCAAATCTTCCAGGTCATCCTCAGTGGCATGTTCCACGACGATGGTTTTGCGCTTCAGTTCGGCCGGGGCGTAACGGCGGATGGCGCCAACGTCTCCCGCCAGCACGTCTGCCCAGTGGAAGGGATCGGCGGCGCGCGCCGTGCCGGGGCTGCCGGGCTGCGGCTTGATGCGGCGAAACGGGGCCTCTTTGAGCTGTTCCAGGGTGGGGACGGCCGCCTGGTCAAGGGTCATCGGGCTGCCCACGCCGGGGAACTGCGGCAGGGCAAAATAAACGACAGGGTCGGCATAGCGGATGTTGGCGCTGCGGCGGGCCAACGCCTGCGCCAGACCATTGTGGTTAAGGCCGGGAACCATGAGGATGTGCTTTTGCGCGAAGATGCCGGGTTGGGCGCGGTCAGCCAGGATGACGCCCCACCGCTCCAGACCGGCGCGAATGGTACGGCCGTTGACCACCGGCGTCTGGGTGGCCTGCTGCGCCAGGTTCTCGCCCACCACGTGCGCCACCCGCGCGGCGCCCAATTCCAACACGTCGGGCATCCCATCTAGGGCAATGGCGTCCACCTGTCCGTCGTACCCGGCAATGAGCCGCTCGGCCAGGCCGTTGTCGCCATGGCAGCCAATGCTGCGAATTTCAATCGCTTGATCGAGAAAATGGACGACTTCCGTTGTGTCATCTTGATTCAGGTGCAGGTGCAATACTTTTTTCATGGGTTCCTTCTCCGGGTAAATTGACTCGCTTCTCCGTTAATGATAAGGAGATTCCAGACGTATAGCAAGCAGGAAAACGACCCACTATCTTTGCAGTTTTTAAACTTACCAGAGGTCGTGTCATACCCGCGAAGGCGGGTATCCATCTGTCCCGCATTCAAGCATGTAGTCACCACCCGCGCGCAACGGCCGTTCCCCGGCAGGTTGTTGCGCAGGCCCCTTAGGAATGGCACTTAAACAAGTTGGTCAAGATTGGTTTAATCTTCGGAGATTGAACCAATCTAAACGTGTAAATTATTCAAATCTCGTTCCTTACCCGCCGTGCCGGGCAAAGTTGAGCAATTCTTCCAGAGAACAGGTTGCCAGCCCAATGGCATGATCGCCGCCGCCATAGTAGACGTAAACCACCCCATCTACCACCGGATTGGCGCAGGAAAAGACGACGTTGGGCACGTCGCCGCGCAGCTCCCACAACTCTTCCGGCCAGAAGATCGCCGTCTTCGGCCGGGCAATGATCTTTGTCGGGTCGTCTAAAGCGAGCAGCACGACGCCAAACTTATAGACGTGGTCATCATTGTAGCCGTGATTGAGCAGCAGCCAGCCCTGCTCCGTTTCGATGGGGACGCCGTTGCTGCCCACGCTTTTGCTGTCCCAGGCGGTCAGGTCGTTGCGGCGCGGCCCGTAGAGCGGCCGCATCGCCGCTTCCGGCCAGGTGATCAGATCATCGGAATAGGCCAGCCAGACGTCGGGCCAGCGGCGGTGTAGGGCAGCGTAACGGCCGTTTACCCGCCGCGGAAACAACACATGATCCTTATTATCCTCGCCGCGCACAAGCGGCCCGATGCGTTCCCAGGTGGTGCCGTTGGCGCTGCCGGCGACCATGGGCAGGATGCCGCCCCCGGCGTGGGTAGGCGCGCCGCTGTGTTCCCGGCCGTAAGCAGTGTAAGTCATCAGGAAACGGCCGTCCAGCCACACCACCCTGGGGTCTTCCACGCCGCGCGAATCGCTCCCGTCCATCGGTTCCAGCACCGGCCGCCGCAGCCGGTTCCAATGCACGCCATCGGCGCTGACGGCATAGCCAATGCGGCTGATCCAGTCCAGCCCCTGCGCCCGATACCACATGCGCCACAGTCCATTGTGGTAGACCACCGCCGGATTAAAAACGTTATACGTCTCCCAATCCGACGTCGGATCAGGCAGTAAAATCGGCTGCGCAGAAACACGTTGTAACAACATTTTCACCCTCGCATAAGAAGGAACACGAAGGGGCACGGAGGAGATACAGAGGTTCACGGAGATTTTCGCCAAAATCTCTCTCTGTTTTCTCCGTGCCTCCTCCTCCGTGTAACTCCGTGTAACTACCTTCTTTCTGTCAATGACCGCCGTACGGCCGTTTCCCCCACCAGCGCCAGCCAACACACCGCACCCGCCGACAGGGGAACGGCCGTCCACAGGCTCACCGTCAACACCAGGCTGCACACCACCGCTAAAAACAGCGCCGCCCATCCATGCCGCAGCAGGAAACGGCCGCAGTTAACATAGGTCACGCGCACGGACTTATCTTCCTGCGCCAGCCAGAAGGGCCAGTAAAACAGGTTCAGCATAAACCAGAGCAGCAGCAGCGCGCCCCACGCCAGGCGCAGCGCCAGCCACGCGCTCCCCTGCGCCCCCTGGAAGGCGTAAAAATTCCAGACCAACGCCCCGCCGACCAGCAGATTGGGCAGCGCCCACTGCCACGCCGGCCAAAACAGGCGGCGCAGTTCCGTCCACAACTCCGGCAGCTCCCACACCTCGTCGTCATACACCTTGCGCGCGATGGCGTAGAGAACGGCCGTCGCCGGCGGCCCTGTCACCACAGGCGCTTGCAGCAGCGCCCACAAAATATTCAGCAGAATCATGCCGATCCACTCTTTCCACCACAAGCGCGAAGCGTGGAGCAGCGCCCGGAAAGGATTCATGGGATTGACGATTTATGCTTGACGCTTGACGCTTCAAGCGTCAAGCGTCAATTGATCAGCCTTTGACGCCGGCGTAGCTGACGCCTTCAATGTAGTAGCGGCTGAAGAAGAAAAACAGCAGCAAGATCGGCACAGCGTTGACCATCGCCCCCACCAGCACCAGGTTCCATTCCGCCTTGAAGTTCTGTTGGAACACTTGCAGCGCCACGTTCAGCACCCACATATCGGCCGTGTTCAGATACAGCAGCGGCGTCAGGTAATCATTCCACATCGCCTGGAACTGCAAGATAAAGAGCGTCAACAGCGCCGGCCGCGCCAGTGGCAAGATAATGTCCCGGTAAATCTGGAAGTAGGAAGCCCCATCCACCAGCGCCGATTCTTCCAGGTCTCTGGGAATCGCTTTCAAGAACTGCGTCAGCAAGAAAATGCCAAACGCGGTGACAATGCCGGGGAAAACAACGCCAAAAAATTTATTGATCCATTCCAACTTGGCGATGAGAATGTAGGCCGGCACCAGCGTTACCGCCCCCGGCAGCATCATCGAAGCGAGCATGAAGCCAAAGATCAATCCCTTGCCGGGGAACTTCAGCCGGGCAAAGGCGTAGGCGGCCATGGAGCAGAAGATAAGTTGCAAAAAGGCGCGGATGACGGAGAGCAGCGCCGTGTTGAAGAACCAGCGCAGGAAACGGCCGCCCCCCGCCATAATCGCCAATTGGTGAAACAACCAGGTGACGACCGCGCCCACCAGCAGGCTGCCCGCCAGCGCCAGCAGCACCCGTCCCCAATCCGGCTCCGACATGGCGATGATCGCCAGGGCAATGAGCATGAGCAGGCCCATGGCAACGGCCGTTGACAACCGCAGCGTCAGGCTCACCCCTGCGATCTGGCTGCTCAAAAAGAAGGAAACGCCAAAGCCACCCAACACAATCAGCAGCAGAGCCAGCGGCAGCCCAACAGACAACGACATACCTTCCCCAGGCTTCTTATTCGACATCCCCGTCAATAAAAAGGTCAGGTAAAAGGCAAACAGACCCACAATCAAGCCGATCGAGGTCGTTCCTTCCGGGCGCGGCAGCCCGCCCAGGTCCGTTTGGAACAGGCGCGGCCAGTTGCCCGTCTGCCACTCTGCCGGAAACAACGTCGGCGGAAAAGCGATGATCTCCGCATTCGTCTTGAAGCTGCCAAAAAAAGACAAGATAAATGGCGCAAACACAACCAATCCAACGGCCGACAAGACCACATAACGCAGCGCCGTCGTCACCTGCTTGCGCGATATGCTCAACCCCTGCGCCACCTTCCCCGGCGCAACCTTCACCGGTATAGATGCCATCATGGCCTCCCTTGAAAATTATGAAGGATGAAGGATGAAGGATGAATTTTCATTCATGTCATCTCCTCGAAAGTCTACATCCTCCACCGACAACCGATAACCGATTACCGATTACTGACCACCGATCCCTAATTCTGCTCCGTCCCTTGTTCAAGAAAGCGGCGCTGCACAAGCGTAAAAGTCAAAATGATCAACCCCAAGATAAACGCGCGCGAAGCGGCATACCCCATCCGCGACGGACCACTGACCCCCAGCGCCTCCGTGTAGATCAGATAAACCGGCGTCAGCGTCGTGTCCAGCGGGCCGCCGGCCGTCAAAATCGCTACCTGGTCAAAAATCTGCCAGGTGCCAATCGTACCCAGCACCACCACCAGCAAAATCACCGGTCGCAGCATCGGCAGCGTCACACTGAAAAACTGCTGCCGCTTACTCGCGCCATCAATAGAGGCGGCCTCATACAGCGATGGTGAAATATCCTGCAAGGCTGCCAGAAACATAATCATAAACGTTGGGATGGTGGTGAAGATGTTTTGCGCCATAATCGCCATCCAGGTAATGCTGGGGCCGCGCAAATACCATTGGCTGGAGGGAATGTTCACGCCAAACGGGGCCATGATCAGTTGAAAAAGGCCACGCGGATCATTCAGCCAGTTGATCGCCTCCCACTCCGCGCCAACCAGTCCCCACACTTTCGTAAAAGCAAAGTTGATGTACCCCGTTTTCAGGTACAGCCACCAAAAAATAAAGCTAATGACGACCGAAGAAGTGACGCTGGGCGCATAAAAGATGGTGCGGAAAAATTGCTTGGCGCGCATCGGCGCATTTAGCACCACCGCCAGCAAGATCGCCAGGGTGGTCTGCACCGGTACGACAACCAAAGCGTAGTAAAACGCATTCACCAATGAGCGGATGAATTTTCGGTCGCTCAACAACGATTGATAATGCTTCAAACCTACCCATTCTGGGGCAGTGAACAAGTTAAAATCAGTAAAACTGATGTAAATGGCAAAGCCAAACACACCCACAGTAAACACCAGCGTCACCAGCAGGTACGGGGATAAGAAAATGTAGGCGGCAATGGCCTCGCGCCGGGCGGCCTGGTTCTGTAAAGTCTTAAACGGGTTGCTGAAAGCGGCCATAGCTTATGTTCTCCCGAATTTGGAATTGCTGTAGATTGTCCAATCGCCTATCAACGCAATAGCTGTTAAAGTTAAGGGTACCGGTTGCCCGTTGTAACAACAGGCAACCGGCGCTGGTGAAGGCGCAGCACTGCGCTCTGTGCTCTGGTTAGCGGCCGCGAGCGGAGGCAGAGGCTGCGCTTTCTGTTTCAGTCAGGATGATTCCCATTACTGCGCCTCATCCAGATATTGCTGAATTTCTTCATTCGCCTGGGCAAACGCTTCGTCTACAGTTTGGTCGCGCAGATAGACGCGCTCCAACGCCTGGGCGATGGCGTCATTCACCTTGCCGGTGTTCGGTCCCCAGTAGGCCACACGGGTCAGGGAGAAGGTTCCGGCGCGGGCGATGGCCGCGTCGTTCTCATCTACCACCATGTCCAACTGTTCGGGGTGGGTGGAATAAGCGAAACCGGTGTTAACGATCTCACCCTGGTTTTCCGCGCCGGTGATGAAGATAGCGAAAGCGGCCGCCGCGCGTGGGTATCGGGTCGCCGCGTTCACGCCAACGCCATTGGTGAAGATGATACCGGCCTTCCCGGCCGGCCCGGCGGGCAGCTCTTGCGCTTTCCAATTCACGTCGGCGAAGTTTTGGCGCATGAAGTTGATCATCCAGCCCCCTTCGTAGGTCATGCCGGCTAATTCCTTGCCGATGGCTTCGCCGCACCAACCCGCGCCCACATCGGCGGCCGTGACAATCGTGCCGTCAAAAACCATCTGCGTGACGTACTCGGCTGCTTCCAGCACCGCGTCGCTGTTCGCCAGGGCCGTGGCAAAGTCATCACTGGTATAGGCGCCGCCGTTGCCAAAAGCCCAGGGAGCAAAACGCGCCCAATCCGCATTCTGGCAGAAACCGGCGTATTGACCGGTGGCGGCGATGGCTTCAGCGGCCGTTTTCAGGTCATCCCAGGTCCAAGCGGCCGTCGGTTCGTCAATGCCGGCGGCGGCAAACGCTTCTGGCAGATAGACCAGGCCCAGCGTGCCCCAATCCTTGGGCAGGGCATAGGTTTGTCCATCCAGGGTGAAGATACCTAACAGGGCAGGGATGAACGCGCCCCGGCCGGTCCCCGCTTCGCCCATGAAGCTGTCCAGGGAAAGCAGTTGGTTGGTCGGGCCAAAAGCGGTCATCAGTTGGTCGTCTACATAGAAGACGTCAGGGGCCGTGCCACCGGCCATGGCCGCTTTCAGCTTGGTCTGGAAGTCCGCCGGGATGGGTTGGTAATCCACCGTCACGCCAGGGCACGCTTCATTGAAACGGGTGATGGAGTCGCGGTAGATTTGCTGTTCGGTTTCGTCGCCCCAGCCAGAGAAGATGATGGTCGCGCCGCTTTCCAGGTTGTCCAGCGGGCAGGCAGCGGCCTGCGGGGCGCTGATCGCGCCGCCGGTCGTTTCTGCGCCTTCGCCCGTGAGGAATTCGGCCGTTTCCTGGTTGGCCTGAGCAAATGCTTCGGCGACGGTTTGGTCGCGCAAGTAGACGCGCTCCAGCGCCTGGCTGACGGCGTCATTGATTTTGCCGGTGTTCGGCCCCCAATAGGCAACGCGGGTCAACGGGAAGGTTCCGGCGCGGGCGATGGCCGCATCGTTCTCGTCCACCACCATGTCTAGCTGTTCGGGATGGGTGGAGTAGGCAAAGCCGGTGTTAACAATTTCGCCCTGGTTCTCGACGCCGGTGACGTAGATGGCGAAAGCGGCAGCGGCTTTGGGGAAGCGGCTGGCAGCGTTGACGCCAATGCCGTTGGTGAAAATGATACCCGCTTTACCGGCCGGGCCGGCGGGCAGTTCTTGCGCTTTCCAGTTCACGTCGGGGAAGTTCTGGCGCATGAAGTTGACCATCCAGCCCCCTTCGTAGGTCATCCCGGCCAATTCCTTGCCGATGGCTTCACCGCACCAACCCGCGCCGACATCGGCGGCCGTTACCAGGCTGCCGTCGGTGTACATGCCGGTGACGTATTCGGCGGCGGCGATGATCTCCGGCGCGGTCAACAGGGGGGCTGTCAGCGTGTCGTTGGCGTAGCTGCCGCCATTGCCAAAGGCCCACGGCGCAAACCGCGCCCAGTCCGCATTCTGGCAGAACCCGGCATATTGGCCGGTGGCGGCGATGGCTGCAGCGGCCGCTTTCAGGTCATCCCAGGTCCAAGCAGTAGTCGGTTCCTCAATCCCGGCAGCGGCAAACGCTTCCGGCAGGTAAACCAGACCCAGCGTGCCCCAATCTTTGGGCAGGGCGTAGGTGACGTTGTTTTGGGTGAAAATGCTCAGTAAGGCGGGGATGAAATCGCCCCGGCTGATGTTGGCGTTCTTCATGAAGTCATCCAGGGGCAGCAGTTGGCCGGTGGGGCCAAAGGCGGTCATCAGTTGGTCGTCTACGTAAAAGACGTCGGGAGCCGTGCCGCCGGCCATGGCCGCCTTGAGCTTGGTCTGGAAGTCGGCCGGGATGGGTTGGTAGTCTACCGTCACGCCAGGGCACGCTTCGTTGAAGCGGGCGATGGAGTCGCGGTAGATTTGCTGTTCTGTCTCGTCGCCCCAGCCGGAGAAGACGATGGAGGCGTTGGGTTCAACGTCCAGGAAGCAGGAAGCGGTGGCGTCGGAAACGGCCGTTTCCCCACCACCAGTCGTCGTATCGGCCGGCGCGGGCGTGTTGACCGTTTCTTCGGTCGCGCCACCGCCACAGGCAGTCAGCGCCAGGGCGATAACCAGCAGAAACGCAAAGTACATACTTAATTTTCTCACGGTTAGTTCTCCTCTCTTGTCGTCAATCGTAACTACTTGCCTGGCACAGTCAGGAGACCGGCCAAAGCGTTAGTCGTGTTGTGAAATTTGGAGATAGAGAATGGAGCTAAAGGAAAACACTCGCATCGCCTTTCTCGTTTTAGCGCCACTCTCCAAACTCGAGTCGCAAGCTATTGCATGTGAAATTTATACATTTGCTCACTCATGGATTGGTGGATAAACATCACCTCCTCATCGTTGGAAGATAGAGATAGAGGTGGGAGATAGAGGAACCGACTCGACCAGCGTCCTCTATCTCTATCCTCTATCGCTACACTCAAACACGCAGGTCAATGAAATGCTTTTTACCATGCAGATACACATGAAACGCCAGCCGTCGCCAATGCTGCGGTAGATGAGGGGACAGGGTATAGCCGACAGACGTAGGGCCGCCATCGGCCGTCGGGCGTAGACCGGCAAAGCCAAAGACCAGAGCCTGCCACACGCCCCCGGCCGACGCCGCGTGAATGCCATCACCCGCATTGCCGCGCGGGTTGCGCAGGTCGGCGCGGGCGGCCAGCATAAAATGTTGGTACGCCTCCTCCGGCCGGCCCATTTCACAGGCGGCCCAGGCATGGTAGCTGGGACCGAGGGAGGAGCCATAGACGTGGTCGGTCTTGGGCATGTAGGTGTCCCAATTCATCTGCCACGTCTTCTGGTCGAAGCGGTCGCGGAAAAGGCAGAGCAGCATAATCACGTCCGCCTGCTTCAATACTTGCCGTTCGCTTGCCCCCTCAATGCCAAAAATAAGCTGCAACGACTTCTCCGCCTGGGCGATGAATTCTGGTGAAACCTCGATACGCTCAAAGAACCCCTCGAACTGGTCAATCAAGCCGTTTTCCGGGTCGTAGAGGAAAATCAGGTGGTCAATTACATCTTGCCAATGTTCCAGAACGCTAACAGTAAGCCGTAAGTCAGTTTTCAGTTGTTGCGCTTTGGCCGGGTCATGCTGCGTTAGCCATGCCAATACTTCTTGCGCAGTTTGCAAATGCCAGCGGGTGATGTAGTTGGTGAAGCTGTTGTTATCTACGTGATCATGGTACTCGTCTGGGCCGATGACGTTGCGAATGGCGTATTGGTGCCCGTCGGTCGTCTTTTCCCGTTCGGCGCGGCTGCCCCAAAAGCGGGCGGTGTCCAGAATCATCTCCGCGCCATAGTCGCGCAAGAAAGCGTCGTCGCCGGTGGCGCGCCAATATTGCATGATGGCATAGGCCACATCGGCCGAAATGTGGATTTGAATGTCGCCGGTCCAGATGCGCGTTAGCTGCACGCGGTCGGTGGCGTGCGGAACCCAAGTGGGGGTGACTTCTTCGCCGGTGGCGGCGCTTTCCCAGGCGTACTGCGCCCCCAGGAAACCGTTAGCTGCCGCTTTCTGGCGCGCCCCGACCAGGGTGTGGTAGCGGTACATCAGCATGTTACGCGCCAGGCGGGGTTGGGTGTAGATGAAGAAGGGCAGGATGAAAATTTCAGTATCCCAAAAAATGTGGCCGCGATAGCCGAGGCCGCTGAGGGTTTTGGCGCCAATGCTGACGCGCTCGTCGTTTTGCGCGGCGGCGATGAGCAGTTGGAAGAGGTTGAAACGGGCCGCCAATTGGGCTTCGTCGTCCCCTTCGATGATCACGTCGCAGTCATCCCAAAGCTGCCGCCACGCGGCCTGCTGCGCGGTACGCAGCGTGTTGTAGTCATGGCCTTGCAGGTGAGAGAGGGCGCGGGACAGCACGGCCGTTTCTTCCTTATCCGGGTCGCGGTCAGAAGTAATGGCGACCAATTTATCCACACCCAACGTCTGACGCGGGGCGAGTTGGTGGGTGAGGGTGAAGCGTGGGTGGCCGGGGCAATCCTGGCAGGCGACGGCCGTTGCCGCAGACACCGTGAGCGCGGCGACCATGCTCAACTCAATGCCCGTGCGCCGTGTGCGGCTGCGCAGCCAGATCGCCCCATCCTCCGCCTGCCCCTGTGCGAGCAACTGCCAATGCAGCAAATCTTCATTGGCGACATGGCCGTCCAGCCCGGTGTGCAGAGTGAGTGTAACGGGGCGGTTCACGGCCGTCACCAACAGCCGCAGCGCCCCCAAATGGGGTTGGGCATAGCTGGCAAACCGTTCAAAACTCAAGTCGAGAATGGCCCCGTCGGGCGACTCCCAGCGCACGTCGCGGCGCAAAAGCCCCTGGCGCATGTCCAGGGCGCGGCGAAAATGATGCACATGACCTTGATTGATGCGGAACGGCCGTTCATCCACCCACAGTTCCACGTCCAGCCAGTTTGGTAAATTGACCAACTCGGTGAAAGCGACCGGCATGTCGTCAAAAATGCCGTGCGCCAGCGTCAGCGGAAAATCACCCGGATACCCTTCCTCCAGGCTGCCGCGGCTGGCAAAATAGCCGTTGCCCAGGGTAAAAACGGTCTCCATGTGCCACTGTGTGGCGGCGCTAAACGCATCTTGCGTCACGACCCAGGCCTCGTCCTCGGCGACCATCCGGTGCAGGTCGGCGACCGTCACCTTTTCCAGCGTGTCGCGGTGAGCAATACGGCCGTTTCCCAACAACCCAACAAATCGTTCTGCCGGCCCCAGGGCCAGTACAGGCATCCCGGCGGCGATGGCGGCGGCAATGCCCGCTTCCGCGTCTTCCACCACCAGGCATTGCGCGGGCGGCAGGTTCAGGCTTGCGGCGGCGTAGCGGAAGAGGTCGGGGGCCGGTTTCTGGCGCGTTACGCTGCGGCCGTCGGCGATGGCTGCCAGGCGATGGGTGATCCCCAGCCGCGCGACCACTTCCGGCGCATTTTTACTCGCCGAAGCCAGCGCGTAAGGAATCCCGGCGGCGTCCAGCGCGTCCAGCAGCGTGGGTACGCCGGGCAGCAAATCGGCCGGACTGACCTGCGCCAGCAGCGCCTGGTAATCGGCGTTCTTGCGCGCCATCCACGCTGCCAGTGTCGCCTCATCCACCTGGCGCTCGCCCAAAATCAGCCGCAGCGACTCGCGCCGCGAAACGCCACGCAGCTTTTCATTCATGGCGCGGGAGAAAGGCAGCCCTTCTTCGTCGGCCAGTTTTTGCCAGGCGCGGTAATGAAATTCGGCCGTATCCGTCAAAACGCCATCTAAATCGAAGATCACTGCTTTTAGTTCAGACATACACTTCTACTCAATCGTTGTCATGCTGAGCGGAGGCTGCGGAGCGAAGCATCCCAACAAGCTCAGCACAGGCTCTCAGCATGACGTGCGCCTTATAGTTTTTAACTCGACTGCCGCACAATCAGGCTTGGTTCTAATAAAATACCCTTTTGTGGAATTGGCTCCCCGTTAATTTGCTTGAGCAGCAGGCTGATGATCTGCTCACCCGCCTCCTGAATCGGCTGCTGTACAGTGGTCAACGGTGGGTAGAGAAATTCGCTCATGGGCACATTGTCATAGCCGGTGATGGCGATGTCTTGCCCGATGACCAGCCCCGCCGCCAGCGCGCCGTTCATCGCCCCGATGGCGATCTGGTCGCTGACACAGGCAACGGCCGTTGGCCGTTCCGCCGCCGGTAAAGCCAACAACTGCTGCATCAACTGGTAGCCATCATGCACTGTGTTTTCGCCGCGCACCACCCAGGCGGGGGAAGTAGGCAAGCCCGCCTGCGCCATTTGCGTGAAGTAGCCATACCCGCGTTCTTCGCCGGCGCGCGACCCTTCCGGCCACGTGATGAAGGCAATACGCTGGTGGCCCCGTTCCTGCAAATGTTGGATGACCTGACCCATCCCTAAACGGCCGTCTACGTCCACCCAACAAAAATCCCAATCATCATTCGCCCGGCCAAAGGCAGCAAAGGGGATGGCGGCGTCAATCAGAAAGGCGATACGCGAGTCATTGTTGTTGGTGTCGGCCAAAATGAACCCTTCTACCTGACGGCGGGCGTACAGGTCACGGTACAACTCATTGGTCGCCGACGCCGAATCAGCCAAGAGAAAGGTGAGCAGATGGTAACGGTGCGCCTCGACGCGCTGTATGGCGCTGTAGAGAAAATGATTGAGTACCGGGTGCGGGGAATTATCGTCGCTTGCCTGCCAGCCATAGCCAATAAGGTTGCTGGACCGCGTGCGCAAATTGCGGGCGCTGATGTTGGGCTGGTAGCCGAGTTCCTGAATCGCATCCCAAATGCTCTGCTCTGTCTCCGGCGTGACGCTGGCTTGCCGGTTCAGCACCTTGGAGACGGTCTGGTAGCTGACGCCAGCTTTGGCAGCGACATCTTTGAGGGTGATTTGGGTCATTCTTTGCTCCTTTAACGCGAACGTTCGGGCGAACGTTCGCATGAATCGTATAATACCTGATAACAACCCGCTTTGTCAAGAGCGTTTTGTGATACAATGCAGCCCCAGATGTCTGAGCAAACACCGAATTTTTATGCGCAGGTTTATGCTGTGGTGCGTCGGATTCCACAGGGGAAGGTGACGAGTTACGGCCGTATCGCCCACATGCTCGGCCGGCCCAATGCGGCGCGCGCCGTCGGCTATGCCCTGAATGCCCTCAAGGAGCAGGAAGATCACGACGTGCCCTGGCAGCGTGTGATCAACAGCCAGGGGCGCATCAGCATTGTCAACCGCGAACATGGCGCTAATGAGCAGGCAAAGCTTTTGCGGGGCGAGGGTGTGCCGGTCAGTGACGATCTGCGCGTAGATATGCGTCTTTATTTGTGGGGTGGGCTGAATTTGATGGAGCTGGATGGCATTATCGGCAAGAATGGATGAAGGGGGAAGGTTGCCTGCTTGCCGTGTTGCGCATTACAATCTCCGCTGTGAAACTCATTATTCAGATTCCCTGTTACAACGAAGCGGACACGCTGTCACAGACATTGGCCGATTTGCCGTCAACCATTCCCGGCATTGATTGCATTGAAACGTTGATCGTGGATGATGGCAGCCGGGATGGGACGGTAGCTGTGGCGCAGGCTTGCGGCGTGACGCATATTGTGCGCCATCCGCAGAATTTAGGGCTGGCGAAGGCATTCCAAACCGGACTGGATGCCTGTTTGCAGCGCGGCGCGGACGTCATTGTCAACACCGACGCCGATAACCAATACCCAGGGCATTACATTCTCGACCTGGTAATGCCCATCGTGCGCGGCGAGGCGGAAATTGTCATTGCCAACCGCCAGATCACCCAGATTGAGCATTTTTCGCCGCTGAAGAAGCTGCTGCAACAACTGGGCAGTTGGACGGTACGCACGGTCAGCGGCACAGACGTGCCGGATGCACCCAGTGGCTTCCGCGCCTATTCACAGGAGGCGGCGCTGCGCCTGACCATTCTCACCCGCTTCAGTTATACGTTGGAGACGATTATCCAGGCGGGCAAATTGGGGTTGGCGCTGCAAAGTGTGCCGATTGTGACGAATGAGACGAAACGGCCGTCGCGCTTGCAGCGCAATATGTGGCACTTTATCAAAGCCCAGGCGGGAACCATCATCCGCCTCTACGCCTTCTACGAACCCTTGCGCACCTTCGCCTACCTCTCCCTCCCCTTCCTCCTGGTAGGATTAGGCGCATGGCTGCGCTTTCTCATCATTTACCTCAACGCAGGTGGCTATGCCGGCCTGTTGCAATCCTTAACCATCGGCACCGGTCTCTTCATCGTCGGCGTCCTCATCCTCATACTTGGTATTCTCGCCGACATCATCGGCAAGCACCGTCAACTGACGCAGGAAACGTTGTACCGGCTGAAAAAGCTGGAATTGGGGCAAAGAAACGTGAACCGTAATCCGTAAACCGTGAGCCGTGAATCGTGAGCCGTGAACGGATAACGGATAACGGATAACGGATAACGGATAACCGATTACCGATTACCGATTACCGATTACCGATTACCACCATGAACCAACTGACTCAACAACTGCAATTCATCATTGAAATAGACAAACTGAAAGGGGTGCTGCGCCGCTCGTACTTGATGGATGGGTCGCGCCGCGAAAATTCGGCTGAACATAGCTGGCATCTGGCGCTGTTGGCGCTGACGCTGGCCGAGCACGCCAACGAGCCGGTAGATGTGACGCATGTGATCAAAATGGTTCTCGTTCACGACATTGTGGAAATTGACGCCGGGGACACATTTTTGTATGACACGGTGGGCAATGTGAGCAAAGCGGAGCGGGAGCAGCAGGCAGCGGCGCGCATTTTTGGCCTGCTGCCGGCTACCCAGCGGGATGAGATGCTCGCTTTGTGGCAGGAATTTGAGGCGCGGGAAACGGCCGCTTCCCGTTTTGCCAACGCGCTCGACCGGTTCATGCCCTTGCTGCACAATTATTACAACGAAGGACGGCCGTGGCGCGAACACAACATTACCCATGATCAGGTTTTACGCATGGTGCGGCACATGGGGCAAGGTTCAGAAACGCTTTGGGAATACGCGCAAACAATCCTCGATGATGCCGTTAAACAGGGTTATTTGCTTCCTTAAACTGACCTGGCTCGTAACTACAGGCGGCGCGGATCGGCCGTTCAGCCCCCCCATTTGGCGTGATGGGCGGCACAGTGGGGTGTGGGTCTGGTTCGGCGTTGCTTTCGACGGTGAATGGGCCGTGGAGCGAGGTCAGCAGCGCCACCTTCAGCACCTCGTCCAGCGATTGCACCGGAATCAACGTCAAGTCTTTACGGATGCGGTCGGGCAGTTCCGGGATATCTTTCGCGTTGTCTTTGGGCAGCAGCACCGTCTTGATGCCGGCGCGATGGGCGGCGATGGTTTTTTCCTTAAGGCCGCCAATGGGCAGCACCTTGCCGCGCAGCGTCACCTCGCCGGTCATGGCGACGTCCTTGCGCACCGGTCGTTGGGTGAAGGCGGAGATAACGGCCGTCGCCATGCTAATCCCCGCGCTTGGCCCATCTTTCGGCGTTGCCCCGTCGGGCACGTGAATGTGGATGTTTACCTTGTCAAACAGCGTCGGCGACAGGCCCAGCGCGCGCGCATTGGCGCGGGTATAGGTGAGGGCCGCCTGCGCCGATTCGCGCATCACGTCGCCCAAGGAACCGGTGAGGGTGATACGGCCGTTGCCCTCGCTCAGACTCACCTCAATCGGCAAAATGTTGCCGCCGAAGTTCGTTACCGCCAGCCCCGTTACCACGCCGATCTCATCTTGCTCTTCGGCCGTGCCATAGGTAAACTTTTGCGGTCCCAGGAATTCAGCTACGTCGGCGGCCGTTACTGTGAATGGGCCAGATTTACCCCCTGCCACCTGTACCGCCAGCTTGCGCACCACCGAACCGATATTGCGCTCCAACTGACGCACCCCCGCCTCTCGCGTATAGTGGCGGATCATGTCTATCAGCGCCTCTTTGGTCAGCGTCATCTCCAGATCGCCAATGCCATGCCCTTCCAACTGCTTCTTTAGCAAATAATGGGTGGCAATCGCCAGCTTATCATCCTCAATGTAGCCGGGCATGGTGATCGTCTCCATGCGGTCGAGCAAGGCGGCGGGAATGGTGCTGAGTTGGTTCGAGGTGGTGATGAAGATGACCTGGCTCAAATCAAACGGCGCTTCCAGGTAATGGTCCGTAAAGCTGTGGTTTTGTTCCGGGTCAAGCACTTCCAGCAGCGCCGACGCCGGGTCGCCGCGCCAATCTGCGCCTACCTTGTCAATTTCATCCAGCACAATCACCGGATTGCGCGTGCCTGCGTCACGCAGGGCGCGAATCAGGCGGCCGGGAATGGCGCCAATATAGGTGCGGCGATGGCCGCGAATTTCCGCCTCGTCGCGCACGCCCCCCAGGCTGATGCGCGCCACCTTGCGCCCCATGGCGCGGGCGACCGAGGTAGCAATGGAGGTTTTGCCTACGCCGGGCGGTCCGTTCAGGTTGATAATCGCGCCGCGCATTTTGTTGCCCGCCAGTTTACGTACCGCCACGTACTCCACAATGCGATCTTTGACATCTTCCAGCCCGTGATGATCTTCGTCAAGGATGGCGCGTGTGTGGTCAATGTCCAGGTTGTCTTCTGTCATGCTGTTCCAGGGCAGTTCAACCATCCATTCCAGATACGTGCGGATGACGCTGGCTTCGGCCGATTGCGGCCCCTGGTACTCTAATCGTTTTAATTCGCTTTCGGCGCGTTCCTGGACGTCGGTGGGCATTCCGGCTTCGCTAATTTTCTTGCGCAGCATTTCTACCAGGTCTTCCCCCTCGTCACCCAACTCTTTGCGGATCGCTTTCATTTGCTCGCGCAGCATAAATTCGCGCTGCATTTTGTCGGCGCCGGCGCGGGCGTCTTCCTGAATTTTGCTGCGGATTTCAGCGATGCGCAGCTCTTTTTTCAGATAATCGAGCACCTTGTCCAAACGGCCGACACCGTGCAGGTCTTGCAGCAGTTCCAACTCCAGATCGAAGGGGAGGTTGAGCAGCCCGGACATGTAGTCGGCCAACTGTCCGGCCGTATCTTTGCTGCGCGTGTTGGCGATGACTTGTTGGTTGGCTTCGCCCAGCGCTTCGGCGTACTGTTCCAGATAGGCGATGGTTTCGGCCATCAAGAGGGGGGGGGCGTCGTCCGTCTTGGTAGGCAGCTCGGCGTAGGTTCCCTTCAGGTAAGGTTCGCCGTCTTCCAGGCTGAGAAATTGGACGCGGCGGTGCAGGTCTACCAACATTTGCACGCCAACGTGGGGGGCGCGCAGCACATCGCGCACGTTGGCGCGGATGCCGATGGGAACCAGGTCGTCGGTGGTTGGATCTTCAATGTCGGCGTTGTACTGCACCAGAATGAGCAGATCGCCCCCTTGTTCGAGCGCGGCCTGGGCTGCCGCTAAGGAACGGCGGCGGCCGATGGAGATGGTGGTGGTGACGCCGGGAAAGACAGCGCCGCCACGTAACGGAATAACCGGAATTTGTTTTTGTATCATGAGTCCCTCAAGCGTATTCGTCGCTCATCCTGCGAATTTCCAAAGAACCTGCGTTTTTAGTATGCGATTATTGTTGCCGCTGTTCAATAGGTCAATAGTATTGTACGGAATAGTATTAACATCACGATGGTTTTGTATCAGAACTGCGTATGACATTCCCAGAGGCCAATACATAATACGCAATACACAACAAATTCGTGCCCTGCAAAACGCTAACCGACCGCCGTTTACCTTGCCGGATAGCCGGTGACGCTGCGGATGGTTTCGTACAATGGCTTAAGCTGTTTGTACATTTTTTGGTAGACGCCGTGATAGAGGTCGTTATAGAGGGAATGGGTGATGGGGTCCGGGATGAAGGTGTCGCCGGTGCGGGTCATGGTGGCAACGGCCGTTGCAAAATCTGAATGCAGCCCCACTCCCACCGCCACGTCAATGGCCGCGCCCAAACCAGACGCCTCGTAGATGTGCGGCCGCGAGACGGGCAGGCCAAAGACGTCGGCCGTGATTTGCATGGCGGCGTCGCTTTGCGAACCGCCGCCGGCCACGCGCAGCTCGGTGATCGGCACGCCGCTGCGCTTTTCTGTGCGCTCCTTGCCTTCGCGCAGGGCATAGGCCAGCCCTTCCAAAATGGCGCGGTAGAAATGGCCGCGCGTGTGAACGTCGCCCCAGCCAATGATCGCCCCTTTCGCTTCTGGGCCGGGCACGCGCAGTCCCGGCGACCAGTAGGGCTGTAAGGTCAGGCCCAGGGAGCCGGGCGGCACGTCGGCGATCAGGTTGTCGAATAATTCCTCGGCCTGGACGCCTCGTTCGGCAGCCAATTGGTGTTCGCGCAGGCCAAATTCGCGCTTGAACCAGCTCACCATCCAGAAGCCGCGATACACTTGAATTTCCAGGCTGTAAGCGTCGGGCACGGCGGAGGGGTAGGGGGGGATGAGAGGGATAACTTCGACGTACCGTTTGTGGGTGGTGTTGATGGTCGCCGTCGTGCCGTAACTCAGCGCGCCGATGTGTGGTTCCAGCGCGCCGCAGCCGATGACCTCGCACGCTTTGTCGGCGGCGGCGGCGATGAGCGGCATGCCAACGGGGATGCCGGTGGCGGCGCTGGCGGCGGGGGTGATGACGCCCAGGCTTTGCGCCGGCGGGATGAGGTCGGGCAGTTTGTCGGGGGACATGGGCAGCGCGCGCCATTTCCAATCCCACGCTTTGGCCCAGGTTTTTGCCTTGTAGTCCAGGGGCATGTAGCCGACCTGGCCGCCAACGGAGTCTACAAATTGCCCGGTTAGTTTGTGCGTCAGGTAGCCGGAGAGGTAGAGGTATTTGTGCGTTTGCTCCCAGATGCGCGGCTGGTGGTGCATGATCCAGTTGGCTTCGGCTTCGGCCTGGATGTAGGCGACGGTTTCGCGCATCCCGGCGAGCCTGAAGGCGGCCCCCCACAGCCCGCCCACCGGTTTTAACCCTTCCGTGCGCCGCTGGTCCAGCCAGACGATGGCCGGGCGTAACGGCCGTCCCTGCGCATCCACATTAACGACGGTAGCCCGCTGTGTGGTCAGCCCAACGCCGGCGATGGCTGCCGGGGGGATGTCGCTGATTTGCCACAGCTGTTGACACGCCTGGCAAACGGCCGTCCAGTACACGTCTGGGTCTTGCTCGGCCCAACCGGGATGGGGCGAGACGTAGGGTTCGATGGGGATTTGCGTTTTGTGGTGCAGACGGCCGTGCGCGTCGAACAGCAGCGCCCGCACGCTTTGCGTGCCAACGTCGAGGGCGAGGAGATATTCTTGGCTCATATGTGAACCTCTGTGTAACTGAAGAGATACACGATTTTTACTCGTTACCAGGGAATACCCAGGTGGTGAATAGGTCGGCCAGATTGCAGGCGCAGGTCTGCTCGGCCAGGTTTTGGAAGTCGGCGCCGGTGGCGATGCCCCATTGGAATTGGTGGACGTAAGCGCGCAGGAAGGCGTCGAAGGTCTCCTGGCCCATGGTCGCGGCTAATTGGTGGATGAAGATGGGGCCACGGCCGTACACAATGCCGCCATATTCGTTGTTGTTGTAAGCGGCGACCGGCAGGCCAATGGCAATGTCGGCCATGTCCACGACGTCCCAGTACCCTTCCAGGGCGTTGTAAAACGTTTGCGCGGCAGGGGGGCCGCCGGTGTCGAGGTAGTAAAGATAGGTGACGTACTGCGTAACCGCTTCATCCAGCCACGGCTCGCGCAGTTGGTCGTTGCCCACCAGGCTGTAAAACCATTGGTGGCCGACCTCGTGCGCGGTGGTAGATTCGAGGCGGACGCGGTTGGGCAGGCCGCCGCTGCTGGCGTCCAGGTCGTAAATGCGCAGGGCGTTGACGATGATGCCGGGGTATTCGATGCCCAACGCCAGGGTGGGAGTGCTGACCACATCCAGCTCGGTGAAGGGGTAAGGGGTGAAGCGGTCGCCGAAGCTGGTGAGGGCGGCGGCGGCGAAGTCGAGCACGGCCGTTGCCCCTTCTGTGTAGCGTGCCGGAGCAAAACTATTGATGGTGACGTCCCCAACCTGGCGCGATAGGGTGATGTAGTCGTGGCTGGCAGCCAGGTAGAAGTCGCGCATGGGGCCGGCGGCGAAAACGCGCCCGCCATCGCTGCCCATCACCTCATACCCGCTGGCAGCGATGACGAGATCGTCCGGGGCGGTGATGCGCACCAGGTAGAAGCTGGTGTCAGAATAGGTGACGTCGCCCTGGGGCGCGGGCGGGTCGGCGCGCCAGCCGGGCGTATCATACACGGCGACCAGCGGGTAAAAATGGGCCAGCGCCAGGATGTCCTCCTGGTAGGCGAAGACGTTGTAGTTGCGTTGGCTGTCGGTGGGGATGAGGGTGGTGAAGGTGCAGCGGATGACGACGGCTGCACCGGGCAGCAGCGGCGCGGGGAGGGGCACGCGCATGATGCTGTTGGCCGTTTGCAAAATTGGGGCGACGGCACGGCCGTTGACCGTCACATCTTGCACGGTAATATCCCCGCCGAGGAGGTTGGGGAAGAGGTGGAAAACGACCTGGTCTAAGGGGACGTTCTCCTGATTGGTGTAGCGAATCTCTTGCATGCCGGATACGGCCGTCAGGCTCTCACTCAGGTACAGATCGAGCAGATACACGGTGGCCCCTGGCAGTTGTTGTAAAACGTCTTGCGCGGCGGGGATCAGGCCGGGGCGGAACAGGGAGCGGTCATCCCAGGCGATGTCGAAAAGGGTGGGCGCGGGTAAGTCAGCGGCGACGGCCGTTGGCGGCGTGGGCGCGGCGCTGGTTGGTAAGGCTCCGGCGACGGCCGTTGTGGGCTGTGGCGCGGATGTGACGGTGGCGCGTGGGCGCAGGGCTGTTTCTGTTGGCGGGGCCGAGGTTGGGGTGACGGGAACGGCCGTTGGCTGACGGCAGCCAACCAGCAGCGCCAACGAGAGCAGGGATAACAGGTGGAGGTGGTAGATGTGGTTCATTGCTTGTTAGAGGCTGCATCTTTTGCCAGACTTCGCTGGCAAAAGAATAATGAATAATTAATAATGAATTGTGAAGTAGCTCAGTAC
>JACSRF010000590.1 GCA_014879875.1 Anaerolinea sp.
CACGCTGGCGGCCAGGCCAATGCGCAGGTGCGCGGTGTTGGATGGGGTGGTAAAGCTTCCGCTTTGCAGAACGTCCGGGACCTGGCCCGGGACCTGGCTGTAATCCACGCCTGCCCAGACGGTATCGGCCCCAATCCACGCCCCGCCGCTGTTGTAGTAGGTGACGACCAGCGCCGCGCTTTCCTGCCCGGCCGCGGGTGCATCCCCGGCGACCAGCGCCGCCAGTTCATACGTCTGCCCGGCCTGGGCGGGGATGGCGCTGCTCAGGTTGGCCAGGGTGACGCCATCCAGCCGCAGCCGGCCGCCCAACCGCGGGCTCTCCAGGATAAGTTGAAAGTGGGTCGTGTTTGGCGGGATGGTAAAGGTGCGGTTCACCGCCTGCCAACTCCCCGGTGCTGGCTCCTCCCCCGCGCCGCTTGTCCACACCGGCGTATCCGGACCATTGGGCGTTGCCCCATTGTAGAAGCGCAGCAGCAGCCGCGCCGGCGCGCCGAAAGCGGCGTCCGCATTGAGGGAAGCGCGCAGGTGGTACGCCTGGCCGGGGGTGGCCGGGAAAAGCCCCGTCTGGCTGACCCCGCCCGCCTCGTTGGTGAACAAGAATCCGGCGCTTGTATCGCTCAGATTTGTCCCACCCCGGCCCACGTCTTCCTGCCAGAAAGCGGTCCCGGCCGGGTATTTGTCATGGGCAAACACGGCCCACTCCTCTGCTTGCGGCGGGAGGATCTCTATCTTCTCAAAGTCCCAGGCCGCCAGGATGTCACTTGTGTCGGCGTCTCGCACTACAATATCATCCAGCGCCGCCCACCCATTGCTGAAGGCGCTGCTGAACCACAACTCTATCTCAGTTGCCGTGGGGGGTGGGGTGTGGTTGGTTTCGATCAGCTTCCAGCCATTTGTGCTGTTGCTGCTCGACCAGAGCGGGAATTCGCCCAGGTACTCCCCGCCCCGCTCGCCGCCATAATAGCGCGCGCTGACGGCAAAGCCCCCGGCGCTGCCCTCCGTTTGCCATTGGCTGCGCAGCCAGAATTGTAGTATTACCTTGTACGTGTCTATGGCAATGCGTGGAGAAACCAGATTCACAGCCCCCAGGTTGCTGAGAGCGGCGCTGGCATTGCCGCTGTGCGGCGCGGCCGGGCCGGCGTCGCCGCGCCAGATGGAAGTGGCCGGGAAGTTGGGGTTCTCCGCGGCGACCCAGCCAGATTCCGTTTCAAAATCATCAGTGAAGACGATGTCGCCGTCGTCGCTATCAACTGATACTTCACGGATAACCACGTCGTCAACGGCAACCCACCCGTCCAACTCCATAACGCGCCAGCGCAAATAACTGGGCTGCGCCGGGCCGGATGGCAGCGTGAAGCTGGTCACCACCAACTGCCATGCACCATTCACCGGCGCATTCATCTCCCAAATTTTCATCGTTTGCGCGTCATTGCCAAAGGGGACGACCTCTAAATGCACCGCGCCGGCCAGCAGATGCGGATTCACCCACGCCTCCACCGTGTACGTCTGCCCCCCCACCAGCAAGATGGGCGGGCTGGTCAGGTCGCCGGCAGCCAGGTTATGCAGCGTCAGCGCCGTCCCATCCCCACTGTGCGGCGCGTTCGCCCCGGCCATGCCTGTGGCCGGCAGGGTGTTGGTTGTCTGCTCCCAGGTGTTCGTCACCCGCCAAGGGGTCGGCTGGGTCTGGTCAAGGACGGTGACGTCATCTATGGCCAGCCAGCCGCTCAGCCGCTCAGCGACAACCACCAGGCGCAAGCGGTCGGCGTAAATGGGTACGGTGATGTTCTCGCTCACCGGCTGCCAGGCGACGCTGTTTTGGCTGGCAGCCGACCACAGGAGGACGCGCTGGACGACCTGGCCGCCGTTGGAATACTCCAGCCACAGCTTGCCGCTGCCCACATTCCCGGCGAACTGCCCGCGTACCCACCCTTCAATCCGGTAACTCTGGAAGGGGACGGCGTCAAACCAGGTGGACGAGTTTGTCACCGCGCGCGCCCGGTTGGTGAACGCATACACGTGACCATAGTCAGGCGCCTGGCCGGGCAAACCCAACCCGTTGAACAAGCCATACCAGACTTTCCCGGCAGGGAAATCGCTGTTGTTGTGTTCCGTCCAGGTGGGCGTGTTAAAGTCCCAGGTGACACCCGCCGCGGAGACGTCATTGAAGGCGATCCAGCCATCATAGAAGCTGCCGCTGAGAGAAAGGAGAAAGGATACCGCGTTGGGCGGTACGCTGTCTGTGAGGGAAACAGTCTGCCAGCCAGGGCTGTTGGCAAGCTGATCGGAATGCCAGATCTGATGCGTGGCCAGGATCATGCCGTCATTATCATAATAATGCACCGTCAGAGCGACCCCATCCGCATTGCCATTGACGATATTCGCCAAATCTTTCTGCACCTGCATTTGCACGGTCAACTGGCTGCTGCCGGCCGGAAGGCCAACGAGAGGCGAAGTCAGCGAAGCGTCATGCCCCAGGTTGCTCAGCGTCAGGCTGTACGGCCCTTGCTGCGGTGTGGCCGGGCCGCTGTCGCCATTCCAAATGGCGGTCGCGGGGAAGGCGGGGTCAGGCTGGCTGTCCCAGTTGTGCCCCGGTTCAAACCCGGTGCTGTAGATAAGGGGTTCGTCGCCGCCAATCTCTTCAAACCCGTAGGCGGCCTTGCCTCCGTTCAGTTCATAGAGACGCAAGTTATCAAAGGCGACCCAGCCATTGATCTGCCCAACCGCCAGTTGCAGTTTGCTGGCTGGGGGCGGCTCCTTCTCGCTGGCCGGCATGATGAAAGTAACGTTAATCTCTTGCCAGATTTGCGTGCCGCTTTCGGGATCCGCACTGCCAGTAGGCCATATTTTGGTATAAGCGGCGGCATTTCCATAAGGCAGCAAATAGATGGCTGCCTCGCCTGTATAGTTGCTTTTGACCCAGATGCGCAGGCGGTATTCACGGCCGGGGATGAGGTCTATATCGGGACTTTGCGCCATGCCCTGCGCCAGGTTGTTGACGGCCATAGGCTGCCCGCCGGCGCTGTGGGGTGCGCCGATGCCGCTGCCAGTATAGCGGGAGGTGGCCGGGAAGTCAGCGTCGGCGGTGGCGGTCAGGTCATCCACCGTCACGGGCAGCAGGTTGGCTGCCCACTGTGCCTGTTGGCTCAGGCTGAGTCCCCAACCGGGGGCGTCGCCGGTGGCGAGAAAGCGGCTGTCATCGTCGGGCGTGGTCAGGTTAACAGGCGGTGGGTTTACAGACAGCCATGCAGGCTGTCGCTGTTCCACCTCGTAGTTGGGGAAGGGGGTGTGAATGACGGTTTCGTCCGGCTGCACCGTCATCACGCGCTGGCCGCTGGCGTCGTAGAAAAACTGGGTTACGCTGCCGGTCGCGTTGTCCGTTACCCGCACCAGACGGTTTTCGACGTCAAACTCCTGGGCAAAGTTACCAGAGACATCCTGGCGTGTTTCCATATTGCCGTTGGGGTCGTAAGTGAAGTTTTGTGGCTGTGACCCACCGGTCACCGCGGTGACAGCGTGGGGTTTGGCGCCATAGGTGTAGGTGTAGGTGGTGGTGGCATCGCCATCTTTCTCGATGCGCTGGCTGATATTGCCCAAGACATCATAATTGTAGTTATGGTTGTACTGTCCGGCAGACAGGTTGGGGGTGTCATGGCAGGCGCTGCCGGTCCAGGTGCAGGCGATGTCCAGCCGGTCGAGGTGGTCATAGTCAAAGTTTTGCATGGCCGTGTTATTTTGAATGCGCTCCCCAATGCTTTTGACATTGCCCATGCGGTCATAGGTGTAGGTGAAAGAGGGCAGGTTGTCGTTGATCGCCCCATGCTGGATGGTTTTTAGACGGAAGTTGTTATTGCCACTGCTGCCGGCTGCCAGGTAGTAGCTGTACGTGGTGTCGAGCGCGCCGTCCCGGTCAAAGGTCGTCATTTGCCCGCGCTCATTGTAGCGCACGTCGTTCACCAGCGCACCGCTGAACGTCGTGCTCAGGCTGTTCTCCCCTTCGCGGTCATAAGTTATCTGCACCACTTCGGTATCCGGGTAAATAAGCTCCTGCGGCCGGTGCAGCGCGTCGAAGTCGCCATATTGCATCAGGTATTCCTGCCCATCAATGATGCGCGTGTGCATTGTGAGCCGGCCGAGCGGGTCGTAGTCAAAAGTCTCCCGGTTATTCGTATCTGGCCAGCGGATTTCCTGCAACTGTCCCTTTTCACCCACGCCGTCGGGGTGGTAGCTGTAAGCAGCCAGCAGCGTGTCGCCGGTTTCGCAGATGGCGTCGTCTTCGCTGTGCCGCTTTGCTGTCATCCGGTTCAGGCCATCATACCAGAAGCAGAGAACCTGCCCCGCTTCATCCTGCTGCCAGGTCAGGTTGCCGGCGGCGTCGTAGCGGTATGTCCATTCGCCCATGTCCGGGTCGTTCATCCAAGTCTTGCGCCCCAGGCTGTCGTACTCAATTTCCGTCTGATTATTGCGCGCATCACGCACCGCACGCAGGTTATCTAGCAGGTCATAGGTATAGGTTGTGGTCGCATAGGGCGCATAGGGCGGCTGCACGCCTGTGTATTCGCGCACAGCAGCCAACTGGTTGAAGGCGTCATAATATTGGCTGGTGGCGTGCTGGTTGGCGTCCACGACCGAGACGACCCGGTGATATGCAGTTGGGCTGTTGAGGTCATTGAGAATGGCATAATAATAGCCGGTTTGGCTGTTTCCGTCCGGCGCGGTGACACTCTGAACCCGCCCCAGCGCATCGTAGGTAGTGGTTGTGCGCTCATGGGCGCTGCAGGCATCTGTGACCATCCCCGTACCAGGGGTGACGGTAAATGGGGCGGTAGCGCAGATCGCCCGTCCCAATGCGTCATACTCGTTGATCACGACAATATCTTGCTGTCCTGCGTCATCCACGTTGACGGACAGTTCCCGCTCCTGAATGGCGCGTCCCAACCCATCATAATAGGTGTAATGTGTTTGCAGTGGCACGGTGTTGTCGCCAGGACGGGTTTCAACGCCAATGCTAAAGGGGATGTGTAACCCATAAGAGGAGTTCCACGTGTTGTCCCAGTAACGGTAGCGCAGCATGGGGCTGCTATTCCGGGGATCCCCATCGCCGACGCCATCATAAACGGCGAACAGTCGGCCAAAAGGATCGTACTCATAGCGGGTGGTGACCAGATTAGGCGCTGTGAGCGTCTCCAATAACCAGGGGATGTTTTCAACGTAGGCAAATGACGTCAGTTGGCTTGGGCCGTCTTGCGCCAAAACTTGTTGTGAAATGGGTGTTAAACCGTCGTTTGTATACGCCAGGGTGGTGCGGTTGCGCCAGTTGGCCGGCGCCGGCGTCGTCACCGTTCCCCACCCCTGGCCAGGAGTGAGCGGCGCGATGGCCTCACCCGTATAGGTTGTTGTATCTTTGAGCAAGCCACGTTTCAGCCCATCGCTGTTGCCATAATAATCATAGGAAACGGCCGTAGCGCTTAAATTGGAGAGACCGCTCCCTACCCCCTCTGCCGGGACCAGGACGTTTAACTGCCAACGCAGTTCACCTATGGCTAAGGTCTGATTATCTGGATCGGCGCTGCCATCATATAAATAGAGAGCCGCCTGTTGCAAATTCCAATCAGCATCGTGTAGGGATTGTTGGTAGGGAACAATGAGCCTGTACTCACTGTCGCTGCGGGTTTGGTAAGCGGTAATGACGCGCCGATAAATACCCTGCACGGCGTCATTGACGATGGCCGCGGTATTCACCATTGTTGCCCGCCCCCACTGCTGCCCCCCCTGCAAGGCCAGGTCGTAAGCGAACGTTTGTTGGGTTCCCAGGTTTTTGCTGCTGTCACCGGGATGAAAACTCTTGCTGGAAGTGGCGTCCAGGTGCGCAAACTTGGCGCCGTCATCCCATTCCCAGGTCTCTGTGTACTCGGTCAGGAGATCGCCGTTCTGTGGGTCTATATCCTGGCTTTTTAAGCGTTTGCCGTTGAGCCAGTAATTGGTCACGGAAAATTCTTGCCGCTGACGGGTCAGGGCGACCCAATCGGTTCCATCCCAGGTGAGCGCTTCTGTTTGCACGCCGCTAAACCCGACGAGAGCATTGCTGGCTTCGCCATAGGGCGTGCGGCAGCCGCTGCCATCTACGTCATAACAGGCTGTAAAGCCCCCCCGGTCATACCGGATGCGCGTGGCCGCCAGGTCTTGCTCATGGACGTGAGAGACGCCATCCCAGGTATAGATATCGGTGACGTGAAACCAACGCCCTGACGAGGCAGGCGCGCCATCATCGCCATAACGTCCATAGATGATGTCAGAAACAGCGCCGTAACCATTCGCCACGCCTGTCAATAACTTGACACAGTTTGTTCTTCCCCCTTGCGCGTCATACTGGCACGCATCACTTTCTTGTTCGTAAGTAAAGGTTTGGATGGGTAATGCTGTGCCGCTTGCCGCACTTGGATCGTAGTCGCTGCCGTACGCGGTGATGCTGGTTACCCACCAGAAGTTCGTGAAGAGGTCCAGATTGGCAACGTAATGCTCCCCTCCCTCAAAGGTGAAGGCATAGGCAGATATAATCTGGTCGCCATGCTTGGTCACAATTCGTATAGGGGCGAAGTGGCCGGCCAACATATAGGTATCGTCTCTGACCGCGGTCCAATTAGACCAATAGTAATCAAATAGCACGCGCGTCTGTGGCACATCGTCTACAAAATTGTACAGAATCTCTGATAAAGCCACGTCTACTTCTGTGCGGAAGGTGTAGTTATTTGGTGGTTGATTGTTTTGTAGATTTGGTGGCAAGCCAAAGCGGTGCAGCGCATTTTCGGCGTAGCTCTCGGGCACATCATTCGTGGTCGGACCGCGCCGACAGTTATCTTCAGCGAACTCTCGCCCGCAGCGCGTGCCATAGGTGTAGCGAATTTGACGCCCATAAGCATCCGTGATTGTGTCCACTTTCCAACTGGCTGCGGCAAAATTGCGATTCCGCGGTTGAAAACTATTATGCGCCGAAGAAATGGGGGTGACTACCTGTTCGGCATCTTCAATATAGCCAAAACGGTAGGTGACGTTAGCGGCGGTGCGCACGAGCCAGTATTCACCGGTGACGTTGCGCAGGCTATTGTCATTATTTCCGTTGATGAATTCAATGCTCAGGCTGGGGTCGCCACTGGCTATGTAACGGCCGTGCCAACCATTGTGGGTTCCAACCGGAGACAAACGATAAGTAGCGCCGTCTAGCGCCAGGGTAAAATGATTGCGATCCGCACCACCACAGCAATTGGTGCTGTTTTCATACATGGAACTGGCATTGCCATTGATAATTTCTGCTTGTGGCATTCCCCAGCCAACGCCAAAACCGCTGCTCATCACAGGTCGCCGCAGGCTGTCAACACCCCGGCTGCTGTAGGACAGGGAAAGCTGTGGCGCTAATCCGCCAACGCCGGGGGGCAGCGCAAAAGTATAGCCATAGGTTGCCGCCCCGGTGAAGGCGGATGCCTGTGGTGGGGTGTAGGCCAATTCCCATGGTGTGGGTTCTTCTGTTTCTAATTGATAAAAGGAAAAATGGGGCGTGGTGATGGTCAAAACACCGGTGGCTGTCTCCAACGTTGCCGGTATCGCTTGCCAGGCATCCGCCTCTGTCTCGCGGGTGTAAACACGCACGTCCTCCGCAGAAATTGCGTTCAGGTCCACCAGATCATCTATTTGCACCGACAGGGTGACAGGAGTGTCGAATTGAGTGATGGGGCTGCCATTGGCCGTAGCTTCCAGCGCAAAAGCCAGGAATACGCCGCGTTCGTCTGCCGTTTGCCGGTGCTGCTCTAGTAGTTGGAAGCTGACTTCGGCATTTTGATTGTGCCAGCCAGAGGGGAAGTTTGCCTGGAAACGGCCGTTGTCCAGTTGTAAAAAGCTCCCCGCTGCCGTAACCTGGTTCTGCTCCTGGACAAAGGGGTGCAGGTTGAAGCTGGTTGGCGTGACAACCGGGTCAACGCCCGGCGCAGTGACCTGCAACGGTAAAGATATCTGCTGCTGCCTGGGAAGGCCACGGACGGTTACCGTCACTGCCAGACTGCGCGTTTCACCGGCAGCCAGGTCATTCAGATTCAGAGTAGCCGACGATACCGGGTCCGCTAACATGCCAGAGGCGCCGGTATAGAGGATGTCGGGATGATAAGGCAGGTGCATCTGCACGCTAGAGAGGGTGACATCGGCCGCATTGGTTACGGACATGTCCAGGGTGAACTGCCCATTGAGCGCCAATAAACCGGGTGGTGGGCTTTGGATTGTCAGGCTCAACGCCTCACGCAGCGCGCCGGCGCCTCCCTCCGCAATAATAGGCTGCCAGGCGAAGATCTGCATACAGGCGGCCAGAAACACCCAATAGAAAAGATGGGTTAATGAACGACGATGTCTCAACATGATATTTCCTCCCAATTGTTGTTAGATTGTTGTGATGGCCGCGAACTCAGGCACTGGTTCCCCCACTGCATGAAAACGTTCAGCCACGTCGCCTTATTATGCCA
>JACSRF010000601.1 GCA_014879875.1 Anaerolinea sp.
CTTTTGCCCCGGTCTTATTCGGAATGATATTCAGTTATAAAAGTGCTAACTTATTTTTGAATGATGACTGAGCAATAGATTGGAAATAAAACGGGGTTGAGCAGGCTGTGTTAGCATAGCGCCGAACAAAATTAAAAGGAACGATTGCCCATGAACCAATTACCACCAAAACTTGCCGAGATTGCTGCCGATTTCAACGTCTGCCAGGGGCAGGAGAAGTTGGAATATTTGCTAGAGTTTGCCGAACAACTGCCGCCGCTGCCATCGCGTTACGCGGACAAACATAACGACCACCAGGTACATGAGTGCATGTCCCCCATTTTTGTGTACGCTGAACAAGAAGCGGAACGTGTCCATTACTTTTTCGATGTGCCCCCGGAAGCGCCTACGGTGCGCGGCTTTGCCTCTATTTTGCAGCAAGGGTTGAGTGGGCTGCCGGCCGCGGAGATCACGGCCGTTCCCGATGAATTTTACCTGCAAATGGGGCTGCAAACGGTCCTCAGCGGGCAGCGACTCAATGGCATTGGCGCCATTTTGCGCTACATGAAGCGCCTGGCGCTGGGGGAGCGGTAAGCGGTAATCGGTAATCGGTAAGCGGTAAGCGGTAATCCGTAATCCGTAATCGGTGATCAGCTTGTCAGGGTCATGCAAATCGCAAATCGCAAATCGCCAATCGTAAATCGCAAATCGCCAATCGTAAATCGCAAATCGTTAATCGTAAATCCTATAGCTCATGCGCTGACCAATCCGTTGACAAATGTTTCTGCCTGCCGCAATGCCGCCAACGCCTGCTCATAACTTTCAGCCTGATACGCTTCCTCATACTGAAGGTCTATCATGCCCAAGACACGAACAATACGGCCGTTATCCATCTCCCCCGCCATCTGCTGCACATAATCAATGGTGCGCTCAATGTGGGCGATAATCTGCTCAAACTGGCGTACCTGCTGTTGCAGCGCCGCATAACTGCCCTGCGCGCGCTGGTTTAACTGCTTCACCTCGTCGAGCAGCTCGTGCGTCTCGTCCAGCCAACCCGTTTTGCCCACCTTCTGCCACACCTGTTGCATACCCATCGCGCATTCCTTAATCTCCGCTACCTGTGCTTGCAAACAGCGCCAATTGGCCGCTTCTTGTTCCACCCTGCTCACAAAATGGGGATAGTCACGCGCCACGCCCTTCAAGCTGTCGTAACGCTGCTGTAGATAATCGCGCGAGGTCTGGATGTCGGTCGTTAATTCGCGGACGGCCGTTACCAATCTTTGCAAGGGCAGCGGCTTGTTGGCAGCTTCCTGGCGCTGGCGCTGCAGCCCGTGATATTTCTTGGCCAGCGTGTCCCCTTCAGCCAGGGGCAGCAGGCGGCTTAACGACTGCCAGGCGCGGTTTAGCTCCGTCGTCGCCTGGTTCAATTCCCGCGTCAGGCGCTGCGCCGCTTCTTGCTCCGCCTGCTCCCAGGCCGTCGCCTCGGTTTGCGCCTGCTGCATTCGCGTTTGCCAGCTATGCAGCCGCGGCAGCAGGGGGCGCGGCAGTGGGGTCATGGGTTCGCGGCTTAACTGCGCTAACTGGTCGGCCAGTTCATCTTCGCTGCGTTGGACTTGTTGGTAGAGCGCGGCCATCGCCTGGGGCGTTAACGAGTCAGCCAGGCGGGGTTGTAAGGCTTGTACCTGCTGCCCGGCGGCGATGACGGCCGTCGCCACCCCCACCAGCGTATCGCTATCCGTCAGCAGCGCAGTGGCCTGGGGGAACTGCGCATTGCGGCGGAGAACGGCCGTTTCCTCATGCAGCGTGGCGATCAGCCCCAACAACAACCGCAGACCTTCCGGCACGTGCGCCAGATCAACAGTCGTTTCTACAGTGGTAAACGCCTCGCTGCTGCGGTGGAACTGTTCATCGCAGGCCAGGCGCGCTTGTTGAAGCTGCTGCGTCTCCCGGTCAAGCTGCGCCAGCGCCGCTTCCACCTCGTCGAGCGCCTGCCCCACCTGGTCTGCCTGCTCCAGAGAAATAGCATCGCTGGCCTGCAATTGTTGGTTGATCTGCACGGCGCGGCGGCGTATATGGCTGTACGTCTCCTCCCAGGGCTGTATGGCGGTAATGCCGGCGCCCCGCTCTTGCTGTAAATGGTCGCGTACCTGCTGTAACGTCAGCAGAATGGCCTGGATGTCCTGGCGAAACTGCTGCGGCATCTCGTGCAGCCGCCCCAACTCCTGGTAGGCCGCGTCTAACATCTTTTCGCCTTCAGCTGCCGCCCGCTGTAACTCGCGCAGGCGGCGCAAGGTGTGAAGAATGCGCCCGGCGTCTTGGGGGTAGCTCGCAAAATGCTGCACGGCCCAACGGCCGTCGCCCAGGTCGGGAAATAGCAGCGCACCGGGGGCAGCCATCGCCTCACGGTGCGCCTGCACCTGCGCCAACACCTGTGTCACCTCATCGTCAATGCGCCGGTATTGTGGCGCTTGTAAGGAGTGAAACGGGTCTAACTGCTGCGCCAGCGTTTGCAAATCTTGCTCCAGGCGGCGTACCGTTTGGATCAACTGCTGGCGCTGCGCCACGTTGCGCCCTGCCAACCAGCGCAATATCTCCGGCAGCAGCCCCACCAGAATGAGCAAAAACAGCAATGTCAGCAGCAGAAGTCCCAACAATGATTCAGACACCAAACAAGCCTATTTGCGATTGACGATTTGCGATTTGCTCGTCGTCAATCGTCAATCGTCAATCTCCTCAACCATTCCGGTTTGCGTAATGCGCAGCCGGATGATGCCCTTCGCCTCTTCGGGGTCGGCCGGTTCACCTTTGCGCAAGATGAGGATACGGCCGTCTTGCGCCAGCTTTTTACTGAACAGCCGCACGCGCTTCAACAACGTCTGCCAATGTTCCGGCAAAATCAGGCGCGCCACATCTTCCGGGCGCACGCTGCCCTCCAGCCCCGCCTGACGGCACTGCGTCAAAATTGTCTCGTATACTTCGTCGTCGCTTACCCGACGCGGTTTCTTTGGTTGCTCTTTCGCCATGCATTCCTCGAAAATAATGATATGATTTGCCCTTCATTGTAGCTGAAAATCTGTTGGGCGTCGCAAGTTGGGCGTTGCGCGTCGCAAACGCCACCGACTCCCAACTCACGAGGAATAACCATGATCATAGTTGCCAGCACAAATGGATTAATTGGGATGCCCGCGGCGGTAGCCGTGCTGCGGGCTGGCGGCACGGCCGTTGCCGCTGTCGAAGCCGGTATTCGCCTGGTAGAAGCCAACCCGGATGACCATTCCGTGGGCTATGGCGGCTATCCCAACATTGTCGGCGATTTGGAACTGGATGCGAGCATCATGGACGGCCGTACCCTGGAAACGGGCGCGGTGGCGGCGATGAAAGGGTACACTCACGCCATTTCCGTCGCCCGCCAGGTGATGGAAACATTGCCGCACGTGCTGCTCGTCGGTGAAGGGGCGGAGCGGTTTGCCGCCGAAATGGGCCTGGTGCGGGAAGACCTGCTGACAGACGCCGCGCGCGCCACCTGGGAGCAGCGGCTGCGTCAGGATATGCCCGCCGACGTGTTTGCCAATTTGCGCGGCGACATCCCGCTGCGCGATTGGGTGCGCCTGGCGACAGACCCGGAGCGGGCGAGAGGGACCGTCAACTTTATCGCCCAAGATGCGCATGGGGACATCGCTTGCGGCGTCAGCACCAGCGGCTGGGCGTGGAGTTACCCTGGCCGCGTGGGGGATTCGCCGATCATCGGCGCGGGCAACTATGCGGACAACCGGTATGGAGCGGCGGCCTGCACCGGCATGGGGGAAATGGCGATTCGCGCAGGCACGGCGCGCAGCATTGTCCTCTACCTGAAAATGGGGATGTCGCTCACTGAGGCGTGCGCCGAGGCGATGCGTGATTTGCGGGATTTGGGCGGCCGTTTTCTCAGTGTGATGAATCTGGTTGCCTTGGATAAGGCGGGTAACCCGGCCGGCTTCAGCAGCATCCCGGACAAAACGTACATTTACCAGCGCGCTGACATGGAAGCGCCCGTGGAAGCGACGCGGACGCACGTGCCGCTGCCGGCGCGTTGGCAGGGGTGAAGCGTGCGCAGAAGGACATCACGTTTCACGCGCCAAAAATTTCGCGCGCAAATACGTCACCACCGCGCCGTCAATCATCTCCATGTCCCCGTCCCAGCGTTCCTCCAGGTTTTCCGTGCCCACCAGCGCCCGCAGCGCCTTGCAGGTGGTGGCGTCGAAGACGCCGGTAACGCGGCCTGTGTAATGGCCGGTGCGCTGCAAGATGGTTTGCAGTTCGGAGGCCACATCGGCCAGGGGGATTAATTCCTCTGGGTTAACCGCGCCAAAGTAGAGATGGTGCATTTGCACCAGTTGTTGTAGTTTGGCGATGGGTTCGGGGTCGTCATCTACGCGCAGGTCGAGGTAGCGGTCGTTGTTGCCGCCATAGCCGCCGTTGACGCGCACCACCAACACCCCGGCCGACTGCCGTCCCCGCTTGTCGCCGCCCGCTGCCTGCCCGGCGGCTAATGCCGTCACCAGCCAATCGGCCAGTTCGCCCGGTCCGCGGCGCGCCTGCTCAAACTGCTGCGCCATCGCCTCCACTGTGCCCGGCACAAGAATGTTACCCTGGCAGGCAAAGCCATCACCGACCACATGCCCGGCCCAGGCCAGGCATTCATCGCCGGTGAAGGCGGCCGACTGCCCGGTTTTGTCTACAATACCTAGCTGGCGTGTGGCACGGCCGTCATCCGCAGCGGTCAGGGTGGCGACAACGGTGGCGGCGGGGATGCCTTGCGCCAACATCTCCAACCCATCTGGGCCATAAGCCAGGTTGGCGAATGATTGGGTCGCCACCGCGCCCGCGCCCGCCTGCGCCCACGATACCAGCGCCGCCGCTGCTAGAAATTTGGACTGCACCGCCACGCCCCATTCCTGGCGCTGCGGGTCATAAGCGACAATGGAAAATGTTGTAATAGGTTGCATTAATGCCTCCGATATGCACTGAATGCGTGCGTGACCGCCTGCCATTCGGCAAGCGTTAACGTTTCGGCGCGGCGACGGCCGTCTACGCCGGCTGCCTCTAGCAAATGCGCCAACGTGGTCTGATCTGCCGCCAACTGACGCAAATTTTTCTGTAACTGCTTGCGTTTCTGGCTAAACCCGGCTTTGACCACCTGGAAAAATAACTTTTCCGAAACGGCGTCCAGCTGCGTCTCGTGCAAAGCGATGCGGATGACGGCCGAATCTACGTCTGGCGTGGGCCAGAAGGAGCCGGCTTTGATGTCCGCGATTTTGGCGACACGGCCGTACTGCTGCACACTGATGGCGAGCAAGCTCATGTGGGGAGGAACGGCCGTTACCCGCTCCGCCACCTCCTTTTGCACGGTCAACACCATCGTCGTCGGCTTGTGCGCCCCGCCTAGTAAATGACGCAAAATGGCCCCGGTGATGTAATAAGGCACATTGGCGACCACTTTGTATGGACCGGTAAAGCAATCGGCCGGGTTTTGCGCCAGAATGTCGCCGTGAACGAGGGTGACGTTGGCATGGGCCGCCAGTTCGTTGCGCAAAATGGGGAGGTAGCGATCATCTAACTCGACGGCGGTGACGGCAGTGGCCGTGTCTGCCAGCAATTTCGTCAACGATCCCAACCCCGGCCCCACTTCCAACACAGCATCATCTGGCCCCAATTCGGCCGCGTCCACAATCCGCCGCAGCACGTTCTCGTCAAACAAGAAGTTCTGCCCCAGGCTTTTCTTCGGCTCCAGACCATATTGTTGCAGGATGTCTTTCGGGTGGGTCATCTAACTGTTTTTAAGAGCATCCAGAAATGCGTGTACGCCCCAAAGCTGCACGCCATATTCAGCCATTGCCCGGCGCAATTCATCATCGGCGCGTAAATCATCGTCACCGGTGACAATTGCATTTGCCTGACCATCAATAGCAGTTGCCAGAACTGGGTGGTCTTTAGGGTCGCGGCAGTGCGGCGGGATTGTTTGCAATTCAACTATCTCAGCGCGGGAACGCATCTGCCGATACAGCCTTGCTGCTTGATAGGGGTCAATGTGTTTGCGCAATCGGGAACGCTGCCAGACGTTGTCGTATTCGTCTAGCAATGCCTGACTGGTAATGAGTTGAAATTGATGGTTCTGCCAGAGATTGAGGATGGGTAGGGTAACACGGCCGCGTAATAAAATGCGAATCCAGATGTTGGTGTCAATGACAATACGCAGCATGAGAAATCAAGAATGTTGCTGCCGCGTGGCGCGTATTTCAGCCAGAATGTCAATATCAGAAATATCGTCAACGGGAGGTTGACTGTATAGTTCGGTAATAAGCTGCGTTAATTCACTGTCCAATCTGGTATCGGCCAATGCCCTGGCAAGTTTTGCCCGCTCTCCTGGCTGTAACTGGCGCGCGGCCGTTATCAACTGCTCAACTGTCAGTTGTACGGTGATATTGGGTATTGTGACCGTGGTTGTATTCATACCGTTACCTCACAAAATTTGACTCTATTATAACACAGCCATTCCTGCTGTCGCTCTCGGTCAATGGTTCATCAATCGCCAATCAACTCATGGCAGTACATCTGGCAGTAAGTAATTAATGTCTTCGGGGGCGGGCACGGGTGTCAGGTAGTAAACGTCCACGTAGCCCGACCAGGGCACGTAGCTGCTTTCGTCGTAGCCCAGGTCAATCCAACGGCCGCGCACGCCATAGCCGGTATCGCCCACGTAAGCGACGCCATAGCCGGGCACAAAGACGGAGGAGCGAAAGGGGACGATGCTGCGGTCTACGGCGACGATGCCAAAGCCGGAGGGGAGGCCGCTGGCAGTGTGGCCGTAGCTGGGGTCGTCTGGTTCCTTGCCCGAACTGGCGGCCGTGTAGGAGGTGACGCGCATTTGCACCACGCGCCAATAGTCGCGCGGCCCGTCTGGTGTATTTACCACGCCGATATTGATGCGCGTGCCATAGCCGATGACTTCGTTGACCGGTTCGCGCGCCACCCATTCGCCATCCACCGTTTCACTCGTCAACACGCCATTTTCGTAACGGATGCGCAAACGCTGCCGCAAAATGCCCTCTTCACCGGCGCTGATGGTCGCTTTTTGGTCCAGGTCAAGCTGGTCGCTGGCCTGCCACACCGTCTGGAAGGGAATGGGGGTGTCGGCGACGCGAAAATCAGTCGTGACGCGGATGACGCGGATGACGCTGTTGGCCGTCAGGCTGATGTCGGGGCCGGGCTGCGCGTAATCGTCGCCAATGAGCGTGATGCCGGCGGCGGCGAGGACGTCCAGGGCATTGCGGTGGTGAGTGCGGGTCTGGATGGTACGGCCGTCGGCCTCAATGGTCAGGGGAAAAGAGCGGCGCACGTGAATGGTCATATTGGGTTGCAGACCTTGGTCCGACGCCGGTTCTACGTTGTCGGTGGCGTACAGAGTGATACCCGCTTCTTGCAGCGCCGCGCCAACCGTCTGTTTGGCCGTGCGGATAAACTGCTGCCGTTCGCCATCGTTGACGATAATGGTGACAAAACGTCCGATTTCAATTTCTGTGGGAACGGCCGTCTGCGCCAATGTGTTCAAGGGGATGAGCATCCCATTGGCAAAAATTTCGGTGGTGGGCTGCACCACGACGCCCACTTCTTGCAAAAACGCGGCTAATGTAGATTGCCGCGTCCAAAATGTACGCGCACCCTCCGCCGCGGTGCGCAAGGTGATGGCGCGCGCGCGATGGATGTGAATGGCAATATCCGGGTGGGCAGGGTCGGTGAGCGGGGGGGTGATCAGGTCTTCGGGACGGAGTTGTAACCCGGCGGCGGCGATGACTTCCTGGATGGTGTTGTAAGAACCGGGGATGGTAACGGCCGTGTCGCCATCATGGACCACGTATGTTGCCTGCGCCCCCAGGTAATTGGCGGCTAATGCGCTGCCAACGCCAAGCAGCAGCAAGCCTATCAAGAGAAGTCGTGTTGTCAGCCTGGGTAATTTATGCATCAAGTAAAAACAAAAAACTGGAGACTGGCGTTAACCAATCTCCAGTCTCTGTCAGAGATACTCATGAGGCCGATGGTCACCAGGTTATCCTGGGCGCCCGGTGGGTACGCCTTAGTGCTGCTTCCTTCCGGACCTGACACGGTTCGACGGCCACCGCCGCCAGGAACCCAGTCACCACCGGTCGCATGAGCATCTCAAGATGTTATGAGCATGAATCGTAACAAAACCCGCGCTGACAGTCAAACGATTGACGATTCGGTATCTGGGTACTTGGGTACTGCGTTGACAAACACCCCTTTCTATTTTACATTATGTTCTGTTACGTGTCGCCGGAGCGTCGCATAAATTAGGAAGCGTCAATCCGTGCAGATCGAGCATTTTTTAGTACCTTTCCAATGAGATGTTTGCATGATGTACAAGAATTTTTAACGCAAAGGTGCAAAGGAAGAAAGGCGCAAAGGATTTTCTTCTTTGCCTCTTTGTGTCTTTGCGTTAAATTCTTTTCTG
>JACSRF010000503.1 GCA_014879875.1 Anaerolinea sp.
TCCGTTATCAGGATTTCTTGCATAGTTGTATCCCTGATGAGCAAACAGCTTATATCAAGCTGCAACGCCATCTGAACGGCCAACGAAAAGCTTTCCTGCCGCTCATGCAGGTATTGGATCTTTTGCACAGGTATAACATTTCTCCACCTCATGAAGTGGTGGGGCGGGTGGTACGCTTCCTGGCTAATAGTTGGACTCAGAAAGGCAGTGGCTTGTTTGCACTGTCATCGCCAGTAAACCTTTTGATTGCCCTCGACCTGGCGCTTGTCCAATATGTCTTGCCCTGGATAGTAACTACAAAGTGGGTGAAATCCGCGCTCAATCGAGAGCTTATGCAGTTACTTAACGGCCGTTTTCCACAGGCGGCTACATTTCTCCAGACTCTCTGATGCTACCACCTGTATAAGCCAAATACCGATCTACGTAATTCCACTTAACCCCGTATACGCCAATCTGCCCATACCCATCGCCGCCAAATTGCGCTTATGCCAGAATAGGCAAAGGCGTACAATGCAATTAATGATTACCCATAGTCGAGAAACCGAGTGGGTATGCAGAAGCAGTGTATTGCGTGAAGGAGAATCAGCGATGATAACAATAATTAATCTTCCCTTATTAACAGTCTTGAGCGGGATGTTGGCCTGGCTCTACGTTATATGTCGGGCGCAACCAGCAACAGCCGTTGTCCCAAATTACGCCACAATTGCCATGGAAACCAGATTGTTCGGTAGAAATGAGGAGAGAGTATCATGATAAAAGACCCTGTTTGCGGCATGGAAGTAAACCCCGAAACGGCTGCCGCCAAACGCGACCACATGGGGCAAACCTTCTATTTTTGCTCATCCCAATGTGCGGACACATTTGATACGGATCCACACAAATTTGCTCATCAAACGATGGCTCAACCCGTGGCTGTGAATACGGCCGTTGGCTCAGCCACCACCGGATTTAACTCCGACTTAGCCGGAAAATTACAGATTGACTTGCCCCTTACTGGGCTAACGTGTAGCACCTGCGTGACAACAGTTGAGCGCGGTCTGCAAGCCGTTCCCGGTGTCAGCGGCGTTCAAGTCAATTCCTTGCTAGACAAAGCCCACGTGACCTATGACCCGGCGCAAAGCGATGTAAGCGACTTTGTTAGTGCCGTCAAAAAATCAGGCTATCAAGTGGGCGCGGCCGATATGCGTGTGCGCCTCACGCCCGGTCTGCACTGTGCTTCATGCGTACGCTTCATCGAAGACGCCCTCTACGGTACACCTGGCGTTTTGAAAGCAATCGTTAATCCTGGCACCGAACTGGTGCAAATCAACTATGTGCCCGGTTTGGCCGACTTTACCGCTATCAAAGCGGCTATTGAGTCTACGGGTTACAAAGCAGCCCGTCCCGTCGAGTCGGAGGAAACGGTTGATGATGAAACGGCCGCCCACCAGCGCGAATACAAGAGCCTGATGCGTAAATTCTGGTTCGCAGCCATCATTTCCATTCCGGTAATGTTGGTGGCTTATCCCGAACTTCCCTGGCTCTACCTGCCCAATCTATTCGTGGGCGAAGCCTCGGAATCACTGATCCGCGCCCTGTTTGTTTTGTCAGCCATCGTCACCTTGCCGGTGATGGCCTACTCTGGCGGACAGTTTTTTACAGGGGCCTGGGCATCATTCAAACACCACTCGGCCGACATGAACACGCTCATCGCGCTGGGCACAAGCGCCGCCTGGATTTATTCGACAGTAGCCCTCATTATCCCCAGCATTTTCCCGGAAGGGACGGCGACGCCTTTTTATGATGTCACGGCCGTTGTCACCGCGCTGGTCGTGTTAGGACAGGCACTAGAAGTACGCGCCAAAGGACAAACCAGCCAGGCCATCCGCAAGCTGCTAGATTTGCAAGCCAAGACGGCTCGCGTCTTGCGTGACGGTCAGGAAATCGAAATTCCGGTTGAGGAAGTGCTAGTAGGTGATGTGATTGTCGTCCGCCCCGGTGACAAAATCCCAGTAGATGGTGAGATTGTTGACGGCCGTTCGGCCATTGACGAATCGATGGTCACTGGTGAAAGTTTGCCAGTGGACAAAAAAGTCGGGGACGAAGTCATCGGCGCTACGGTCAACACCACCGGCAGCTTCAAATTCCGCGCCACCAAAGTGGGCAAAGATACCGCCCTGGCCCAAATCGTGAAAATGGTACAAGATGCGATGGGATCTAAGGCGCCAATCGCCCGGCTGGTAGATGTGGTTTCCAGCTACTTTGTACCGGCGGTCATGATCATTTCCATCCTCACCTTCCTGGTCTGGTTCAACTTTGGCCCCAGTCCGGCGCTGGCCTTTGCCATTGTCACCTCCGTCACCGTTCTCATCATCGCCTGCCCCTGCGCTGTGGGCATGGCCGTACCTATGAGCCTGGTCGCCGGTGTAGGCAAAGGCGCCGAACATGGCGTCCTCGTCCGCAACGGCGAGGCACTACAAACGGCATCACAGCTTAAAATCATTGTATTGGACAAAACAGGTACCATCACCAAAGGCAAGCCGGAACTAACAGATACCATCTCCGCCAACGGCTTTGAGGCGACTGACCTGCTGCGCTATGCTGCCAGTGCCGATTTGCTCAGCGAACACCCGCTGGCGCAAGCGATTGTTGACGGCGCACGAAATCAGGGGGCGGAGCTGGTTGAACCCACTGAGTTTGATGCTGTACCGGGTCATGGAGTGGAAACAGTTGTTGAAGGCCACCAGGTATTGGTAGGCAACATCAAGCTGATGCAACGTCACGAGATTGATGCCAGCGCTGTTGAAGCCGCTGTGCATCGCCTCCAGGGTGAAGGTAAGACGGCCATGTATGTGGCTGTAGACGGCCGTGCCGCTGGTGTGGTCGCCGTCGCCGACACCATCAAAGAAGATTCCATCCAGGCCATCCAGGTGATGCGTGATGTGGGTTTGGAAGTGATTATGCTCACTGGCGACAACGAACGCACCGCTCTGGCAATTGCCCGGCAGGTGGGCATCCAACGGGTATTAGCTGATGTACTACCAGAAGACAAGGCGCAAGAAGTACATATGCTCAAAGTAGGCGGCCTCAAAGTAGGTATGGTTGGTGACGGCATCAACGATGCCCCGGCACTGGTAGAGGCAGATGTTGGTTTCGCCATCGGCACCGGCACGGATGTCGCCATCGAAGCGGCCGACATCACCTTGATGAGCGGCAGCTTGAAGGGCGTGGCCTACGCCATCGAAATTTCACGAGCCACCATGCGCAACGCCAAACAGAGCCTGTTCGGGGCCTTTGCCTACAACTCGCTGGGTATCCCCATAGCGGCCGGCATTCTCTATCCCTTCTTTGGCCTTTTGCTCTCGCCCCTGATCGCCGGCGCGGCCATGGCCGCCTCTAGCGTGACGGTAGTGACCAACGCCAACCGGCTGCGCTTCTTCAAGGCCAAAAGCTTCGCGGAAACGGCCGATGCTGTATAGAAAAGGGTGACTGGCTCCCTTCCAAAAGAGGAACCGGTCACTTAAAAATTATCAACTTTATCAAAATAGGAGAAATACCATGACAACTCAAGACAGGCGAAGCGTCGCCACAATGACAGACCCGCCCTTTATCATATCGCTGTTGAACAGCACGCGCTGGGCGTGGCTCTGGTTAATCATCCGGCTTTACGTTGGCTACACCTGGCTGACTTCCGGCTGGTCCAAAATCACAAATCCGGCCTGGACTCAAACCGGCGCAGCCTTACAGGGGTTTTGGGAACGCGCTATCCTCATCCCCGAGGCACCCGCCCGTCCAGCAATCACTTTCAACTGGTATCGTGCCTTTATCCAGACCCTGCTCGAGGGCGGTCACTACACCTGGTTCGCCAAGCTGATAGTAGCCGGAGAGTTGTTAATTGGCATTGCCCTCATCCTGGGTGCATTTGTCGGGGTTGCCGCTTTCTTGGGGTCTTTCATGAATTGGAACTTTATGATGGCCGGCACAGCCAGCACCAACCCGATGTTGTTCGCTCTATCTATCCTGCTCATATTGGCCTGGAAAACCGCTGGATGGTGGGGGCTAGATCGCTGGCTTCTGCCCAAACTTGGCACACCCTGGCGCCCGGGCGTCGTGTTCGAGCCGGTGGAGGCAAAACCACTTAGTACATAGATTATCCTTGTTTCGGGCATCAGATACTTAACTCCAGAGGCAGCGCTCACAACCGTTATCATGTCTGCTGCTTCTGGAATCTGGCAGAGGAGTTTTTACAATGACTACATCACAAATTATCGTCAATTTTGTCGGGCTGGCCCTCATCGCCCTCATCATCTGGTACTTTTGGCTTTACCGCCGCAAAGGGACGCAGGTAGTCGAGGTCGGCGGCATACAGGAAGTGCAAATTAAGGTAAAAGGTGGCTACGATCCCGACGTGTTCGTCGTCAAGCAGGGCAAACCCGTCCGCCTGCACTTTAACCGGCAGGAGTCGGCCATGTGCAGCGAGATGGTCATCTTTGACAAGATTGACCGCTCCGCCAAACTGCCGGAAGGGGAAACGGTGACGATTGAGTTCACCCCCCAACAAAAGGGAGAAATTCCCTTCCAGTGCCAGATGGGTATGCTGCGCGGCAAGGTGGTGGTGCAGTAATTGTTTTGTTGTCAAGCATGTTGGTTATGGGCTGACAAAAGGCAACGGATGAGTGTAAGAAAAAACCTGTTTCGTAAAGAGAGGAAATTGAGATGGATGAGAATTGCGAAGTGAAACCGCAGCACAAGAAAACGACAGCAGAAGAATATCAGAAAACACGTCTGGCTATGCTGGTCGTGACCGGTATGGGCTGCCCCAATTGCGCTGCCCGTGTTAACAACAGTTTGATTGCTCTCTATGGCGTCACCGACGTTAAGGTGAATCACGTCATAGGTAGTGCCCAGGTCACGTTTAATCCCGATCTGGTTGTTTTTCCGGCGCTAATAGAGGCCGTGGCGCAAGCCGGGAACGATGGGCAGCACGCTTACCGGGCAACCCTCACAAACACATTTTGGTAATTAAGGAAGGTTTACTATGTTAAAAGACCCTGTCTGCGGCAAGCGCATGAATCGCAGCAAAGCTCACATCACCATTGAACACGAAGGTGTAGTTTATTACCTCTGTTGTCCACGATGCCAGTCAGAGTTTGAGCGTTCGCCTGAAGCCTATGCCCAGCCGGAAGTAGGTGAAAAGGTTAAAAAAGGAAAACGCCGGGCACAGTCGTGAGTGATATGCCGGTAGAATGGCGTTGTTGCCAGGCTGCCGGATGTGTTTATATGCTCAAATGCCAACCCGCAGCACCGTCGTTAGCCTGCGTGATCGTGATTGATAATAACGCCGTGGGGCTGATGATAAACCAGCCACGACAGCACGTAGTACGGAGGATGTTATGAGAACGTTTGATTTATTTGAGAGCCTGGAATTCAGCGAAAGAAACGCTCACGCCAAATCGTTGCATAGCAATGAGGAAGGGCGGGCGCTGCGTTATGCCTTTCTGCCGGAGCAGCGCATTGAACCCCACGAAGCCCCGCACTCGCCGGTACACATCATTATTCTACAGGGGCGGGGCATGTTTGCCGGAGCCGACGGCGTTGAGCGTGAATGTTCCCCAGGGATGATGGTCGCCTTTGATGCTGGCGAATCCCACACGGTTCGAGCCTTAGACGAGAAATTAGTCTACGTTGCCATTTACAATGAAAATCCGGCCAGCCATCAATATGAAAGCGAACACCGGCAGATGCTGGAAGCACAACCTCAGGATCACAGCCACAGTCAAGAAGATGTAAGGAGTATACAATGACAGACAAAAAGATTAGCGTGGCCGTTAACGGTTACGGCGTCATCGGCAAAAGGGTGGCCGATGCTGTGAAATTACAACCTGATATGGAACTGGTGGGCGTGGCCGATGTGGTCAGCGACTACCGGGTGCAGGCTGGGGCAGTTTTAGGTCTGCCTATCTTTGCATCGCTGCCGGACAAGGTAGACGAGATGAAGAACGCCGGGATTCCCATCAAAGGCACACTCAGCGACCTGCTACCACAGGTGGATGTAGTCGTAGACTGCACACCTAAAGGCATTGGCGCCAAGAATCTGGAACGCTACCGGGAAGTGGGTGTCAAGGCCATTTACCAGGGCGGTGAGAAGCACAGCCTGACCGGACATTCTTTTGTGGCTCAGGCTAATTATGCATCAGCCCTGGGGCGGGATGCGACCCGCGTTGTTTCCTGTAACACCACTAGCACAGTACGCACCCTGCTGGCGCTGCGCGACGCCGGATTACTGAAAAAAGCACGTGGCGTACTCATGCGCCGAGCCACCGATCCTTGGGAATCAGATCACAGTGGCATCATGAACACGATTGTGCCTGAACCCCATATTCCCAGCCACCAGGGGGCAGACGCGCAAACCGTTGTGCCGGACCTGGATGTGGTGACGATTGCCGCCAAGGCATCTCATACGCAAACCCACAACCATTATTGGATTGTGGAAATGACACGGGAAGCCAGCCGCGAGGAAGTGGTGGCGGCCTTTAGCGCCGCGCCACGCATTGCCTTTATCCGCATGGCGGATGGTATTGTAGCCCTTAACAGTACCATTGAACTGATGAAAGACCTGGGTAGGCCGCGCGGCGATATGTGGGAAGTGGCTCTGTGGGAAGATGTGCTGACGGTGAACGGCAACGAACTGTACTACACCTACCAGGTGTACAACGAAGCCATTGTTGTGCCGGAAACTGTAGATGCTATTCGTGCCTTGACTGGCACGGTGAAGGACGGTCGTGAATCTATGCGCATCACTGATGAAGCGATGGGGATGCGAGGGGATTTTTTAATTGATGCGACTTAGCTGAGAAAAATCGTTTTATCCAAGTTAAGGAAGATCAATGAAACGTCTTGCTAATGATAGTCCACCAATACTTTATGTGTCTGAATCAGGCGCAGGCGATTCCACCCTGGTTTTTTTGCCGGGCATGGGTGGAACGACACGATATTGGCAAGGGCGAGTGTCTAAACTGGAACAAAATTTCCATGTGGTACTTGTCGATACACTGGGGTTTGGCCAATCGCCTAAGCCTCGAATGCGATATACGGTTGCGCGACATATAGACGCTCTGCATGAGACATTGTCTTCTTATGCTCCCTTTACTTTGATTGGTCATTCGATGGGTTCTGTTTTATCTGTTGCTTATGCGGCGCATTATCCGGAACAAGTTGAGCGGTTGGTTCTGATTGGGTTACCTTATTTTGGCAATCGAGAACAAACTTACCAACATTTTCGCAATGGCTCAGTTTTGGATCGGTGGTTTTTTACGAATGTGGCGATGGCGGCTATTGCCTGTATGTTGACACGCCGAGTCTTTGGGCGTATTTTGCCCTATTTTTTACGAGATATTCCGCGTGAGGCGGCTGAGGATTTGGTGAAACATACCTGGCGCTCTTTTACGACCTCGCTGTGGGAGGTCGTTTATAATTTTAATCTTATGGGAGCGGCTGACATGCTTGACCCATTGTTGCCGGTTCTTTGTTTGCATGGAGATCAAGATAAGACTGCGCCCCTGGCTGGTATTTTGCAGTTGGCTGAAGAACGGCCGAATTGGCAAGTTGAGGTGTTGGCGGGCATTGATCATCATCCTTGGTTGCGACAGCCTGGTGTTTGTACAACAAAAGTTGAATCGTTTTTGGCTCAAAACCAAAACGCCCGTTTTCTCTTATCTTAATCACGCCATTGACTTATTTTTTTTCTTGATAGGGTACGGCCGTTTCACAAAATGTATCTCTTAAGGGCATTGTCCGATTGGATACGATCCGCATTATCATTTCCGACTGGCAACTGAGGCGGGCTGTAATGCTTATGCTGCGCCGCTGGTTTTTTTTGGAAGCGGGTGCGGCCAATTTTGCCGGACAATTCAAGATGAGGTCGATTTCCGGTTTTTAAAGAAAGTGCAGCAAGCGTATCATTGCGCTCGTTGACCATTATAAAAGAGGGCTGCATATACAAGCCTCAATCAGTCAAAAGGAGTGTTTAAGATGGCACAAGTAAAAGATGTTGTTTGTGGAATGATGGTGGACAGCGAAACCGCTGAGTATCAATCTGAGTACAAAGGTAAACCCTACTACTTCTGCGCCCCAGGCTGTAAAAGAGCATTTGATGCGAATCCGGAAACCTGTCTGGGATATGATCACGATGAACAACAAAACCATGAAGGACTCTATGATCATTAACTAATGGCTGATCCTTATTAGCCTGTAAAAACCATCCACTCTTAGCACAAGTCTTAACACACGTCTTTAGAAAACGCATGATAAATTCAAAAGCAACAAATCAAACACGAAGCCGTTACGACCGTATTGCACCTTTGTATGACACAATGGAAATTTTAGCTGAACGGAGTTATGCAGAGTGGCGCACCCGTCTTTGGTCTGCTGTAAAGGGGCCAAAGGTATTGGAA
>JACSRF010000603.1 GCA_014879875.1 Anaerolinea sp.
GTGGTCAGTAATCGGTGGTCAGTAATCGGTGGTCAGTAATCGGTGGTCAGTAATCGGTGGTCAGTAATCAGTAATCGGCGCAAATGAAAATTCATCCTTCTTCCTTCTTCCTTCTTCCTTCATCCTTCTTCCTTACTCCAGGTAGGTTGCTATGCCGCGAATTCGTGAACTTGACATATATAACAGCCAACTACCCCCCGGCGCGAATAACGCCATTACCGACGTAGCCGGTGTGGCGGTGGGGCATTACACCCTCATTCAGGGGGAGGGCGCGTGGACGGGCAATGGTCCCTTCCGTACCGGCGTCACCCTCATTTTGCCGCACACCGGCAATATTTATGAGGATAAAGTGGCGGCGGCCGTCTATACCATCAACGGCTTTGGCAAGCCGATTGGGTTTGAACAGGTGCGCGAGTTAGGCAATCTGGAGACCCCAATCGCCCTCACCGGCACGCTGAACGCGCCGCGCATCGCCGATGCGTTGATCACGCTGGCAATTGCGCAAAATTCGCACATTGGGTTGGGGTTTGCGGCGAGCGGCCGTCAGGGATACGCCAGCGTCAACCCGGTGGTGGGTGAAACGAACGATGGCTACCTGAGCGACATGCAGGCACGGCCGTTGGGTCTGGCCGAAGTACAGGCCGCATTGGACGACGCGACCACCGGCGCAGTCGCCGAAGGGGTTGTGGGCGCGGGCACGGGCACAAGCTGTTATGGCTGGAAAGGGGGCATGGGCACAGCCAGCCGCGTGCTGCCGGCCAAGGGGGGCAAATTCACCATTGGCGCGCTGGTGCAAACCAATTTTGGCAGCCCGCCAGAGTTGACCATCGCCGGCGTCCCGGTGGGGCGACACGTCCAGCCACCAACCGTGACAGTTAATCGTCAATCGTCAATCGTTAATCGTCAATCCCCCAACGACGGTTCAATCATGATTGTCCTGGCCACCGATGCGCCGCTGGACGGCCGTCAGTTGGGGCGTTTATGCCGGCGGGCGGCGTTCGGGCTGGCGCGCACCGGCAGCACGTGTCATGGCGGCAGTGGCGATTTTGTCATTGCCTTCAGTACCACTAACCGCATCCCCGATCGGCCGCTGCGTGTGCAGACGACGCGGCTGGTGGTCTATGAACAGGCGGTGATGAGTATGCTGTCATTGGGCGTCATTGAGGCGGTGGAAGAGGCGATTTATAACAGCCTGTTCATGGCGCAGACGGTGGTGGGGCGGGATGGTCATGTCCGCTATCGGCTGCCAGTGGATGAAGTGGTGGCGTTGATGCGGTAAGACGGCCGTTGCCTGGCAGCGCATTGACAGGCGCAGGCGCATTGACTACACTCCCCAGCCAAAAGGAGCAGCATCACATGGAATCCCTTTCCACAATTCATACGTTATTGTCCAATACAGTCTGGCTCTTTTTTCTGGCTGTGGGGAGTTGGGGCGTCTATCGCGGCATTCGTGGGGCCGATGTAGATGGTAATTACTTAGGGTCGGTCGCCATTGGGCAGATCCTGATTTACGTGCAGGCGATTCTCGGAGTCCTGTTGTGGTTTGGCGGCGCTGACCGTCCGCTCGATGGCTTTATGCACTGGCTGTATGGGGCATTTTCATTGGTCTTTCTGCCGTTTGTGTACCTGGTGTGGCTGCGCGGCGATGATTCTAACCAGGCGCAGTGGGTGCTGGGCTTTGCGATGTTGTTCATGTTTGGCATTGTCCTGCGTTCGATTTCTACCGGCGTGTAGGAACGACCTGGCGGAGGACTCTTGCATGGTTACTCAAATCGCAACGGCCGTTTCCGCCACCCGTTCCATCTCATCATGATCCGGCAAAAGCGCCTCGGCGTTGCGAATGACCGGGAACAGATAGCCGCTCAGCCCCACCAGCGCCGATGTCAACCCCGTCGCTACAAACAACAGCCCAATGCCCGCACCCGGCCCGGAGCCAACCAGCCAGGAGAATGTGCTTACCAGGCTGCCCCCAGCGCGCATGGCGGGTTCCAGCCAGCCATCGGTCAACGGAATCACTAACAAATTTGCCAGCGGGATCACCGCCCAGGCAATAACCCGCCGCACAGAAAAGACGCGCCCTTGCACGTCGGGGGCCACTTTGGCCTGCCAGATAGCCTGATTGGAGCCGTTGATCAGGGGGGTGAGCATGTTGCCGAAGAAGGCGGCGGCCGCCCACACCGGCCAAACGCGGCCAATGCCCAGCAGCGCCATGCCCAATGTACCGCTAAAGACCCAACCCAGCAACACGCCATGAACGCGCCGCTTTGGCCCGCCCCAGGCGCTCATCAACGCCCCACCCACCACACCGCCCACAGCGCCCGCCGACATAATCCAGGCAAAGATTTGCGCGTTCTGGTTGGTGCGGTACAAGATCATGGCCGCCATGGCGGTGAAAGCGAGGGTGGCGAAGAAGTTGCCAACGAAGAAGACAAGTTGCAGGCCCAGCAAGGACGGCCGCTGCCAGATATATTGAAAGCCATAAATGGATTCGCGCCAAAAACTGCCCTGCCCTTTTTGCCCTTCCACCGTGCGCGTCGGATCGGGGATGTGAATAAAAAGCAGGGTTGTAACGGCAAAGATAAAGGTGATGATGTCAATGAACAAAATACCCTGCAACCCAATAAACCCCAACAGCGCCCCGGCCATGACGGGGGCAAAGATGTTCGAGCCAGATTCCGCCAGCATCACCAGGCCATTGGCACGGCCGTACTGTTCTTTGGGGATCATGACGCTGATGGACGCGGAATAAGCCGGCCATTGCAAAGTCTGAAAAGCGCCGTTGATGGCGTTGGTGATGTACAAGTGCCATATTTCCAGCACGTCGGCGCGCACCAGCAGCAGCACAACAATCGTCGTTACCCCGGCTGCCAGGTCGCTGAGGATCATCATCTTTTTGCGACTGTTGCGGTCCACAATGGTCCCGGCAATGGGGCTGAAGAGGATCAGGGGCAGCATGAAGGCCAGCCCTAGCAGCGCCAGCTCTTGCACGCGCTCTGTCTTGCCAAAGATGTAAATGGGAATGGCAAAGCCGGTCATGGCGCTGCCTAGTAAGGAAACGAACTGCCCGGCCCACATTACCAGGAAGCCCTTCATGCCGGTTGATTTGGTTGTTGGTGTTTGTTGTGTCATGGTTTTATGTCCTTCTGTGAGATAAAGCGCCTGGCATTTGCAATTAGATCTGGATGCTGTTGGCGATGGGAGCGGCAACGGCCGTCTCCAGCCCTTCACCTGTTTCTTGGCTAACGCTGTGTTTATCGGCGCCGCGCGACCGTCCTGTTTCCACCGCGAGCAGCGTCGGAATGAAGAAGCCGGCCGCGCCCATGACCAGGGTGACGAGGCCGCCGACAATATACCACGCACGCACGCCAAACGCATCGGCAATTGGACCGGCGATGATTAACCCAAATGGGGCCATGAGGATCGAGAGACTGCCGATCAGCGTGAACATGCGCCCTTGCATCTCTGGTTCGATGGCTGCCTGGAAAATCGCCTGCACCGGCCCATTAATGATCGCCTGTGTCATCCCCACCAGGCAGGCCGCCGCCACCGCCAGCGGAAAGAGATGCGCCGGCGCCAGGCCCAGCAGCAGCGTTGCCACGCCCATGCCCAATAAGCCAACCAATGTGGTCACGATGCGCCGTTTGAACCCACCCCAAACGGTGAGCAGCACGCCCCCGATGACGATGCCGATGCCAAACGTCGCTTCAATGCCGCCGAGTTGGATAACGCCGCCGCCAAAATGACCTGTTACCAGCAAGGGCAGGAGGGAAAAGGCCGGGGTTAACACCAGGTTGATGAGCATCGCCATGCCCATGATCAACATCATGCCCGGCCAGGACCAGGCGTAGCGCAGTCCGGCGCGCAGGTCGGTCCAGAAAGTGGGGGGGGTGACGGCCGTTTGCCCATTGCTGCGGCGTACCGGCTGCGGAATGTGGATAAAAAACAGGGGAACGATGGCAAACAGCGCCGTGACCACATCAATTGCCAAAATCCCCTGGATCGGCAAGATGCCCAACAACAAAGCCCCCAATGGCGCCGAGGCAATATTCAGGCTCCCTTGCATGGTCTGGTTTAGCCCTTGAATGCGCGTCAACTTCTCCTCTGGAACCATCAGCGATGTGGACGACTGCATCGCCGGCCAATGAAAAGAGCCAGCCAGCGCGCGCACAAAGAGAATGACGAAGACGTGCCAGATTTGCGCCACATCCATCCAGAACAGATATGCCAGGACAATCGTCGCCAGCGCCACGCTGCTGTCCGCCAGCAGCATGGTGTAACGGCGTGACCAGCGGTCTACCAGCACGCCGACAAATGGCCCCAGCACAGCCTGCGGCAGCAGGCCGACCAACGAGGCCATGGCCAGCGTCGTCGCCGAACCGGTGGTCTGCGTCAACCACCAGATGAGGGCGAACTGCACCAGTTGGCTGCCCAAGAGGGAAACGGCCTGGCCTGACCAGATGACAAAAAATGGTTTCAGGGAGGGTTGCGCTTGATTCATTCTCAATTCCTCAAATGCTCATGATATTTTTGATTTATCATTGATTATTTTGCTGAACGCCAAAAATAATAAAACGATTCTGAGGCTTTGTCAAGCGCAAATATAAATAATATGTATATTGATATTAAATAAATTGATATTTTGTAAAATATTTTATCTTACACAAAAAGACAGGCGTATCTGGTTGCATACGCCTGTCTCTTTCTTAAAGCGGATATCCCTGTCCGCTGCCCGAACAGGGATGTTTGGGTTACATCTGGTTAATCCTGCAAATCCCCCTTGTACGCTATCGGCAAGAAAATCTTGATCGGATAATCGTCAATAGATACGGTGATGGTTTGCGTGGCTGTACTGCTGCCGGCCGCATTGGTGGCAGTGAGGGTGATGGTGTAGATACCCGGCGCGGCATAGACATGCGTGGGATGGGTGGTGGTGACGACGCTGCTGTCATCGCCAAAGTCCCAGGCATAGGTGAGGTCTGTGCCGATGGAGGTGTTGCTGAAAACGGCCGTTGTCCCCGAAATCGCTACCGTGAAGCTGGCCTGCGGGGCGATGATGATGGTCGTAATGGTGACGCTGGCAACGGCCGTGTCGCTGTCCACGTCATTGCTCGCCGTCAGCGTGACGGTATACGTTCCGACGGCCGTGTAGGTGTGCGTTGGGTGCGTGCTGCTGCTGATGGGGCTGCCATCGCCAAAGTCCCAGGCAAAGCCCAGGTCGTCGCCGGTGGAGGTATTCGTGAAGACAACGCCGCCGAAGATGTCTGGCTCGCTGAAAGTGAAGCCGGCCACAGGAGGTTCGAGGATACGCACGATGTCGCTGTACTGGTCGCTGCCGAGGGTGTTGGTGATGAGCAAGGTGACGGTATACGCGCCGGTGTTGGCGTAAGTGTGCATCACGTCACGGGTCGCGGCCAGCGGGCTGCCATCGCCGAAGTCCCAGGCGTAGGTGAGGTCTGTGCCCAGGGAGGTATTGGTAAAGAGGGTCGTTTCGCCCAATGCATCCGGGCTGGTAGAGGTGAAACCGGCCATTGGGAACAAGTTCGGCGTGCAGGCTGCGCCGGCGCCGATCAATTGAATGTCGTCAATGTGCCAGCCATCGCGGACAACGGAAACATCAGAGGTGAAGCGGAAGCGAATGCGCGCGTTTGGCTGATCGTCCAATTGGGGCATGGGCAAGCTGATTTGTTCCCATTGGCTGTGAGGGCCATCGTAACTGGCGATGGTTGTCCAGGCGCTGCCATCTGTGGAGAGTTCCACCAGGCAAAAGTCGTAGGTGGCCTCGGTGTCGCAAATTTGCCAGAAGTTCAACGTGATTCCCTGATAGCCCGTCAGATCGAATGTGGGTGAGGTCAGCGAAATATTGCGATTGTTGCTGTAATTGCCTCCGGGGCTGTCGGTCCAGGAGTGTGTGGGGCTGTGCGCTGACTCTGTGGTGATGGCCCAAGGGGATTGAGCGGTCCAGCCAGGATTACCGGACTCCATATCGTCCAGAAATATGTCGCAGTAGGGAAATAACAAGAAGTTTTGCTGCACGGTCTGGTAATTGTGGGCGACGACGTCGGGAATGGTTGCGGCGCTGTAGGTGGGGTCGGCGGGAACGGCCGTCAGGTCATACGTGCCGCTGATCACCAACATCTGGTAAATGCCCGTGAGCGGATCGTTATTGACTTGTTGCAATGATCCTGCCGCGACGGTCGCCGCCAGGGGCAGCCCCGTGTCGGCGGCGCGCACCTGCCCGGTGATGACCGGGGCGATGGCGGGGTCAATGATGTACAAAAAGTGCGCGGAAATAGCGCCCCAATTCCCGGCCGCGTCTTGCCCGCGCACAAAGATGGTATGACGGCCGTCGCTCAGGCCAGCCGTGTCAATGGCGGCGATCGCCGCTTCGATGGGGCTGTTAAAAGCGCCATCGGCGGCGGCCATGGGGTAAGCGATGGGCGTGGTGGTGGTAATCCAGGGCGGCGTGTTGATGTAATATTCGGCGGCGACGATGTTTTGCGCCGGTTCACTGCCCACCGTGTCAAAGTAGCGCGTGTCGTTGATAGATGCCGTCAGCGTGACAACTGCGCCCGGCCCAATAATACCGGGCATGAGCGTCGGATTGAGCGCATCAGGCCCGGCGGGAGTCATGTATGGGGTACGTGCGACTTTGGCGGCATAGAGCAGCGCGGGCATGTTGTCGGGCAAAATGGTGTTTTCAAACACGCCGCAGCTTTGGAAGAAGGAGGTGCCGAGTTCAAAGGTGTAGGCGGCCAGCCCCAACTCGCCATAGGCAAAGTCGTCAGTGGTGCCATCGGTGGGGTAGAGACTAATGGCCTGGTCTGGCTCATATTGGTTGAAGTAGGCAAACTTGCGCCCCAGCGTTTGCAGGGCGGTGGCGTTGCCGGTGAGTTGGCTGGTGAAGCCCCATGGCCACAGCACCAGTTGGCTGTAGCTGTGAATGTCCAGGAAGACGCCGGTGGCGGTGATGGGCGCGGCGGCGGTGATGGGGTCTTCGCGCTGGTCGGGGAAATTGGCGCGCACGTAATTTTGTACGGCTTGCACTTCTGGTTCAGAAGCGGGCACGGGGCCGCGATAGGTATCGGCGCATTGCGAGCCGCTCGAACCGCCACAGCAGCCCCATTGGAATTCGAAATTACGGTTCAAATCCGCGCCGCGACTGTTTGACGTGGCGCCGCAGTAGTTTTGGTTGGTGTTTTTGCGCCAGGAGAGGCCAGTCTCGGCTTGTTTACGGCCGTCGGGGTTGGCCTGCAACATCATGTGAACTTCGTGGTAATCCAGCAACCAGGTGACGTCGGCGTCTGTGCCATAGTTTTCCACCAGGTATTCGGCAAAGCGCGTAACCAGTTCGGCGGTGGTGTATTCGCGGGCATGGACGGCGCTCATGATGAAGAGCTTGGGCTTGTCGCCGGTGATGGCGGCGTTGGTCAGGCGCAGCACCATCATGTCATAGCCGCCCTGGTTGACCGTTTTTTCCCAGGAGTCGCCAGCGTCTATCCAGGTTGCCAGGTTGGGGTAAGCGGTGGCAATGGCTTCAGCCGTAGCGAAAGTTTCTTCGACAGTACGATAGCAGGGATAGCCAGGGATACCGCTGATCTGCCCTGGCAGGTTGACCAGCGGCTGGTTTATTTGCAGGGTGAGCAGTTCATCCAGTTCAACGCGGAAGCCGGCGTCGAGCAGCTGCTGGTATTCGTCGCGGTTGACTTCGACGACAACGTACCCTTTGTCGTAGTTGACTTCCCAGGGTTCGTTCCACTGCGCCAGGTCGGCGACCATTTGCCGGTCGGTGAAGTAGGCGCGCACAACCAGTATTTCAAAATTGAATGTTGTGCTGTCGCCGGGCTGTATGGCCGCGGCCGGCGTTGGCTGCCAGGTGAGGCTCAACACCAGCGCCAGGCTGGTGGCGAGCAGTAACGTAAGTAGGGCAATTCGTTTCATTTTCTCTTTTCCTTTCTCAAAGCGAGTGATTGTGTGGCTACTGGGTTTGTTAGTTGGTTGGTGGGCGGGTGAACAAACCAGCGCGCCAACTAACCAACCAATTACTTCCAGAGAAGCTCAGTAGTCATGCCAGTTCCTTAGTTTACCTCTACTCTGGCACGATCACCATAGAAAATAGGGCGTGGTATAATTTACCCGGCAATGGAGCGCAGGTTGCTTGCGTTCCCAATTCTGTAAGGCGATAGTTCGGCTGCGCTCACCACAAGTTTGCTAAAGGGTGTGCTTCAAATGAGTTGCGCGTTTGTCTGATCCGCCCGATGATCAATCATCGGGCTAGAAAACAACGCCGGATAAATCCGGCTTGAAGCACAGCGCACATCGGTTCAGCCCGGTTTACCGGGCATCGTTCAATAGCCCGGTCATTGATGACCG
>JACSRF010000403.1 GCA_014879875.1 Anaerolinea sp.
GGCTGGCAGCTGCCAGCCCTGGTTGGGTTGATCAACGGTAATTTGCTCGGTTGAAGTTGACATTAAAAATGTTCCTATTGTGAATTTGTGCCGGTGACTCCGGCGAATAAATCCACTTCTGGGCCATGATCATTGGCCGTTAGCTGCGGCCGGGCCAGGCGAAAGAGTTCATGACAGGCCAGGTTTTGCGCTTCGGTTTCCGGGTCGCCGTTGAAGGGGGGATGCTGGCTCTGGTGCTGCTGCGCGGCGCGCACTTTTTGCACCAGGTAATCGCCCACGTCAATGAAGGCAACCGGGCCGCCAACGGTTTCAGTCGGGGGCGGGATGCCGCAGCCCTGCTGGGTTGCCTCTGAGGGAGCGATGTAGTAAAGATGCTGCGGCCGTCCCCCTTCCTGCCGGTATTGGTCAAACGCGGCCGTTGTCCAGCGGTAAACGGCCAGGTGGTCGGGGTGGCCGGAGATGCCGTCCGGGCCAAAGGTGACGACGACGTCGGGCGGGGATTGGCGCATCAGGTTCAACAAGCGAGCCGCGCCAACGCTGTCCGGGATGTGGGACAGTTTGCCGTCGAAATAGTCCAGGAAGGTGAGCTGCTGCACGCTTAGTTCGGCGCAGGCGCGGCGTAATTCGGCTTCACGAATAGCGGCCGTTTCTGCCGTACTCTTGCCGGGAATCCCAGCCTCGCCCCGCGTGGCGGTGACCAGATGGACGCGCTTGCCTGCGGCAGCGGTCTTCGCCAACGTGCCGCCCATGGGGAAGGTTTCGTCGTCGGGGTGGGCCAGAATGACCATGAGGGTTGGGGGTATCATACGGCCGTTTCCTCCCCCATCTCCAGCATCAATTCACCGGACAGCTTCCCCTCCGGGCCGCATAGGTGCGCCGGTGGCTGTAAGACAGCGCCGGCAGGGTCAAAGAACTGCACCAGCCATTGATGCAGCCCGGTTAACGCCGGTAAGTTCACCTGGTAATAAATCCAACGGCCGTCTAGTACATCACGCCGATCCTGAATTAGTCCGGCGGCGCGCAGCACTTTCAGATGGTGCGACAACAGATTGGCGGGCAGTCCTAATTCCTCCGCCAGCCAACCGTTGCACGACGCGCCACGCATCAGCGCAGCAAAGATACGTAACCGGTTGGGATCGGCTAAAGCGCGGAAAACGGCCGTGATTTCTTCCGGTGTTGGTTCATTTGTCATTGTTTCTGCATACATGAGCGCCACCTTAATTCAATGATGGTTGAATTAAATTTGGCTTAAGTGTAACGCCTATGAAAGAAGGTAGTTAGTGACATCTATCATCCAGAAACGTGACAAATGTAATAGTTCAATGGATATTGAATTAAGAACCAGGTCGTGTATGCACTTATGGTTTATGGAGCACCGGTAAAAGCAGGCGATGGGCGATCAACAGGGTCATAATCGCCTGGTTGTTTTGCTGTTCCACTTCGGATGTGGCCGAAGTGAGGGAAAGGGGCAGGTTGATGGTGGTAAAGTAGGGCGTCGCCGCAGCCACAGTCGCCGTCACCACAATGGTAACAGGCGCCGCCTCCTCCACCAACTCGCCCACATGCCACGTCAGCGTATTGGCTGTCATGGTAGGCGTCACGCTGGCGGCGACAAACGTGAGCGCATCAGGCCAGGTTAGCGCCAGTTCACCATCGGCAGCCGGGACACGGCCGTTGTTGCCATACTGTAGGTGAAAAACCACCGTCTCGCCCGGCAGCGCCGACGCTGGCCCGGCGCCGCTTACCCAGGTATCAGGATACGCCGACCCCAACGTCACATCATCAATGGCTGCCTGCACGCGCGGGTCGCCGCTCACCTGCGTCAGCCGAAAATTGACGGTGACGGCCTGCCCGGCCCAGGGAGACATGTCCGCCCAGTAATGTGTCCAGGCTGCGCTGCCCGTGGCGAGGGGTACGGCCGTTGTCGTCACCCCGTCACTCACCAGCAGTTCCAACCCGGACCCATCCCCCGGCACATCTCCCGGCCGCTGCGCCATAAAGGCCAGGGTCGGCGCGGGCATGTTGGCTGGGATCGTGACCTGTTGGCTGAGTACGGCCGTGTTGTTTGTGGTAGCCGGTAAAGAACGGTAATAAGTTGCCGTTATGCCAATGAGTAAGAGATGAACAATATCGTACCGATCAACAGCTGTTTGTGGCGAGTCATGCGCTACACTCGTTAATGGAATTTCAGGTTGCCAACCATCATCTGGCATCCATTGACGGTAGTAAGCTCCCGCATTTGCATAACCGCGAACGACAGCATGCACAACCCCTTGAGCGTCTACTGATATGTCGCTTCCACGATCATAATAATTTGAGTATGCACTTTGATGGATAAGTGTTGGCTCACTCCATTTACCATTAACTGCCCGCGAAGCATGGTAAATTCTGTGATTGGACACTTCCTCAGACCAGGTTACGTGAATTACACCATCAAGAGAAATTGCCATATCTTCTATTACTCTTTGGGGGAGATCTGACAGAAATCTCAAATATGTTTTGTTGATTATACTACCATCAGCCAATTGTTGTTGGTGTACCAGGCTGTATTCAGGCGGATTCGTTTCCTGTTTTCTTTCGTACCAGACAAGATGAAGTGTGTCATCCGATCCAACCGTTAAACTCCCACTTTCATAACCGAAGCTCGTTAACAAAACAGATGGTTGCCAATTACCATTGGGCAACCTTCGCAAATAAAAGGCAAGTTGCGCAACACTATCTCCATATTGTTCAATCAATAGATGCAGAGTCCCTTTACTATCTGCAGCAGCCTTGACAACACGATATGTTTCTTCAGGGCCAATAGGTAATGTAACCAATAAAGTGGACGAAGACCATGAGCCATTTACTGATTTATATCTGTAATAGACCCGATTATTGACTGTCCAAAAAACATACAGATTATCATTCTGGTCAATTGTCAGCCGGGGTTGATGCCCATACCTAGAAGAGAGTTGTTGACCTGACCATATTCCGGTAATCGCTCGCGTCCTATACGTGATAGAACTATTGTCTTCACCTATAATATGTACACCACCCTGGCTATCGGTCACGATATCTACTTGGTGTAAATTACCATCGAGGGTTTCTCCCTCCGTTAGGCAAGGAGAGGAGCAAACTCCCCCGATTAGAAGGGCGGAGTTGTTACCTGTATGGCGGGGATTGGTCACGGCCGTGACCGTGCCTGTCGTCGTCCAGCCATCTAGCGGCGTGGTCGCTTCAAAACCACCATTCAGCAGGGCATTGTTGGCCGGTGGCAGGTAAATGTGCGCCAGATTCTCCATATTCAGGCTGGTAGGAGCCAGGTCGCCATACCCGGAACGGTTGACATCCAGAGTGTGACTGCCTCCCGTTTTCAGCCGTGAAAAGAAGTCGCCGCTACCATCCGTGATGGCTTCGTTTAACGGCAAGGGGCTGATCATCAGTGGGGCTTGCGCCAGGGGCGCACCACGATTGTCGGTCAGTTTGCCCTCCAGCGCCCAGGTATAAAACGTGGTAGTCGGATTGTCCGCCGTGGACCACGCCTCATAGTTAAAGGCATTGTCATGAGCGCGGGCGCGGAAAGAGACGGTGGTGCCGGGCACGGCCGTGTACGCCGCCGACGTTGTGGTCACCCCCATCTGCCAATCCACCCATGGCCCGGATGAACCCACCTTATACTGAACATCATATGCGGCCAACCCGGCTCCTGATTCCTGATCCGTACCTGACCAATACACCTGAAAATCGAGGGTTTGCGAATAAGCTGATATAGTCCCCATCTCAGTTTGTGGTGGCATGACATCTGTGGTTTGCCAGTCAGGATGCCATTCTGTGTTTCCATAGACAAGAACGCTGGGGATCCCGGTATCCAGGTTATAACCTACAACCTGTGCCCATTCCCAATACCAGTTTCCCTGATACTGGATAAATTTTATCAAGGTGAAGGTAATTTCACGGCCGTCTGGTGACCAACCATGCGCCCAGGCATCGGCCTGCACCTCATAAGGATCGTACAACATATGCTGGTTTGAACCATCAGCGTTCATCAACCAAAGTTCTAACCAGCCATCACCATCCTGATCACCGCTGTAAGCGATCTGGCTGCCATCCGGCGACCAGGCCGGGTACACACTGGGCTGGTTAGAAAGCTGGGTTACACCCGTACCGTCGCTGTTCATCACATAAATGTACGGCGTCCCCGTCCGGGCTGAGGTAAAAGCAATCTGGCTGCCGTCTGGCGACCAGGTCGGTTCGCCATCATAGTTGCCGTGTGCCGTCAACCGCTGCTGGTTAGAACCATTGGCGTCCATCACATAGACCTCAGCCTGCCCATCCCGGTAAGACTGAAAAGCGATCTGGCTGCCATCCGGCGACCAAACTGGATTCACATCGTTGGCCCCATTATGCGTTAGCTGCTGCAAACCGGAACCGTCGGCATTCATCACAAAGATTTCGTAATCTCCGTCCCGATTCGAGCTAAACACAACGCGGGTAGCGCCCCGATTGTAGCGGGGCTGCATGTCGGAACTGCCATGATTCGTTAGTCGGTGCGGCGGCTGGCTGCTGTAAATTTCCCAATTGCCGTCACGATACGATTGAAAAACACCTTTGCTCCAATCAGGCGGGTAAAGTAGGGCGCTGCTCACGCCTGCATCGGCCTCACTCGTCGCCAGATGGGGCAACAGGGCGCGTTCGTCTGGGGCAGGTGGGGATGTGGTTGGTTGGGCAGTAACGGCCGTAACGATGTTCAGCACGGCCGTCATCAACCCCACCACCACAAACAAAACAAAAATTCGACGAAAATGATTGGTTAACATGGTTTCCTCCCTAAAAATGGTAGAGGGGCACGGCCGTTACGGCCGTGCCCTGCCATTCACTACCGCATAATAATCGGCAGGTAGCGGAAAGTGGCCGTGTAAATATGCCCTTCCGCCTGGTTATTGAGCAGTTCCAGTTCGGGGTCATTGGTGGTGATCACGGCCGTGCTGGTGAGCGTGGTAAACGCCGGCGTATTGGCATTCACCCGCGCCGTCACCAGGATTTCAAACGGGGCGCTCTTGGCCGGCAAATCCGGCAAATGCCATACCAGCGGGTTAGTAGAAGCGGGGGGTACACTGGCGGAAAGGAAGGTCATTCCGGCCGGCAGTGTATAAGTGATCGTTACCCCACTGGCCGCTGCCCCACCCCGGTTACTGTAGGTGATACGCTGCACAACCTCTTGTCCGGGCGCCGCATTGCCATCGCTGACAATAACGTCAGAATCGAGATAAGCTGAGCCAATGGACACTTCATCCAGATAAGCCCAGGCTAATGGCTCACCATCTGCCTGCTGCAAAGTGAAGCTGACGCTAATTGTCTGGCCCGCCCAGGGCGTTAGATCAACCCACCCGTGGCTCCATTCCAAACTACTTTCCTGAAAAGTCGCCATATCTGCGTGTATTGAACCATCGTCCACTGTGACTGAAAAGGCTGTGTCATTTTGCGCAGACATTTTGCCCAGCCGGTATGCATACGAAAGCGTTGGCGCCGTCATCGTCATCGGAATTGTCATTTGTTGGGCAATCGTTGAATCTTGAATAGAACTACTATATTGGGGACCTCGATAATGAACCTCGTTCCTATATGGTTCACTACCCACGAACATTATCCACGCCAGATGAACAGCACCCCCTGCATCTATAGCCATTACAGGTGAGTTGGGATCATTTTCGCCGGTTGACAAATTAGCAGGAGTTGACCAGGTACGACCGTCAACCTGCTGCATGTGATGTATATCATCGTCTGGTGAATCGCTATATGGCCCACCACCCCAGATAATGTGAGCATTCCCAAACTCATCCAGCATGATTTGGGGGTTAGTTTCCGTGTTAGCTAACAACTCAACAGGCAACCACCCGGAGTTTCTTCCTTTTTGAATGTGGTATATCGAACCGTCTGCATTCCACGTGATGTGAAATGTGCCTTTGGTATCTACGGCCGTTTGCATCGGCCCCCCCCAACCTGTTTGTGCCACATTCTGTATATCTGACCATACTCCATCAGAATTCATGTATCGGTAGTAAATCGTAGGCACATAATTTGGGATATCTCTCCAGAGGAAGTGAACGCTACCGTTCTCTTCTACGGAAAAATTGTTATAAACAGCATCCTCAACAATGCCGGTAACATCCTGTGCCTGGAGCCAAACTCCACGCCTATTGGCAACATACATGATTTTATGGGCATTATAATCCTGCTCCGAAAACCAAATAATATGGATATCATTGCTGCTATCTATTGCAATTTGAGGTCCTCTAGAATCACCAAAATCATCCTCAAACGCGAGTGGGGTTGAAAATGTACCATTCGCTAAACGATAGCTGTACATGACATTAGCTGCCGACTGCCCTGGATAATGGCTTTCCCAGACGACATGAGCCTTTCCAAAATTGTCAACTGCTAGATCGGGAGACCATGACCAATACCCATCATTAATAACAGTTGTTATTGACCATTGTCCGGTTGTTTTATCACGATAAACATAGTAAAGATTCTGCTCAGAAGTCCCACCAATTCCATGAAGATCACCATTTTTATCAACCAATAGCTCGTCTAGTGGATAATGATTATTAGCAATATGTTGAATTTGGGACCAATCACCATTTACCAAACGGTAAACATAGTAAAGATGATCATTCCCCCAAACAATATGAACTGTACCGTCTGCATCAACAGCGATTTTAACGTTATAACCATCATCAATAATCTCCATAGGGGAGAAGTCAAACGAACGTTGTCCCAGTATCACACCATAATTGCCCGTCAGCCTGGCAAATCCTGTAATAAGTGGCGTTAACGTTCCGTTCAATTGCCAGTCGTTTTGAGCGATGCCCCCCTCAAAACCCCAGTTCAATACGATGTTATTTGCCGGAGGAAACCAGACATCTATATCAGCGTCTAGCCCGGCTTGAAAAGTTGTGTTTGGCAACCAACCATAACCATTTTTAATCCAGTTCACTTCATAATTGGTGGCAGATGCGGCGGTAAAAGCGTTATATTGACCATCACTGTCATCTGACACAACCATCATTGAGGCTGGATCCATGCCCACTGAAATACCGGAAACAGGCGTATCTGTGTTGTCATAAGCAAATCCTTGCATACCCCAGGCGTAAAGCGTCGTACTTATCTCACTACCCGGAGCAGGCCAGGCAGCTTCATTCTGTGCCCGATCCGCCGCTCTGATACGGAAATAAACAGCATCACCAGTGTCGCCGTTGCTGTTATCAAAATTCGCGGCAACCGCCGGTGTATTTGTTAGCCAGTTCTGCCATGTACCATCATTGAAACGGTATTGCAGATCATAGGAAGCAATGCCCGAACCACCAGGATCAAAACCATTCCATAGCATTAAGGGGGTGTTATCTTGACGGCTATAAGGTGGTAGAGTCTGGATGTAACTATGCGGCGGCAGGGCTTCAACTGTTGTGGCGGCATCGTGAGAGGCGGGCCAATTTTCGATGCCGTAATGAAGATCGCGGGCACGGACGCGGAAGTAGTAGGTATTACCACCAGTGCCAGGATAGTGACCAGTTGTAGCCGTTGTCTCCACTAGCCAGTTCGTCCAACTTCCATTCGTCCCGACCTTCACCTGCACGTCATAGTTGGCAATGCCACCAGAACCGCCTGTATCTGTTCCTGACCAACTTACCGGAATAGGGCCAGGAGATTGTGCGCTCAATGGCTGTACCTGGGATACCGGCGGCTGCCCATCAATCGTTTGCCAGCGCGGATACCAATCCACATTACTCTGGCTGAGAAGAAAGGTTGTGGGGTCGTAATTGTATGCGTTAATATCTCGGCCTTCCTGATAAGCATACTCCCAGTACCAGTTACCCTGGTAGTATACGAAATGAATACGAGTAATGGCGATGTAACGGCCGTCCGGCGACCAACTGCCCACCCATAAATCAGTATTGTTCGCAGCAGTTAATTCTGCTTGCTGATTTGAGCCATCGGCATTCATCCACCATAATTCCTGCCACCCATCATTATTCCCATCGGCGTCATAAGCAATTTTTGTGCCATCTGGCGACCACTGTGGGCGGAAACTGTAAGGCTGGGTGGAAAGCTGCACCGGGCTGCTGCCGTCGGCATTCATCACCCAGATGTGGTATGCGCCACTGCGGTTGGACGAAAAGACAATCTTATTGCTATCCGGCGACCAACTGGGCATCCCATCAAAAGCGCCATTGTTGGTCAGCCGTGTCTGACCGCTGCCATCGGCATTCATCACATAGATTTCCGCCTGTCCATCCCGGTAAGATTCAAACAGGATTTTTGTGCCATCCGGCGACCACTGCGGGTTGCCATCATCCGCCTCATTGTTGGTCAACGCCACGTTACCGCTGCCGTTTACATTCACTCTGTAAATTTCATAATCGTGGTCATCGGCCCGGGAAGCGTAGACAACGGCCGTATTACCCCGGTTCAGGTGGGGGTGAATGTCCGCGCGAATGTGGCTGGTTACGGCCGTCTGCCCTGATCCATCATCATTGCCCACAAAAATGTCCCAATTCCCGTTGCGATACGATTGAAAAGCGATTTTACTGGCAGGCACAACCGAAATAGACTCAGGAGCAAATTGCGCTTCTGCCGTCTCTGCCAAAGGGTAATGGGGTATATCCTCGATATTTATACGGGAAGGCCTATCCTCCTGGCGTAGGGGTGCGGCCTGGGCTGTCAGGCCAAACACGGCTGTTACCAACCCCATGACCATACACAAAAACAAAAACCGGCGAAAATGGTTTGCAAACATCATAATCCTCCATATAACTTTGTAGTTGAGACCGAACCTTCTGAGAGCAGCTCCACCAGGGCGTTATTGTTTCCCCCACAATCAACGCGACGGCTTCTTTTCCTCAGACCATAAAACTAATGGCATCGAATTGTACTCAATTTGCTACCCGTGCAAAAGAGTCGCCATGTAGGGCAATTTGTCACATTGCCCTACATGACAAATGTAATAACTCAATAAACATCGAAGTAAGAATCGGCGTTTAGCGCATGGGGCGACTCGCGGCAGGTGCATGATTTCTGCAAGTAAACGTATAATACCCTGAGAGGATTGGTTCAATCTCCGAAGATTGAACCAATCTTGACCAACTTATTTAAGTGCCGTTCCTTAGCAAGCAACTGGTGAAAGCGTTATGGGATTTATTTTAGGTGGATTAGAAACAGAAGATTATGACCGGCAGTACAGCGACCGGGAATTATTGGATCGCATTACGAGTTATTTTCGGCCGTATACGCGGCAGATGATCCTGGTAGCGGTCTCTTTGCTGCTCAACTCGGTCACGACGGCGGCCGGCCCGATCCTCATTGCCAAAGGGATTGACCTGGTGGGACAAAACCCGACGACGGCCGGTATCTGGCTGATGGCCGGCGGCATCCTCATCTTGGGCGTGTCGGCCTGGGTGTTCAACTACATCCGCCAGCTTTTTTCGGCGCGAGTCATTGGCGCGGCCGTGCTGCAGCTGCGCCAGGATGTCTTTACGGCGACCATCGGGCACGACCTTTCCTTTTACGACGAACATCCATCGGGCAAGGTCGTCAGCCGTGTCACCTCTGACACGCAGGATTTTTCGGCGGTGATTGATCTAACCATGAACCTGCTCAGCCAACTGCTGCTGGTACTGCTGCTGACGGTGTGGCTGCTGACGATCAATGCCTGGCTGACGCTGTTGATGATCGGCATGACGCCGCTGGCGGTGGGCATTGCGCTCAGTTTTCGCCGCGTTGCCCGCCGCGTCACGCAAAATGCGCGGCGGATTACGGCGACGATCAACGCGCAAATCCAGGAATCTATCAGCGGCATTGTCGTGGCGAAAAGTTTCCGCCAGGAACCGGCCATTTATGCCACGTTTGCCGACAATAATCAGCAAGGCTACCAGTTGGGGGTGCAGCGCGGGTTGACGCTGGTGACGATTTTCCCGATGCTGAGCATTGCATCGGGCATTGGCACGGCGCTGCTGGTATATGTGGGTGGGTTGGCGACGCGCGGCAGCCTGGCGGCCGTTTCCCCCGGCGAATGGTACCTGTTTATGCAAGGGGTTGGCTTTTACTGGTGGCCGATGACGAGCATTGCCTCGTTTTGGAGCCAGTTTCAGGATGGTTTGTCGGCGGCGGAGCGGGTCTTTGCCCTGATTGATGCCGAGCCAAAGGTGCAGCAGGTGGGCGCGGAGCCGGTGGAGCGGCTAAACGGCCGTATCCAATTCCAACACGTCCGCTTTAGTTACACCGATAAGGAAACGGTGCTGCCCGATTTTTCCCTGGACATTCGCCCCGGCGAAACGGTCGCTCTGGTGGGGCACACCGGCGCGGGCAAGAGCAGCATTGCCAAACTGATCACCCGTTTTTATGAATTTCAAGGGGGGGGGATTTCAATTGATGGGCGCGACATTCGCGCGCTGCACCTGGGGCAGTACCGGCAGCAAATTGGATTGGTGCCCCAGGAGCCGTATCTGTTTTCGGGAACGGTGCGCGACAATATCCGTTACGGCCGTCCTGGGGCCGACGATGAAGCCGTGCGGCAGGCAGCGCAGCAAATCAGCCAGGGGGAATGGCTGGGGGCGCTGCCTGCCGGGCTAGATACCGACGTGGGCGAACGGGGCAGCAGCCTCTCGATGGGGCAGCGGCAGTTGGTCGCCTTGGCGCGCGTCATTTTGAAGGACCCGGCTATTTTCATTCTGGACGAGGCCACCGCCAGCATAGACCCCTTTACCGAGACGCAAATTCAGGAAGGGCTGGACGAGATTATGCAGCAGCGCACGGCCGTTGTCATCGCCCACCGTCTCTCCACTGTCAAACATGCGGACCGTATTATTGTGATGCAGCAAGGGCAAATCATTGAAGAAGGCGACCACGACAGCTTGATGGCGCAGGGCGGGCATTATGCCGAGCTATACGACACCTATTTCCGCCACCAATCGCTGGCTTACATTGACGCCTGGCAACGCACATAATCCAGATTGGTTCGATCTTGGAGATTGAACCAATCTGGTCAGATCAATCTTCCAAAAAATCTAGCACTTGTGTTAATGACGTGATGCGTATAATGCCAGGGGGAAGCGGTTCGTCCCAGGCGTCGTGTTGGCGATCAAGCCACAGCCCCAGACGATAGCCACCTTCGTGAACCGCTCCAATGGCATCCACGTGTAGATTATCGCCGACAAACAGGCATTGTTGGGGCAAGACATTGAGCGCGGCCGCTGCCTGGATGAAAACAGGAGACATCGGCTTGTGTACCCCTACTTCGTCGCTGATAATGATATGACCAGGCTGGATGAAGCGGCCCAGATAAGATTGCATGATCCCTCTGGCGGCCGGTGTATGATTGGAAATAATGCCCAGCGCCAGGCCCGTTTTTTGCAATTTGCGCAGGGTGGGCAGCACATCGTCATACAAGCTGGTGGGTAGATAGGCGTAATCATGATAAAGCGCGGCGATGCGCTCCCAGCTTAAATCTGTATAACCGATGTGGGCGAGAAGCTGCCGATAGTAGGCAATGATTTCCCGTTGTGTTTGCGGAACGATTGGGACGGCCGTGTTTTTTTCCTGAGCGGTTCTGTCCCGGTAGGCCGCAATAGCCTTGACCACAGCTTCATTCGTACATGGAAATCCACCACGCTGGAACAACATTGTCAGGCGTTCACTGAGCGAGATGTTTCCTGTCGGTTTTGCCAGGGTTAGATCCCAATCAAACAATATACCGGCAATGTGTTCAATGTGCTTGTCTTTCCCTGTCATTGTGTGCCACCAATACGATTTGTCATATGTTTGCGTCATCGGCCATCCTTGTGATGCGCCATCAGTCCTGAAATACATGTTAATCACCTGCCACTTCTGGATGGATTTGTGCTTACTATACTGTTTTGACCCTAAAATGACCGTGAAAGTAGCGCATAAACGCGGGAAATTTGCGTGAAAGTGGGGAATACAGTTACACGGAGTTTCACAGGGGGCATACAGAGGTACATCGAGAGCGGAGAGAAAATAAAAACGACCGTTTCCCATAATCGGGAAACGGTCGTTTACACGACAGGAGGCAAAAAGGAGGTTATTTAAGCGGTTTCAAACTCCCCTTCCACAACGTCTTCGTCATGGGCAGCCGCAGCGTCGCTGCCATCACCTGGCTGTTGGTAAGCCGCCTGCCCCATCGCCATTGCCGTTTGCTGAATGTCGGCCGTTACCTGGCGGATGCGCGCCGCGTCTTCACCCTTCATCAGTTCTTTCAGTTCTACTATCTGGCTTTCCAGCCGGGTGCGCGTTTCTGCCGGGGCCTGCCCGTTCATGCTTTGCAGGCTTTTCTCCGTCTGGTAAATGACCTGATCGGCCGTGTTGCGCGCTTCCACCAATTCGCGCCGCTGCTGATCGCTGGACGCATTCCGCTCTGCTTCGCGCACCATGCGCTCAATGTCCGCTTCGTTCAGGTTGGTGCTGGCCGTGATCGTGATCGCCTGGCTCTTGCCCGACGCTTTGTCTTTGGCTGTGACGTGGAGGATGCCGTTGGCGTCAATGTCAAAGGTCACTTCAATCTGCGGAATGCCGCGCGGCGCCGGGGGAATGCCATCCAGCCGGAACACCCCCAACGTGCTGTTGTCGGCTGCTAACGGCCGTTCCCCTTGCAACACATGCACGTCAACGGCCGTTTGCCCATCTTCAGCCGTACTAAACACCTCAGATTTGCGCGTGGGAATGGTGGTGTTACGCGGAATCAGTGTCGTCATCACGCCGCCTAGTGTTTCTAACCCCAGGCTGAGGGGCGTCACGTCGAGCAGCAGCACATCGGTTACGTCGCCGGCCAACACGCCCGCTTGCAGCGCCGCGCCCAACGCCACCACTTCATCTGGGTTCACGCTCTTGTTGGGTTCTTGCCCGGTCATCTGCCGCACCAACTCTTGCACCATTGGCATCCGCGTGGAGCCACCCACCAGCACAACGGCGTTCAGGTCGCCGGTTTGCAATTTGGCGTCTTGCAAGGCCCGCTGCAGCGGCGCTTGAATCCGCTGCAACAAATGCGCCGTCAACTGTTCAAATTTGGCGCGGCTCAAGGTCATCTGTAAATGCTTTGGCCCGTTGGCGTCGGCCGTGATAAAGGGGAGATTGATTTCCGACTGCGAGACAGAAGACAGTTCGATTTTCGCCTTTTCCGCCGCTTCGCGCACGCGCTGCAACGCCTGGCGATCTTGCTTCAGGTCAATGCCCTGGTCGCGCAAAAACTCATCTGCCACCCAATCTACCACCGCCATGTCCCAGTCGTCCCCTCCCAAATGGGTGTCGCCGTTGGTGGAGATGACCTCAATGACGCCATCGCTCACTTCAAGAATGGAAACGTCAAAGGTGCCGCCACCCAGGTCAAAGACGAGAATCGTTTCATCTTTCTCCTTGTCCAGGCCATATGCCAGAGCGGCGGCCGTTGGCTCATTGATGATGCGCAGCACTTCCAGCCCGGCGATTTTGCCGGCGTCCTTGGTGGCCTGCCGTTGGCTGTCGTTAAAGTAGGCGGGCACGGTAATGACAGCTTGCGTCACCGCTTCACCCAGGAAATCTTCGGCGTCTTTCTTCAATTTGCTCAGCACCATCGCCGAAATCTCTTGGGGGGTATATTCACGGCCGTTTTGCTGCACCTTGACGCGAATATCCCCTTGCGCGCCGTGCGTGATGGTGTAGGGCAGGCGCGCTTTCTCGGCGGCCGTTTCTGCATCATCATAACGACGACCAATAAAACGCTTCACCGAGAAAATGGTGTTCTCCGGGTTAATGGTCGCCTGCCGCTTCGCGGTCAACCCCACCAGTCGTTCACCCGCTTTGTTGAAGGCCACGATAGATGGCGTCAGGCGGCCGCCTTCAGACGAGGTGATAACCGTTGCTTCGCCCCCTTCCATGACGGCGACAACAGAGTTAGTTGTTCCTAAATCAATTCCTACAATTTTGCTCATGTTCTACACTCCTATTCCAGTACATCCGTTGTCCGTAATCCGTTGTCCGTAATCCGTAGTCACGGTTCACGGATTACGGATTACGGATTACGATTCACGGTTCACGTTTTTCAATGCCATTCATCTTAAAGGGCATCTGTAAGATTTTTGTTGGCGGAGTGTATACGTTGTGTTAGCGGCGGCTGGCATAGACAATGCCGCCTAGCAGCAGGGCGCTGCCCAACAGAGTGAGCCAGTTAGGGATTTCTTGAAAGAGGATGAGCGCCAGCAGAGTCGCGCCAATCGGTTCGGCAATGACAGCGACGGCAACGTAAGCGGCCGGCAGATAGCCAAGCGCCCAGTTATAGGAGGAGTGGCCGATGAGTTGGGGAAAGAGCGCCATGAGCATCATGACGAAATAGGCCACAAGAGTATATCCAAGCAAGTTGTACCCGGCAGCCAGAGCAAAGCTGATCAGAAAGAGCGCGGCCGTACTGTAGACAACGGCCGTATAGCTGAGCAAGGACATGGTGGGACGCAAACGACGGCCGATAATCAGGTAAAACGAAGCGGCGACAGCGCCAATTAGCGCCAGGCCATTGCCCAGCAGCGGGTTGGGTTGGCTGCTAAATTGGGTCAGGCTGAACTGGAAACGGCCGTCTACCAGCGCCACCACGTCGGCCACGCCAATCAACACACTGCCCACCATCGCCAGCGCAATGCCAATTTTTAACGGCCGTGACAGCCGCTCCCCCAACAAAAAAGGGGCCATCAACCCCACCCACAGCGGCGACGTCGTCACCAACACCGTCGAACTGGCGACCGACGTATACGCCAGCGAACTGATCCAACTGGCAAAATGCAGCGCCAACATAAAGCCAGATAACAACGCCAACCGCCACGCCGCTCCCGACATCTGCGTCAATTCCACCCGCCGCCGCGTCAGGGCTAAGGGCAGCAAAACGGCCGAGGCGAGCGTCAACCGCCACGCCGCAATGACCAACGAGGGCATCGCCTCCCCCTGCGCCAGACGTACCAAAATGGAGCCGGAAGAAATACCCAACACACCTAAAAATAGCACCAACAGCGGTGGAAAACGGGGAACAGCATCTCGTTTCATTGATTCTGGATACCTGTTACATTTTTTGACAGTTGCCCGACCCAATACTAAAATAGCTTAGAAGTTCAACTTCTTGAACGGTAACGGCCGTTATTTAACGGCCGTATGTTAACCATTCAATCTATCCATGACAACAGTTTATGAACCCCTGTTTACAATACAAGGAGAAACATAATGGCTTTTGAACTCTCTGCTCTGCCCTATGCCGAAGATGCCCTGGAACCGCACATTGATGCGCGCACCATGACCATCCATCATGGCAAGCACCATGCCGCGTACACCAGCAACCTGAATGCCGCGTTGGAAGGTCACACCGATTGGTCTGACAAAAGCATTGAAGACATTCTGCGTAATATCAACAGCATCCCCGAAAGCATCCGCACGGCCGTGCGCAACAATGGCGGCGGCTTTGCCAACCATACCCTCTTCTGGAATACCATGTCTCCCAACGGCGGGGGTGAACCCACCGGCGCGTTGGCCGCAGCCATTGACGCTGCCTTCGGCAGTTTTGCCGCCTTCCAAGAAAAATTCAGCACGGCCGCCAAAACCCGCTTCGGTTCCGGTTGGGCCTGGCTCTACGTAGACGCCAACGGCGCCCTCGGCGTCTCCTCCACCCCGAACCAGGACAGCCCGTACATGGAAGGCGCGACCCCCATCCTCGGCCTGGACGTTTGGGAACACGCTTACTACCTGAAATATCAAAACCGCCGCCCCGACTACGTGACCGCGTGGTGGAATGTGGTGGATTGGGAAGCGGTGGCCCAAAATTATGCCGCTGCGCAACAATAGGTGTATAATTGCGCCATTGCTTGACACTTTGACTTAACCGGAAATAAGGAGAGTTTAGATGACCCACATCATTACGAGATTATGCTTGCGCGATACTGCATGTGTGGAAGTTTGCCCGGTTGAGTGTATGGTCCTGGGTAAACCTGAAGAGGAATGGCCCTGGCTGTACATTGACCCCGACACTTGCATTGATTGTGGTGCGTGCGTCCCCGAATGTCCTTACGAAGCGATCTTCCCCGAAGAAGAAGTGCCCTTCGATTACACAGCTCCCGATGGCGGCGTTTGGATTGCCAACACCAAGGAACTGCTGCCCGATGGCGCTCCGTTTGCGGGTGAAATTGATGGGCATGAGGTGAAGTTGTTGAATGCGAAGAAACTGGCGGCCGGCACACAGCTTGACCTGACAGAAGATATTCCAGCTAATTATGATTTCTTCTCTGAAGGCCCTGGCTACGACGCGCTGGATGCGTAAGTTCATTCCTGAGTCATAACAAACAACGGAAAAACCGAATTAGCCCAAACAAGGCTGATTCGGTTTTTTTTATTGCCGCAGAAGGCCAACTGTTGCGCAGCAGTTGACTTTCTCAAGAGGGTAACATGGCTGAGCATCGTATTGAAAAAGATTCATTAGGTGAAGTGCGCGTGCCTGCCGGCGCTTACTGGGGTGCGCAAACGCAGCGCGCTGTGCATAATTTTCCAATTTCCGGGCTAAAACCTTACCCCGCTTTTGTCTGGTCCATGGCGATGATTAAACGAGCCGCAGCCGAAGTGAATGGGGAATTAGGGCTGTTTTCAGACAAGCAGGTTGGGGACGATGTGCTTACGGGGGCAGCCATTGTCCAGGCGATTATGGACGCGGCGGATGAGGTGATCAACGGCCGTTTCGCCGATCAATTTGTCGTAGACCCCATTCAGGCCGGGGCCGGCACGAGCCACAACATGAATATCAACGAAGTGATCGCCAACCGCGCCAACGAAATCCTCGGCTTTGCTCTGGATGCTTCCCCCAAGCCGGTTCATCCCAACGACCACGTGAACATGGCGCAGTCCACCAACGACACCATCCCCACCGCCATCCGCCTCGGCTGCCTGTGGCGGTTGGATGAGCTGCTCGGTGCGTTAGACCACCTGGCAATGGCCCTGGAGCAGAAGGCGGTTGAGTTTGATGGCGTGGTGAAAAGCGGCCGTACCCATCTCCAAGATGCCGTGCCTGTGCGTCTGGGGCAAGAATTCAGCGCCTATGCCCTCTCAGTGCGCCGCAATGCCCATAAGATCAAACAAGCGGCCAAAGGGCTGCGCCGCCTGGGCATTGGCGGCACCGCCACCGGAACCGGCCTCAACGCCCACCCCGAATACCACATGCGCATGGTCAAAACGCTGCGCCGGCTGACCGGCCAAAAATTGCAGAAGTCTGATAACCTGTTCGAGTCCATGCAAAGCATGGCCGACGCCGTTCATTTTAGCGGCGCCCTGCGCACGCTGGCCCAAGACCTGACACGCATTGCTAACGACTTTCGCCTGCTTGCCTCCGGTCCCAGCACCGGCCTGGATGAAATTCGTTTACCGGCCGTACAGCCCGGCTCCTCAATTATGCCCGGCAAAGTAAACCCGGTGTTGGCCGAAATGTTGAACATGGCGATGTTCCAGGTGATGGGCAACGACCTGACCGTGATGCTGGCCGGGCAGGCCGGCCAACTTGAACTGAACGTGATGATGCCCATCATGGCTTACAACCTTTTCCAGAGTATGGACATTATCATCAATGCCGTCACGGCTTTTGCTGATAAATGTGTGGTTGGATTGCAGGCGAATCCCGAAAAAGCGGCCGGCTGGTTAGCTAAAAACGCAATCCTCGTCACGGCGCTCAACCCGGTCATCGGCTACCAGAAAGGGGCCGAGGTCGCTAAAGAAGCGATGTCCAGTAACCGTACCGTGCGCGAAGTGGTAGTCGAAAAGGGGTATCTACCCGTTGAGGAGGTTGACCGCCTGTTAGATGTCCGCAATTTGACGGACGGCGGCATTCAACAATGAGTGCGCAGAGATGATTGACTGACAAATCTTGTTTTCAGCGGGAAGAACAACGAATTACCTCACTTTTTGGATAGGGTTAAACTGACGGGGCAATGGTCTGAACCGTTCACATCGGCGTGAATCGCCGCATCTTGTATGCCAGGCTGCAAATCTGGCGAAACAAAAAAGTAATCCAGCCGCCAGCCAACATTACGCTGCCGCGCGCCGCCAATGTAGCTCCACCAACTATAGGCGCCGACGCGGGTTGGGTATAGGTGGCGAAAAGTGTCCACGTAACCGGTGGCGACGACCTTATCAATCCAGGCGCGCTCCTCAGGCAAAAAGCCGGTTGTCTGTTGGTTTTGGCGCGGCCGTGACAGGTCAATTTCCTGGTGTGCCGTGTTCACGTCTCCGCAAAAAATGACGGATTTACCTTGCGCGCGCAGTTGTTGGCAATAGGTCAAAAAGTCAGCCTTGTAGCCCATCTTAAAAGGAACGCGGCTGTGGTCGCGGCTGCCATTGGGGAAATACGCGCCAATCAGCACGAAATCATCATACTCGGCAACAATGGTACGCCCTTCACGATCATATGCCGGGATGCCCAGGCCAATCTGCACAGACTTTGGCTGCTGCCGGGTGTAAAGAGCCACGCCACTGTACCCCTTTTTTTCGGCAAATGCCCAGTATGTATGGTATCCGGCCGGTTCGCGCAAGGATGGTTCTAACTGTTGTGGATGGCACTTTGTCTCTTGCAGACAAAGGATGTCTGGTTGGGCTGCTTGCAACCAATCCATGAATCCTTTAGCGGCAGCCGCACGCAGGCCGTTGACGTTCCAGGAGTAAAGTGTAAGCATAGAAGAAAGTGTATCTTGTTTGATGTGTTCACGCACAAGAAAACACCGCAGCGTAGCGCAGCAGAAATAGCTTAAACGGAGCGTTCGTGGGATAATTTACTGCCTTATTATAGCTGTTCAGACAAAGTTAACATGGAGTGAAGCAAATGGCCGAGAATTTATGGGAAATACGTAAACGTAAAAACATGAACATCAAACAGTTGGCCGGCAAGGTGGGCATTCCGTTTGATACGCTCGTTGCCTATGAACGAGGGGAACTAATCCCTTCGGCGCATCGGGCCAGGTTAGCGCGCGCGTTGTTTGTGCAGGTGTCTGACATTAAGGCACAGTCTGATCCGAAACCCCCAGAACGCAAAGCGACCGAACGGCCGGCCGAACACAAGCCGGCCGAACGTAAACCGGATGAACGGCCGGTCGAGCGCAAACCGGACGAACGGCCGGCAAAGCAAAAATCGGCCGCGCCGCCCAAAGCAAAAATGGCGACGATGAAGCCAGCGCGTTCGAGCCAGATCGCCCATTTGCTGCAATTGGCGGCTAAGTTGGATGAAGATGAAACGGCCGTCGCCAACAAAATAGGGAAACCCCTGCATGAGCTAACCTTGCCCGAAGCGAGTAAATGGCTGCATGAATACACCACCGCGATCATGCAAGACAACGTCACGCGCGCCGAAAAACGCCCCTTGGGCACAAGGCGTAAGCGCGCCTATCTACCGGAAAGTGTTGATGAATTTGAATTGAAGTATTTAACAGCGCAACAACAAGCCGGTAACATCTTATCTTTTCATTTGCTCAATGGCGAGGTGTTTCATGGCCGGATTATCGGCTTTTCCCCATACGCCATCACCATCCAACAAGAAGCGGATGGCGCGCAAATGATGGTGCAAAAGCTGGCATTGGCCTATTACAGTGCGCCGCCACAGGAGGCAAACACATGAGCCTGTCAGACCATTTGCGCTATTTGCGGGCTATGTCCGGTGGTCCTGACACAGACAGCATCGCCACAGCCCTGGGTTTGGAAAGCCCGCAATCAATTAACAAAGCAGAAACCTTGTACCGCCCGATCAAAGATGTTGCTTTGATTGACCAACTGGCTGCTTATTACGGCCGTCCCGCTGCGGAATTTCATTGGCACAATGCCCGGCCACGCAAGTACCTCACCTTCAGCGCCGAGGCGTCCAGACGTACCCAGTCGCCCTTATCGCTGACGCTGCGTACCGGCGAAGTTGTGACCGGAACAGCCGCCTGGTGGGATTTAAGCAGTATTGGCCTGACGCAGGCAGACGGCCGTTTGCTCGTTATACAACGCCATGCTGTTATAGATTGGCCCGGCGCTACCGATTGGGAAGATGTATAACAGGTTGGGCAAGTTCGTCAACCTTTTGGGGGAATGGTATAATAATCGGCTAGAAAATGAACCTCAAAAAATCCCCCTTAATAACAGGAGTAGGATGTGATTCAAGCCCAGACCCAAACACCGGAGTATTGGGGGCTAACCTTTACGATAAAAAACTCAGACATTGAGTGCATCAATAACCATTTTTTAGAGACGGAACGTCCGCAAACCGCAGGCGAATTGGCTCGTGTAGTTATTGCGCACCGTGTACAGGAAGAGATACGAAACATTCAGCGCCTTCTCTCCGGACGTATTGTTTATCAACCTAAGCGCAAGTATGAAACAGGCGAAGAGCTTGTCTTTCCCGTACTACAATTCGCCCACGGCCAGGTCAAATCTGTGCGTACCGGTCACAACCCACAATATGGGCAGTTTCGTGTGATCGGCGTCGAAATAAATGGTAAACCGCGAGAATTCGCGGCCGAATTACAGGCTGACCACGTGCTTAATGCCGATCAGACGACGGCCATCGCCCACAAGCTCGACGTGAATTTGGAGCAACTTTATCAGCTTTACAGCCACGAAGTTGAGAAAAAGCTGGTCAAGAAGCTTGAAACCGTGCCCGAATTTGTTCGCTTAGGTCAACAATGGTTTATCACGTCATTGATGATTGACATCAACATCGGCCATCTACATCTGGCAGAAGCCATTTTGGAGATCAATGACGGTGGCCCCCTGTTACCTGATGAGATGCTGCCCCATCTCGATCTTGATCCAGGCGTTGATGTCAGCGTCCAGCGTTTCTCGTTAAACAATGCGATGCTGCACGACGGCCGTTTTGATGAAATTGCGCCGGTTGGCAGCGTCAGTTGGTTTCTGCGCCGTATGGAGCCAGACAGCGTGCGCGAAACGCCAGAGCGATTGCAATTTGCGCCCGTTTCGTATGATCGCGCACTGCTCAGCCCACAACTACTGTCGCTAGAACGCGAACTGGATGATGAGTGGTCGGAATTAGAACCTGTCGGGACGCCAGAACCAACCGTGCTCTCATTAACCTACCCACACCGCCGTTCTGGGACCCTGCCGCTCAGCTCGCGCACACGCCCCCTCTTTCCCATCAGCCGGTCGCCACGCCATCAAGTCATCTTTGTGGATGAAGGGAGTGGCGCGGAAATGACCGGATGGGTGGTGCAGGACGGCCGTTACGTCTATGGCCTCAAAACGTGGTACGAGGAGAATGGAATTGCCGTTGGCGGTTACATTTATCTGAAACCGGCAGCGGAATCGGGTAAAGTGATCATCAATTTTGATCGGCGACGGCCGCAGCGTGAATGGGTTCGTCTGGCGACTGTGGCGGATAATCAGATCAAGTTTGAACTGATGCGCCGCTCAATTGGCTGCGGCTATGACGATTTGCTCATTGTGGGGACGGATGTTACGGCCGCGGTGGATGCTTTATCGAAACGGATCGAGTCGCAGCAGCGTTCGCTATCATCCTTGTTAGCTGAAGTTTTCCCACAGTTGGCAAGCCTGAATCCGCAAAATACGGTTCATGCCAAAACGTTGTACAGCGCCGCAAATATGTTACGCCGTGTATCGCCAGGCCCAATTTTTGCTGAATTGGTGCGGCATCCTGCATTCCAATCAGTTGGCGATCATTATTGGCGTTTTGACAGCAGCCGTTGGCGCGCTGGTTAAGGAGTTGCTTTGTCTAGTAATCCACGCCCCACACCAAAATTAACAGTCCCCAAACGACCCGGACCAGATACCCTGTTTTACATTGATTATGATTGGTGGGAATCGTCTAGTCTGGACCTGAAAACGTATCTGTATACGCGCCTTTCCAACATCAGTGACGTAAACATTGACCCGGACATCGAGGAAGTTGATCTGGTTGACGCCAAGACGGGCGAAGTACGGCGGGTGGATGGCTTTCAGTACATGGTACAGGTTTATTTTAGCCAATTGCCAGAAGATTTTATGGCCAGCGCCTCTTTAGTAGATGCTGTGTTCTGTGTGCTCCTGGCAAATGGCAATCAACCGATGCTGGCGCGTGATATTGCCGAGCGTGTGCGCCGCGCCCCAGACGTAATTGTACGTACTTTTTCAGGGCCACGTGTGTACCAGGGTATTCGGCCATTATTGAATGAGTGAAACGGCGCAACCGGTGATGGCAGCGACGGTCTCGATCACCGTCAGGCTGTATGGACTGCTGCGTGATTATCACGTGAATGCTGGCCCGTTGGCGCACCGGCCGTTTACCGTTGTTGTCCCTGCCGACGCCACCGTGGCCACCCTGGCGGCAAACCTGCACATCCCGGTAGAACTGGTGGCCGGCGTGGCTGTTAATGGGGAAACGGCCGTTCTCGCCACCCCACTGCACGAAGGCGATCAGGTACGCCTTTTCCCACCGGTGGCCGGTGGTTCTTCCCCAACAAGATTGTAGAGGTTACTTATGCGCGTTTTTATCGCCGGGATCATGCAAGGAGACCGTCCAGACCCGTCCATTGACAGCCAGGATTATCGGGTGCAAATTACACACGCCCTGCAAACCCACATACCCAACGTGGATATTGTTGACCCCTGGGCGCTCAATCCAAACAGCATTTATTACGCAGACCAACAGGCGCGGCACACGTTTTTGACGATGACCAAACAAGCCAGCGAAGTGCAGTTGCTCATCGCCTACCTGCCTAAACCGAGCATGGGCACAGCCATGGAAATGTGGGAAGCGTATCAGGCAAATGTTTACATCATTGCCGTCACTCCCTTGCAGCACCATTGGGCCATTCGCTTCACAGCCAACGAAGTGCTGCCAGACCTGGAAACGTTGCTCGCCGACATTGCCAACGGCCGTATTGCCCAACTCTTAAACGGCCGTTCCGGTTGACGCCGGCCCCATTGCCGACTAGAATTGCAGCGGTTAACAATTACATACGCCCCAGTAGCTCAAAGGACAGAGCGCCGGACTTCAATAGGAGCCTTTATCAGGAAAATAAACTGATAAAGTGGACAGCACTATATCGGTGAAACCTTCCAGATAACACTGATGGCAACACCGAGGAAACCTTCGATCTCCTTTTCCTGGTAAAATAAAGCGATTTTTTAGCAGAGGGTTGTAGACTGCATCATACAAAAAACAAAGGCGATCTTGACGTTTTGAAAGCTCAAGCTGATCTGGTATTTCCAGCCCGAATGGTTTGACAAATCTGTTAGTTTGAGGGTAAAAGCGCCAAAAAATAATCAAAAGTCAGTCACCTTACTGACTGATGATTATAGAAGGGTTCCGTAGAGACTACACGTGCTGCACCTGAGATGGTGAAGATATAGTCCAGACTACAAACTGAATCTGAGCAAGCCTCTATCAGGTAGCGAAAGCTATAGTAGTATGCTAATCCGTAGGTTGGGGGTTCGAGTCCCTCCTGGGGTGCTGATGTAGCCGTGCGTGTTTATTGTTCACCACGGCTATTTCTTTTCAAACAACTGTTAGACCTGACAGTTTTTTGCCAGTCCAACTGGAAAATTTACGGGTTAAAAACCTGTCAGGCCCGCACTTCCCCGTGAGTACCAAAGCCTATGATCTTAATAACAGGCGCTACCGGTTTTTTAGGCCATAACTTGATTCCACGCTTGTTAGCGGCAGGGTATCCGGTGCGCGCGCTGGTGCGTCCCACCAGTGACGTCGCCTTTTTGCAGCAGTTGGGGGTAGAACTGGCGGTGGCCGAGGATGTGAGTGACGAAACGGCCGTCGCCACCGCCTGCCAGGGATGTCAATATGTGATCCACGCCGCCGGGCATTTTCGCTTTTGGGGCGATCTGCCCACCTTTTGGCAAACCAACGTTGCCGGCACAGCCGCCGTTCTGGCCGCCGCCGCACAAGCCGGCGTCAGCCGCTTTATCCACATTTCTACCATCGTCGTCGCCGGGCACGTCCCACCCGGCACAATCGTAGACGAAATTATCCCCTGCCACCCGCTCGATCATTACCAGCGCACCAAACTTGAAGCGGAACAACTGGCCCTGGCTTACCACCGCGAACACAACCTCCCCGTCATTGTACTGCGTCCTGGCGCTTTTTATGGCCCCTGGGGACATTATGCCTTCAACCGCCTCTTTTTTGAAGAACCCCTACGCGGCTGGCGCATCAAAGTAGACGGTGGACGGCACATCACCTTTCCCGTCTTTGTCCCCGATGTGGCGCAGGGCATCTTACTGGCTTTGCAAAACGGCCGTCCCGGTGAAATCTACAACATTTGCGGCCAATCTTTATCCCACCAGGTCGTCAACGATATCGTTAGCGACCTGGCCGGCATCAGCCATTGGCGCTTGAGCGTCCCGACAGCGGCCGTTGTCCTGCTTGCGCGCATCTGGACCGCCCTATCACGCTTCACGCGGCGCGAGCCATACTACCCCATCAACCTGGCCCCTTACGTGTTTCAAGATTGGCAAGTCAGCGCCGGCAAAGCAGAACAACAGCTAGGCTTCCAACCGACGCCCTTTGCCCAGGGCGCCAAAATCACACTCGATTGGTACCGAGAACAGGGCCTTTTGCGACGTAAAAACCGCGCCAACTCGTAAAAGTAATCAGTTCGGAGAACAAATCATGTCCCTCAAAGTTTTTCGTGTGGCTGAAATGGTCGCCGTTGAAAAAGCGGCCCATGCCAGCGGCGTCTCGTACAGCCAGATGATGGAAACGGCCGGCTGGCGCGTCGCCGAAGCCATCATGTCTCGCTACCCCGTTGCCGGATTAAACATCCTCATCCTGGTCGGCCCCGGCAATAATGGGGGAGATGGCCTGGTAGCCGGCCGTTACCTGGCCGAAGCTGGGGCGCACGTTGCCTTCTACCTTTACCAACCACGCAGCGCCGACAGCGACGAAAATTACGCTAAAGTGCAGCAGATGGGCTTGTTTGTCATAGACGCCAGTTTTGATCAGCGTTATCGCGTGTTACGCACGCGCCTCAAAGTAACAGACTTGCTCATAGACGCCTTACTGGGAACCGGCGTCAGCCGCCCGATCAGTGGCGGCATGGCGACGCTGCTGAAACAGGTACAGATAGGACTGCAAGAGCGGAAAGATTTTTTAGCAGCGGCGCAGGCCCAGACCGGTTTAATTAGTGTGGCGCAGATACAGCCAACACCCGCTACGGCCGTTTCCCCTTCTGGTCGCGCGGTGCGTTTCCCCGTCATTGTGGCTGTTGATTGCCCCAGCGGGCTAAATTGTGATACCGGCGCACTCGATGCACTGGCAGTTGCCGCCGACCTGACCGTTACCTTTGCCGGGCCAAAACGGGGGCATTTTTGCTTTCCCGGAGCGGCCGCTTGCGGTGAATTAGTGGTCGCCGACATTGGCATTCCCACCAACCTGCCAGGCGCGCCCGATGTAACTGTCTCCCTGATGACGGCAGCAGCTGCGCAGCGGCTGCTGCCGCCACGGCCGTTACATGGGCACAAAAGTACCTTTGGCTGGGTAGGCATTGCCGCCGGTGCGGCTGATTATTGGGGCGCGCCGGTATTGGCTGCGCGTGGCGCGTATCGCGTTGGCGTCGGGCTGGTGGCGCTGGCCGTACCGGCGCGTTTGCGTCCTACCATTGCCGCGCAAATGCCAGAAGCAACTTACCTGCCGACACAAGAGCAGGACACATTGGGCGCGGAAAGCGCGCTGCTGCTGCGACAGCATATGGGGCGTTACACGGCATTGCTGATTGGTCCCGGCTTGGGCAGCGCCACAACCTTTATGGAGCGCCTGTTTACGGCCGATGGGCCTGTGCCCGATTTGCCGCCGCTGGTCATTGACGCCGATGGCCTCAACCTGCTGGCGCGCCAACCCGACTGGCCGCAGCGACTGCCAGCGCACACCATCCTCACCCCACATCCGGGGGAAATGGCGCGGCTAACGGGGACCGATGTGCAAACGGCCGATCGCGTTGAATTGGCGCAAACACAAGCGCAAGCATGGGGTCACGTGGTCGTGTTGAAAGGGGCCTATACGGTGGTGGCTGCGCCAGACGGCCGTGCGCATATCATCCCCTTCGCCAACCCGATTCTGGGCACGGCTGGCAGTGGCGACGTGTTGGCCGGCGTCATTGCCGGGCTGTTGGCGCAAGGAATATCTCCCATTGATGCAGCTGCACTTGGCGCTTACCTGCACGGGGCGGCCGGGCAGCTTGCCAGCGCCACTTTGGGCGATGCGGGTTTGCTTGCCGGCGAACTTGCCGATTGGCTGCCGCAGGTACGCCATGCTTTGCGCGCATAACCCCGGTAACTGAATACTACACGGATTACCCAAGATGAAGAAAATTCTCTACGTGGATATGGATGGCGTTCTCGTTGACTTTACCTCCGCCTTTCTGCGTATCCCGGAACAGACGCTGCTGGCCTATGATGAGCGTCTCGATGAGATACCCGGCATCTTTGCCTTGATGGAACCGCTGCCGGGCGCTGTGGCCGCCTACACGGAGTTAGCTGGCCGGTTCGATACCTTCATTTTGTCCACCGCTCCCTGGGGAAACCCATCAGCGTGGTGCGACAAACTGCTTTGGGTGAAGCAGTACCTGGGGATTGTCGCGCACAAACGGCTCATCCTCACCCACCACAAACACCTTAATGTCGGCCATTTTCTGATAGATGACCGTACCAAAAATGGCGCCGACCGCTTTACCGGCGAGCATATTCTGTTTGGGTCAGCGCGGTTCCCAGATTGGCCGACTGTGGTGGCGTATCTCACAAGTAGGGGCACATGATCATATGCCCCTACTCGACAATATACGTTAACGCGCCAGATTCTCAAAAATCCCGGCCGCGCCCATGCCGCCGCCAATACACATCGTCACCATGCCATACTTCGTCTCGCGGCGCATCATCTCGTGCATAATCTGAACGGTCAGTTTGGCTCCCGTACATCCCAGAGGATGCCCTAGCGCAATCGCGCCGCCGTTGACGTTGACGATCTCCTCGTTCAACCCCAACTCCCGAATTACAGCCACAGCCTGCGCGGCAAAGGCTTCGTTCAACTCAATCAGGCCGATGTCACCTAGGCTGAGGCCAGTACGCTGCAACACGCGCGGCACGGCCGTTATCGGCCCCATGCCCATGATCTCCGGACGCACGCCGCCCACATTGAACCCTACAAAACGGAGCAGCGGCTGCAAGCCTAGTTCCTCCGCCTTCTTGCGCTCCATCACCACCACCGCTGCCGCGCCATCGCTAAGCGGGGAGGAGTTACCCGCCGTCACCGATCCTCCTAGCTTAAACACCGGCTTTAACTTCGCCAACGCTGCCAGCGACGTGTCTGGGCGTAGATGTTCATCTTTGTCAAAGAGGATGGTCTGGCGGATTGACCCATCTGGCCCGGCCATCACTTCCTCAATTTCCAGCGGCACAATCTCATCCACAAATTTGCCTGCCGCCTGCGCCGCGCCTGCTTTTTGGTGGCTGCCTACAGCAAATTCATCCTGCATCTGGCGGCTGACCGCAAATTCTTGCGCCACCTGTTCGGCCGTCAATCCCATACCCATGTACACTTCTGGCGCGTTGTCTACCAGCCACGGGTTGGGGCTGATGCGGTAGCCGGTCATCGGTACCAGGCTCATTGTCTCCGCGCCGCCGGCAATGATGACGTCGGCGCCGTTGGCAATGATGCGCTCGGCGGCCATGGCGATGGTTTGCAGGCCGCTGGAGCAGAAGCGGTTGACGGTCATGCCGGGCACACTCGCCGGCAGCCCGGCGCGCAGGGCAATGGAACGGCCGAAATTCAACCCTTGTGAACTCTCTGGCATGGCGCAGCCCATGATCACGTCATCCACCAGCGCCGGGTCTAGCCCTTCCAATTTTTGCAGCAAGGCTTGAATCACCGCCGCCGCCATCTCGTCTGAACGCCAGTTGCGGGTTGTACCCCGTTTTGATTTCCCTACGGCCGTGCGCAGCCCGGCCACAATTACAGCTTCTCGTGTCATGTTCATCTCCATTTACGATTGACGATTAACGATTTACGATTCAATCGTCAATCTAAAATCGTCAATCGTCAATTCCGTAACGGTTTGCCGGTTTGCAGCATGTGCATCATGCGGTCGCGGGTCTTCTGTTCGCCGAGCAGCGAGAGGAATGCTTCCCGCTCCAGGTCGAGGATGATCCAGGGGTCTACCCAGGCGGGTGCGCTCAGGTCGCCGCCGGTGAGAATCCCGGCCAGCTTGTTGGCGATCAGTTGGTCATGTTCGCTGGCATAGCCACCCCACACCAGAGATTGCACGCCGAGTTTCAACGCCGCCAATGCGTCACGGCCGGCCGCATAAAGTTTATCTACTTGCGGCGGACGCGCGCCGGCGGCGACCAGTTGCAGCGCCCGCTGTTTGGCCTTGGCCAGGCGATGGTCGGCGTTCATGACGACGGTGTCGCTGTCGCGCACGTAGCCCAGGTCACGGTTTTCCCAGACGGACGTGCCCACTTTCGCCAGGGCTATTTGCTCGAAGGTTTCCTGCAAAATGGGCAGTATGTCGGCGTTGGCGTTGCGCATGACGGGGTTGATTTTGCGGCGCATCGTTTCCTTGCAGCCACCGCCGGCCGGAATGAGACCGACGCCAAATTCGACCAGCCCCATGTAGGTTTCGTGAGCGGCTACCGCTTCCCACCCGGCCATCGCCATTTCGACGCCGCCGCCGAGAGCCATGCCTTGGACGGCCGTGACCACCGGCTTCGGCGCGTGCTGCAACGCAAACGTCAGCGCTTGCAACCCTTTGATCATCTGGTCAAGTTGCTCCCACATCCCAGAGGCGGCGGCGACGCCAACGGCAAACAGGTTAGCGCCGACGCAGAAGTTCTCCGCGCCATTGCCGATGACCAGGGCGTCAAATTCCTTGTCCAGTTTGGCCAATGCCTGATGCCCCAGGGCGATGATCTGGTCGTCAATGGCGTTCATCTTGGCGTGGAATTCGTAGAGCAGCACGCCATCGCCCATGTCGAGCAGGCTGGCGCTGTCGTTGCGCGCCACTTCCTTGCCGGCCGCGTGCAGGTCGGGGATGACGACGATGTTTTTGTCTACGGCCGTTGCCTGATACGTTTTCGTCTCCCAATCGTAGCAGCTTCCATTTTGGTAGAAGCTGGTGTGCCCGGCGGCGAGCATTTCCTTCACCCAGTCGGCCACTTGCAAGCCGGCTGCTTCCATTTGGGCGGCCGTTTCCGCCACGCCGAGCATATCCCACATCTCAAACGGGCCGGCTTCATGGCTGAAGCCCCAGCGCATGGCGTCGTCTACGTCGCTCAATTTGTAAGCGATCTCCGGGGCGACGTGCGCGGCGTAGGCAAAGCCGTAGGTGAGCAGGTCGCGCGCATAGGTGACGGCTTTGTCTTCCGGCTGCGCCAGCAGTTGGCGCAGGCGTGGGCCAAGTTCTTCCACTTTGCGCACCGCGCCCACTGAGGGGATGCGCACCTTCTCCGGCGCTTCATATTCCAGCGTCGCCGGGTTCAGCGTCCAGAAGTCGCGCTGGCCGTTGATCATTACTTTTTTGTAGAAGCCCTGGTCGGTTTTGTTGCCGAGCCATTTGTTTTCCAGCATTTGCCGCATGACGGCCGTGATTTTCTCTGCCTTGAGAATATCGCGGTATGGGTCGTGGGCGACAGCTTCGTATAAATTGCGGTTGACGTGTCCCATCACATCCAGCCCCACCAGGTCCATGAGGCGGAAGGTGGCGGTTTTGGGACGGCCGATCAGCGGCCCGGTGATGGCGTCAATTTCGGCGATGCTGTAGCCGTTTTCCAGGGCGTATTCGATGCCGTAGGAGGCGGCGACGGCGAAGAAGCGGTTGCCGATGAAGTTGGGCGTGTCTTTGCAGACGACGACGCCTTTGCCGAGTACGTCACGGCCAAAGGCGACGATGAAGTCGAGGACCTCTGGCGCGGTGTCGGGGGTGGGGATCACTTCCAGCAGTTTCAGGTAGCGGGGTGGGTTGAAGAAGTGTGTGCCCAGGAAGTGCGCTTTGAATTCGGGGGAACGGCCGTTGGCAATCTCGTTGATCGGAATGCCGGATGTGTTGCTGCTGATGATGCTGCCCGGTTTGCGCACCGCTTCCAGCCGCTCCATCAGCGCCTGCTTCAAATCCAGCCGTTCGATGATGACTTCGATAATCCAATCCACGTCGGCGATTTTGTCGAAGTCGTCTTCGGTATTGCCGACGGTGATCAAATCGGCGCGGTCGGCGCGTCCCAGGTTGGCCGGTTTCGCCTTGACCATGCGGTCATAGAGGCTGTTCACCAGCCGATTACGCGCTTGCGGGTTGTTTTGTTCCGCTGCGCTTAAGTTGGGGGTGGGGATGTCTAGCAGCACAACAGGAATGCCGATGTTTGCCAGGTGCGCGGCAATGCCGCCCCCCATCGTTCCCGCGCCGATAATGGCGACTTTGTTGATACGATATGCCATGAATATCTCCTTTGTTGGTCTAGATTTGACAAATTTCCAAAATTTGTCAAATCTGGTAGGCGGTTTACTTCAATTCCCTGCGGCTGTAGCCGAGGATGCTGCGGGCGACGATGAGCTGGTTGATTTGCTTGGTGCCTTCGTAGATGTCGTTGATTTTAGCGTCGCGCATCCATTTTTCGACGAGCAGGTCGCGCGAGTAGCCGAGCGGGCCGAGCATTTCGACGGCGCGTTGGGTGATCCAGGTGACGGCTTCGCCGGCGCGATATTTGCACATGCTGGCTTCCAGGCGGTTGCTTTCGCCGTGGGCCATTTGGGCAGTGGCGCGCAGGGTGAGCAGCCAGGCTGATTTGTAGCGGGCTTCCATTTCCATGATGTCGCGCTCAACGGCCGTTAACGCATGTTTCGGCTTGGTGTAATCAACCACAACCCCTTCTTTTTTCAGCGTGGCAATGGTGAATTCCAACGCGGCGCGGGCGATGCCGACGGCGCTGGCGGCGACGGCCGGCCGCGAGGAGTCGAACGTTTTCATCGCCCCCTGGAACCCTTTGCTGGACGCCTTTTGCGTCACGTCGGCGCTGCCGAGCAGGTTGTCAAACGGTATGCGCACGTTGTCGAAGTGCAGCGATACCGTATCGCTGGCGCGAATGCCCAGCTTGTGTTCCTGCTTGGCGATGCTGACGCCGGGGGTGTGCCCTTCGACGACGAAGGATTTGATACCGGCGCGCCCCGCCTTCGGGTCTACCGTCGCCCACACCACGCAGATGCCGTCAGACTCTTCCAACGCCAGTTTGCCGCTGGTGATGAAGATTTTTTCGCCGTTGAGGATCCATTCGTGGGTGGTTTCGTCGAGAACGGCCGTTGTGCGCATCGAGGAGTTATCCGACCCCGCGCCCGGTTCGGTGATCGCCATCGCCCCCCATTTCGGTTGGCCTTCGGTGAAGCGCTTCAGGAAACGTACCTGCTGTTCTGGCGTGCCGGCCGATTGCACGGCCGCGCCGCCTAGCATCGGGTGCGGCAGGCAGAGGTACTGCCCGGCGTCGCCCCAACTGAGCTGCTCAATCATGAAAATCAGCGCCAGAGCGGAGTAATCGGGGCCGCTGCGTTCCTTTTTCGGCGCGCTGCTGCCATTGCCGTTGCCGCTCAATGATTTTTCGACGCTTTTTAACCCGCGCTTCATCATTTCTTGGGTGAAGGGCCAGGTCATGTCTACGAAAACTTTGGGGCGTTCATGTTCTGCTTCGTCTAGCTGGCGTGAAAACGGCCGCATCGCCTGTTCCGCCACCATTTTGATCAATTGCTGCTGGTTGTTAATGAAATCAGGAATTGTAAAGTCTATCATGACCCTCTCCATTTACGATTTACGATTTGCGATTTACGATTCCACTCGTCACTCGTCACTCGTCACTCGTCACTCAAATCATAGACAAGCCATCAAAGGCGGCGAAGCCGCGCGCGTTGCGCAGCCATAGTTCGACCGGGTATTCACGGATGTAGCCATAGCCACCCAAAACTTGCACGGCGCGGTCGGCGACGTCTACCACCAGTTGGTCTACGTAATTTTTCATCACCGTGATTTCGCGGGTGGCCTCTTGGCCTTTGTCCAGCAGCCAGGCCGCTTCCCACACCAGCAGGCGGGCGGAGTCTATATCGGTGGCCATGTCGGCGAGCATGAAGGCGATGGATTGGCGATGGCCGATGGGTTCGTCAAACTGCACGCGCTGCTTGGCGTATTCGCGGGCGTATTCGTAGCCGGCGCGGGCGACGCCAACGGCCGCCGCGCCCAAGGCCACGCGGCTGTGGTTGAGAATGTGCTGGAAGTTGCAGCCATCCGGGCCACCCAACTTGTTCGCCGCCAGGACGCGCACATCGTTAAGGGTGACTTTGTAGGTGGGCAAGGCTCTGATGCCCATCAATTTGTCGCGGCTGCTGATGGTCAGCCCGGCGCTGTTGGCGGGGACGAGAAAGCCCTGGGTACGGCCGTTTTCGTTGGCATAGACCAGGATCATCTCGGCGTTGGCGGCCAGGGGCACGTACACCTTGCTGCCGTTGAGGAGGTAGCCGTCGCCGTCGGGAACGGCCGTTGTCGCCAGCTTGTGCGGGTCAAATTGAATTTTTGGCTCGGTGAGGGCGGCCGTCATGCGCGGCGCGCGTTCGTCACAAAAGCCGGGCAGGTATGTTTCCTTTTGTTCCTCTGTGCCCGTCAGCATGAGGGGAATGGCGACCAGATTCGGCAGCATGATGTTCAGGCTGATGGCCAGATCGCCCCAGGCAAACTCTTCCGCGGCCAGCACGCCGGTTACGGCCGAATATTCGCCAAACCCACCATACGCTTCGGGAATGGCAGTGGGCAGAAGGCCAATTTCCCACCCTGCCTGTACGACATCTGCCGGGATGACGCCATCTTCTTCCGCGTCACGGTACAGCTTGCGCACCTTTTCCGACGCAAAGCGGGAGATGGCGCTCACCAGCATTTGCTGTTCTTCATCTAAACGAAAATCTAACATGGTTGACTCCTTATCGTTCTCTGTATAAGTCCGTGGGCATGGTTCAAAAAGCAGAAGCCCTTTACAAATTAATCCGCGATTTGTCATTCTGAGCGGAGTCTTCGGAGCGAAGAATCCCTACGGTTTAGTCAGGTGAACGGG
>JACSRF010000534.1 GCA_014879875.1 Anaerolinea sp.
AGTCCGAACATCCTTGTGCGGACAGCGAACAGGGATGTTCGCTTTACATGTGTAGTCCGAACATCCTTGCGCGGACAGCGAACAGGGATGTTCGCTTTACAGAGGAGATGGTTATGTTTAATAAGTTAGCGAACTTGCCACAGGCGCAGCGTTGGCGGGGGCAGCAGCAGCCAATTCCTATTGTCGTTGCCATTGTACGCGAAATGGCGGCTGCGCCACGTTATCTGCTGATTCAACGCAATGGGGATACGTACCATGGGCAATGGGCGTTGGTTGGCGGGAAATGGGATTTTGGTGAAACGCTGCCGCAGGCCATTGTGCGCGAGGTGCGTGAGGAGACGAATCTGGACACAGAATTTGTGGCCTTGCGTGGAATAGTAAGCGAGCGGGTGCTAACGCCAGAAGCTGCGGTCACGCCGGCGCAGGCCGCGCATTTTTTACTATTTGTATGCGACCTGGCCGTGGTGGCCGGGCAGGCGCAGCAGCAGCAAGAGGGAGCAGTGGCCTGGTTTGCCTGGGAAGCGATTGAACAGCTTCAGGCGCAGCAGCAGATCATCCCCAGTGATATGGCCATGTTACAGCAGTTTGCGGGGGTGAAAACGGCCGTTGCCCACATTGAAGCGGAGATGATCTCCAACATCGGTCAAATGCAAATACAGGTACCGCAGCTTGTCCGCTTTAACGCGCTGCTATAGCGCACATCATGCGTTATAGCGTCAGTATCCCCTGTTTAATCTCGCTAACCAACTGCCTGGCGTTGTATGGCTTTTGTAAAAAGCCGGCCAACCCTTTGCCTATGAAACGGCGCGTCGCTTCAATCTGGTTGTAACCAGATGAAAGAATCACGCGCACGTCTGGGTTTAACTGGCGCAGTTGACGGAAGGTCTCTTCACCGCTGATCCCAGGCATAGACAGGTCAAGCAAAACGAGCAAAATGTCGGCCATTTTCTCCCGGTACATCTCCAACCCGCTTTGCCCATCCCCTGTGCTGAGCACGCCAAACCCTTCCTCTTGTAAAATGTCGGCGGCCGTTTCCCGTACCGATTGTTCATCATCAATGATCAAGATAAAACCCGGCTGTGCAGGTTGTTCGTGGGTCGCTGCCGTGGAAAGCAGATGAGTGGGCGTCTGGCTGATGGCTGGGAACAATACCTTGAAGGTTGTTCCTTTGCCAACTTCGCTGTAAACACGAATGCCACCGTGATGGCCACGCACAATGCCCAACACGGCCGCCAGCCCCAGGCCGCGCCCTGCCTTTTTCGTTGTAAAGAACGGATCAAAGATTTTGGAAATGGTTGCTTGATCCATGCCATGCCCGGAATCATGCACTTCCAGCGAAACGTATTGGCCGGGGGTTAACGCTTCGCCGGTGTACTGCCACAGCCGTCGATCTGTGATGTCAACGCCTTGTACGCCGGTGACAACCGTAACCGTACCAGGTGTATCCCCAACCGCCTCGGCGCCGTTGAGGATGAGGTTCATGATGATTTGCTGCATTTGCCCGGCATCGGCTTCAATGAGCGGAAGCGGTTCGGTTAGTTCAGATAGCAAATGAATATTTTTAGGAACGGCAACCTCAAAAAGATGAAGGTTTTCTTGAATGAGCGTGTTCAACTTAAGGAGTTGGATTTCAAAATGACCACGGCCAGAGTAGGCCAGTAGCTGCCGGGTCAGGTCGGCGGCGCGTTCGGCTGCTTTGGTCGCTTTTTCAATGGAGTGGCGCGCCGGGCTTTCTTTAGACAGACGGACAAGCGCCAGTGAGGTTTGGCCGAGAATGGCGACGAGCAAATTATTGAAGTCATGGGCAACGCCACCGGCCAAAATGCCGAGACTTTCCAGTTTTTGCGCCTGGCGCAGCGCCTCTTCCGCTTGTTTTCGTTCGGTAATATCTACAGAGACGCCGAGTACGGCCGTTTCCGTCCCGCCGGCCCAGGCCAACGGAATCTTGCTCGTTTGTAAGATTCGCTGCCGTCCAGAGGCGTCTGTGAACAACTCTTCCGCAATAAACTTGGCCTGCCCACTGGCAATCACTTCACGGTCATCACGCAAAAACCGTTCCATTTCCGTCGGCACGGTATGCCAATCGGCGACCCTGCCGCCGGTGATGGCCTGAACCGTGGTGGCGTAAGCATCGGCGATGGCCCGGTTCACCAGCAAATAGTTCCCGGACACATCTCTGGCAAAAATCATATGCGGCACTAAATCAATGATCTGGCGCAACTGGCGTTCTGTCTCACGCAGCGATTGCTCGGCGCGCCGTCGCTCTGTCACATCTATGGCCACACCGATGACGCTGGTGAAGACGGCCGTCTCATCAAAAACAGGGATATAACGCACGTCCCAGGTGAATCCACGCAGAGTAACCGTTGTGTTCACCGCTTCCCCTTGCAGCGCGCGCCGGATGTCCGTCAAAATGATTGGCTCACGGTAAAACACGTCAAATACGGATTGCTGCGCGAAAGGAATAGATTCTACGCCTAATGTCACCAGCCCTTTCCCTTCCGCCAGGGTAACGATCCCCTGCCGGTCAAAAGCAAACAAAATTAACGGGACATTCGATACAATGGTATGCAGTCGTTCGGTGAGCATGGCTTGTGTTTTTTCAAAGAGGCGTGTTTTCTCAATTGCCACAGCCAGTTGATCGGTCAAAGTCTGCAAAATCGTCACGTCTTCATGATCAAAAGCAGCAACATCCTTGCTTTGCACATTCATGGCGCCGATGACACGGCCGTCCACTTGCAGCGGCAGCCCCATTTCAGATCGTGTTTCTGGCAAGAGCGGGTTGGGCCAATAAACAGTGTCCTGGCTTGTATCTGGCGTAATGTAAGGGAGGCCCGTTTGGATAACGCGCCCTACAATCCCCTCTATGCCCACACGCAAACGATGTTGGCGCTGTAACATGGTCTGACCAACGGGGCCGGTGGCCGCGCGCAGCACGGCATACTTGCCAGCCTCGTCAACCAGAAAGATACCCGCATGGTAATATCCAAAGCGGCTGGGGACCAGGTTCACGGCGCGGTCGAGGAGTTCAGCCAGGTCGGTGGCCGAGGTGGCGTCGCGAGCAGTAGCCGCAGCCGCTTGAATTTGCGAGGAACGGCGATTAATGACGCCGGTGCGTTCCTCGACGCTTTTTTCCAGGTCATTTACTGTTTCCTGAAGTTGGGCAGTCATATGATTGAAGGTAGTCGCCAATAACCCTAATTCATTGCGCGGATGCACAGGAAGGTGGATCGTGAGATTCCCTTCGCTGATTTGCATAGCGGCCGTCGTCAATTGGTTCAGGGGGGTGACAAATTTTTGCGAAAAGTAGGAACCCATCGCCAGCGCGCCCGCAGTGGCGCAGAGCAGAAGGATAGCGGTCATGCGGATCATGGCGCGAATGGGGGCGTAAGCTTCGGCAATGGGGATCTCTGAGACGACGTCAGCATTCAGAAGAGGAACGGCCGTCACCTGCCGCAGCGTCCAATCCCCAAACAAACCGCGATAGACTGGCGTTTGCAAAATACGGCTCCACCCGGCGGCCGGCGCAGCGGTCCCGGCGACAAAATCAGTCACATAGGGGTGATCGGTCGTACTTCGCTGCACCAGTTGATCTGTATCCGCATCTATATACAGCAGCCATCCTCGTGTCCGATCAAGCATATAAGCATAGCCAAAGGCGCCTGTCTCATGGCGCGCCAGGATTTCTTGTAAAAACGCGATGTCTGTTTGCAGCAGCAGCACACCTTTTGCCGCACCGGAGGCCTCCCGCAATGTAATGCCCGTGATCATCACTGGTTCACCTGACAGCCCATCGGTGAAAACAGCGTGCGCGCTTTTATTGGCTGTCAGAACATTCTGGATATCTGGCGCATTTATCGTATTAGAAGGTCTATCATCCGGGTAAAAAGCCAGCAGCTCACCGGCGTTATCAACCATCATGACATGTTTGTTGCCTGAGCCGTGCTGCGGAATACTTGATAGAAGCATTGTTTGCGCCGTATCATCCAGGATTGTGAGCGCCATCAATTGTGCCGCGGATTCTAAATCTTCACGTTGGCGTTGCAAATGATTCGTGATGGCAAACGCCACAGCCGCACCCTGTTTTTGCTGCATGGGCAGCAACGTATTCTGTTGTGCGCGCAAACTGTGCCACAGTAAAAAAAAGGCCATGAGCAGCAGCGCCAGAAATACGTAGATAATCGGACCATACCGTAACTGTGTCGAAATTGAGAGAAAGGAATGGGGAAATGGTGTTGTGTGCGGGTTTTCTAACCCGGTTGTGCTTTGTTTCATAGGTTTCTCTGCCTGGAACCGTCCAAAAAATATCTACCAAATGTCGTTGTCTGCTAATAGTGTAAGGCAGTTGCCCCAAACTACAACAAATTTAGGATAAAAGTCATTGCCCTGTCACCAACTCTGGCGTAACTGTAAAGATAGTCCGAAAGGAAATAGGCTATACTTAATAGTAGTATTTTGTATTGTGTAGCTGTTTTGTGTATTGGTATACGGGCTGCGGCTTTGCTAATAAACAAACAAAAGGCAGCCTGATGGGTAACAAATGAGCATTTGTTTTATTGCCGCCGGGCCTATTACCTGGGCCAGCAGCCGCTTACGTTGTTTTTGGCCGGCCGAATACATGGATGCCACCGTCATACCCTATGCTTCGCTCCGCCAAACCCCACTGCCCCCATCTACTGTTTACATCTGGCAAAAGCATGTATCTCTGGATTTAATTGCACAAATTGCACATGCGCAGCACTGGTGGGACATTTCTGAGCCTGTCTGGTGGTTTGATCCAGACAGGTGCCGCAAAATTATTTCTCATATGTCTGGTTTTGTTGCCAGTACTGAAGCATTGGCCGCCGAATTCATGAAGTGGAGCGGCCGTTTTTGTCACGTTATCCCTGACCGCCTGGAACCCCGTTATTTCACACAGCACCGCACGCATGCCCCCGTGCAGCCGGTGCGCCTGATCTGGTTTGGCTCGGTCATTAACCGCGTCGCGCTAACTCATGCCTGGCCGAATCTCATGCGCCTCAATGCTGAGGAGTATAACGTCGAGTTAACCATTATGGATGATCGTCCTGATTTGCCTTTGCGTTTTGGACATACAGTACGTGTCTACCATGCACGGTGGGCGTGGGAACGGGACGTGACGGTGATGGCCAGCCATGATATTGCGCTGCTGCCGCCCATCCCTGGCCCATTGGGGCAAATGCGCAGCCCATACAAACAATTAATGGCCTGGGCGTGCCGTCTACCGGTGACAGATGGGCAAGATTATGATGATCTGTGTCAACTGGTTACGTCTCATCAAGAGCGCGAACGGCGCGGCGCGGCCGGCCAGCAGGATGTGTTAGCACGATGGGCAGTGGGTAAATCGGCCGGGGAGTGGCTGGCTTTATTGTTTGGCGCGTCGTGAGCCGGTTGTCGAATGTAAAAACCGACTCGCGACGCCTGCCTCACGGCTTCCCTTCAATTTGCGCCGCTAATTTTTGCAGCGTTTCCTCTAGTTTACGCACCTTATCGCGCAGGTCTTCAACCTGTTTTTGCACGGCCGAACCATCCACCTTGTCAGCCTGGCGCAGGGCAGCGACGATGCGCGCCACGGCGGCCTGTTCCTGCTGTGACAGCGAGCGGCCAAAGGCAGACACGGCGTCAATGGCTTGCGCCGCTTTCATGATGCGCAGCGCGCGCGCCGCGGCCCAACGCACTTCATGCCAGGGGTCACGCAGCAGATCAAGCAGTTGTTCAATGACCGCTTCACGTGTTTGTTTGTTTTCTAGCCCCTGGCTAACATGGGCCAAACCAATAACGGCCGCTGCCCGCACACGGTTAGAAGCGCGCCCATACGTCGCTTTTTCGCGCAAAAAGGGAAGGGCTTCCTCGTGGCGAGTGTGGGCCAACGCCAGCAGCGCCCCACCTTGCGCCAGGCCGTTAAAGCTGGGTTCGCCGGCCGCCGCCGCTAACAGCGACCAGGGCGCATTGGCGCGCTGCGCGCCCAACGCCTCATACGCAAACTGGCTGGCAATGTAAGGCAAGCCGGTCACCAACCGCTGCTGGATAGCGTCACGAATACGGGTGTCGCGGTAAGCGCCGGCGGCGCGCAGCAGGTGCGCTAACACCATCGGGTCTTGTTCTTGGGTAACGAGTTGGGCTAATCCGGCCGCGGCCGTGTCATGATCTGCGTCGGCTAAGGCAGCGGCCATTTCGCGGCGCACGCCCCAAAACGGCTCTTGCCCATACGCATCCACAATCGCCTGTATGTTTGCTCGTTTGCTCGTCTTGGCCAGTGCATGGGCCGCCTGAATGCGGCCGATAATGTCTGGGGCGGCCGTCAGTTGGGCGCGCAGCAGCTTGTCTCCCGGCGTAAAGGTGAGTTTATGCAGCGCCTGATGTTGTGGATCAAAGCGCACCATTTCCGGCTTCTGCGCCATCGAGATGACAAAGGTGTGCTGTGGCTCGCTGATCTGAATGGGTAGGCTGTGCGTTTCCCCGGCAATTGTCCAGCTCAGGGCTGTCGTAAATTTGAATACGGCCGTCGGCGTCTCCGGCGTCACCTGTTTTTGCTTAACGGTGAAGGTTCCCTGCTGCTTATCGTCGTCGTGCTCAAATTCCACTTCCAGGTCTGGGTAGCCGGCGCGGCGGAACCATTGGTCAAAGAAGTACCCCAATGACCGGCCCGAATGCGCTTCCATGACGCTGCGAAAATCATCTGTTTCCACAACTTTACCGTTGAAACGGTGCAAATAGTCGCGCACGGCCGTCCAGAACGTCTCGTCGCCCAGTTCGCAGCGCAAGGTGTGCAGGCGGCAGGCGCCCCCTTCGTACAGGTGCGCGTCGTACAGGTCCCAGGATGATTTGAAGCGGCGGGTCATTAACGGCCGTTGATACTTCTCGTCCGCCTCTTTTAGATAATATTGGGCATTGCTGTAATAAACGTAATCCGCTTCGTCCTGGTTGGCGGTATCTTCGCGGTAAACTTGCTCTATGTAGGTCGCCCAGGACTCTTTGAGCCAGGCATGGGCAAAGTCGCGGCAAACAACCGCATCCCCAAAATAACTGTGCGACATCTCATGCACGTTCACCTGATCCATGACCCACTGCGCTTCCTGGGCTAACGTCTCATCTTGCACCAGCCGGTCGCCCCAACTGACCAGCGAAATGTTTTCCATCGCCCCACCGATGCCGGGCAGGGCAAATTGATAATATTTGGGATACGGGAAGGGCATGTCTAATTTTTGCGTCATCCAGGCCATCATCTGCCCAGTACGGCCAAACGTGCGCAGCAAATCGGCCGCTGTATGGTCGCGGCTGCTGAAATAGGCGAGCGGAATTTCCTTTTCTCCATCATGGAAGGCGCCATCATCGGCGCGTACAAAGTCACCAATGGCAATGCACGCCAGGTAGCTGGGGCAAAGCTGTTGCAACTGCCAATGCGCCGTCTTCGTGCCATCCTCATGCGCTTCTTCTTGCCGCAGCAGCCCATTTGCCAGAATGGTGAACCGGGATTCGGCGCGCAAATGGTAATCAATGGAGGTGCGCACATTGGGCAGATCAATGCAGGGCAGCCAATGGCGCGCGCGCTCCGTCTCGTGGTCGCTGGCGGCATATTCTGCGTCTTGCGGGTAAACGGCCGTTGGCTGCGAAAAGTAAAGGCCAGACGTTGGCTCAGTGACGCGGTAGGTAACGGCCGCGCGCCGGGTTTCCTGGGCGGTAAAGGGTTCTTGCCAGAGGATGGTCAGCTTACGGCCGTCATAATCCCACTGCAAGGCGTGGCCGTCCGGGTCGTGGACAGCCACATCTTCAAAATCAACCACATCCAGCGCCAGTTTGCGCGGGCCGCTGCGGCGCGCCTGGACGCTGTTGGTGACGGTTCCGACGGCCGTTTGGCGGGCAACGTCAATGTGCAGGTTAATATCCAGGTGAACGGGTTCCAACTCCAGGTCGGGCGGGTACTGCTCTGGCAGGTTTGGATCGTTGAAGATGTCATTGCTGGCGCTGGCAAATGACCAGGCGCGCTGCTGTCGGAACTGGCGAGTGGTGTGGGTAAGTGTATACATAAAAATTCCTTTACAAATACAAAGGTTAGTCTGTTGCCTGTGGATTATAACAAGATTTGCCAGCGCTGGAACTCTTTGGTAAATCGCATTCTATAAAGTTTAGGAATGGCACTTCAATAAGTTGGTCAAGATTGGTTCAATCTCCGAAGATTGAACCAATCAAAATGGGCAAAGTATTTAATTCTCGTTCCTTAGGAACGAGAATTAAACAACTTGCTCATTTTGTTTGACAGAATGAACCTTTTGCCCCGATGACGAC
>JACSRF010000461.1 GCA_014879875.1 Anaerolinea sp.
AGAGGAGTGCGCATCCTCAGATGCGCATCTGAGGATGCGCACTCCTCCACGAGATATTGAGAAGATACAGCTATAGCTTTCAAGAAAAAGATTTTTGGTTTGTAGTAACCGCTTTAGCGGTCCCACGCTGGACGACTAAAGTCGTTACTACAAACCAGACCCAGAATGATTTTCTGAACATCTATACAACAAGGTTGACAAGCGGGCGCAATCCATTAACAATTGGCGCAGGTGAACCCATTTCCCATAAGACGAGGCAAACAGATGATGCGTGATGCTTCCGCTGCGGCGCTCTGGCCCCGCGCCATCCTCCACCTGGACATGGACGCCTTCTACGTCAACGTCCACGTCCTCGACCATCCCGCCGACGCGGATATTCCCCTGGTCATTGGCGGCCAGCCTACGTCGCGCGGCGTGGTCGCTTCGGCCAGCTATGCTGCCCGCCGTTTCGGGATTCGTTCGGCCATGCCCACCAGTACGGCCGTGCGCCTCTGCCCCCACCTCAAAATCGTGCCTGCCAATTGGCCGCGCATCCGCGAATGCTCGCGCCAGGTGATGGACATCCTGGCCGCCTACGGCCCACTGGAGCAAGTGAGCGTGGACGAGGCGTACATTGACCTGAGCGATTGGGCCGACCCGCTGCCCCTGGCTGAAGAAATCCGCACGGCCGTCAAAGAGCACACGCGCCTGCCCGCCTCCGTCGGTCTGGCGACCAGCAAACTCGTCGCCAAAGTCGCCTCCGACCACGAGAAGCCGGAAGGCTGCACGCTCGTCCTACCCGGCAGCGAGGCGGCGTTTCTGGCGCCGCTGCCCGCCCGCGCCCTGTGGGGCATCGGCCCGCGCACGGCCGAACGGCTGGCGGGTCTGGGCATTACCACCTGTGGTCAGTTGGCCGCCGCCGACGCTGCGGCGCTGCGGGCGCAGTTCGGCCATCAGGCGGACGACTTACAGCGCCGCGCCCAGGGCATAGACGACCGGCCGGTACAGGCCGAACAGAGCCAGCCACGGAGCATCAGCCAGGAGTGGACATTTGACCAGGATGTGGCCGACCCGGCGCGGCTGCAAGAGCAGTTACAGGTACAGGCCAACAGCGTGGCGCGGTCGCTGCAAACGCGCGGTCTGGCCGCGCACACGGTCCGGGTGAAGTTCCGCTGGGCCGACTTCACCACCTTCACGCGGCAGAAATCTGTCACACGGCCGTTGGACGATGCAGCGGGGATTTACCGGCTGGCGCGGGCTATCTGGCAGGAGCATTGGCCGCCCGGCCAGCGAATGCGCCTGATTGGCGTGGGTGTGAGCGGCCTGGTCGTGGCGGAACAGCGCCAGTTGGGATTGCCATTTGCAGGGGATGTGTGAGGGCGCGAGACACGGATGTTTTGCCCGCTATACTATTTGCGCGCGTAATCGTACCCGCTGCCGGTTTCGACAAGCTCAACCGGCGCCCCCTGCGACAGGACTGATGAGACATGATTCAGAAGCACAAAGTTGCTGGTTACATCACTCAGGCTGACTGGCTGTTGGTCTTCTCCGAACCGGCGTACCCCGCGGCTGGGACGCAAATCCCCGGTGGAACTGTCGAGGCCGGAGAGGACCCGGACAGAGCCATGTTGCGCGAAGCAGCAGAAGAGACTGGCCTGACCGGCCTGCGCATCAGGCGTTTCCTGGGCACGCGGGTGTATCATTTGCCGATGGCGTCCGGGGACGGCGTGACCATCTACCGACGTTTCTATCAGTTAACCTATGACGGTCCCATTAACGCCAATGGCTGGCGCTGTTGGGAAACAAACCCATCGGACGGTGGCCCAGAACCGATTGAGTTTTACCTGCGCTGGGTCAAATTCCCCCACGAAGTGCCCGAACTCAGCGCCGGGTTTGGGGACATGCTATCTTTTATTGAGCCTGATGTCTAGCGCCCACCCGCTGCGTGGCAGACAGGCCAGTTGCTTGAAACTGCACCTGATGGGCAGCTGCGGCGAACCAGGCGCCAACGCTCTTGTCCTCTATGACGGCCGTCAGGGTCGCGCCAACGTCGCCATCACCAATTCAAAGAGGGGTGAGGAAAACAACGTTTCTCGTGATTATCATCCCAGTCAATAACAGCGTACAATACCCCTTATAACTTTTCTTTTCCCAACTCCGCATCCCCTTGGAGGGACCTTTATGCACGCATACCGCACATCGCTTCTGATTATTATAGGACTTGGCGTATTCCTGGCTGCCTGCGGCGGGGCAACCGAGATAGACAGCATACAACAACCAACCATCACGCCACAGCCAACTTCTTTTGCCTCTCCCTCACCGCCGGCTACGTCCACCGTGGCCCCAACCCGAACCTTGGGACCATCTACGGCCACGGCAACGGCGCTTCCTCTCCCCACAACTACGCCCCAACCCACAACCACACCTGTAAACGATTGGCTCCTGCTAGATTCCAGCGGCCCCTCGCCCCGCTCTGGCATGAGCTTTGCCTATGATAGCACGCAAGATCGCCTCATTCTCTTCGGCGGCACATGCAGCGGCTACGCCTGCGCCGACACATGGCAATACACATCTGCTAACGGCTGGCAGCTTATTGACACGCCTGGCCCCTCTGCCCGCGAAGCCGCCTACATGACCTATGACAGCGCCCGCCAAAAGGTTGTCCTTTTTGGCGGGCATGTCTGGGCAGGAGAACATCTGGATGACACCTGGGAATTTGATGGCAGCCGGTGGATGCAGATACAGACGGCCGTCACGCCCCCGCACCGCAGCAACCAGGGCATCGCCTTTGATGAAACCCGGCAAATAGTCGTCATGTTTGGGGGATGGAACGACTCCCAGTTAGACCAGGATATCTTAGGCGACACCTGGGAATATGATGGGACAAACTGGACATCCATCAACACACCGCTAGCGCCGGCCGCGCGCTCAAATATGCAGTTGGTCTATGCACCCAACCTGGGCGGCGTGTTATTGTTTGGGGGCATCGGACGAGATGCCGTTCATTACAATGACACCTGGCTCTATAACGCTCAGGGTTGGACACAACTCCAACCTACCCAATCGCCGCCACCCCGATATGGACATCAAATGGCCTACCACGCTCTCCATCACACCCTCATCTTGTTTGGCGGCACAAGTTTCGATGCCACCATCACCTTTTTCACCTATGCTGATACCTGGCAATTTGACGGCCGTACCTGGGCATTGGCTACGCCCGCCCACTCCCCACCTCCCACCTGGAATGCTGGCTTCGCCTATTATCCCCCTATCGCCGGTATTCTTATGTTTGGCGGGAACAGCCCTCATCAAAATGACTTGAACCAGGATTTGTGGGTCTACAACTCCCCTCAATAACCCCACCTCGCTTTGTTGCAGGAGAATGGAAGCGTTACAATTCAACGGGTAAACGGCCCTTTTACCCCCCGTTCGTTTTTCCACAAATTTGTTGGCGGCTGGAACGGCCGTTTGCCTTATGCATAAGATGCTAGAAACAGCAACAGGCTACTTGGAGAACATCATGCCCCTCCCCCCTAAATATGCTACAATGAGCTTCGTCGAGTGAAACCAATGGAGCAGGCTGTGGGCTTAAAATTTGAGTGGCATCCAGGGAAAGCGAAGCAAAACCAACGCAAACACAATGTCTCTTTTGCGGAAGCAAGCACCGTGTTCGCCGACCCCCTGAGTGCAACAGCCTTTGATCCCGATCATTCTGATGAAGAAGATCGTTACATCATTGTCGGGTTTTCAAACCACGAAAGATTGCTGATCGTCTCGTATACAGAACGAGTTGACAGAATCCGCATCATTAGCGCCCGCGAGTTGACGCCACTAGAGAGACAAGAATATGAAGAAGAAATCTGAGATGGATGACGAACTTCGGCCAGAATATGACATGAAAGAGCTGCTTAAAGGATCGGTACGGGGCAAATATGCCCAACGGTACGCCGAGGGCACGAATCTTATCTTGCTGGATTCTGACGTGGCCGATGCTTTTCCTACCGCCGAAACCGTGAACGAAGCCTTGCGGCTGGTGCTGCGCTTATCGGAAATACCGGCTGTCGGTGATAAACGCCCGACAGCAACATGAAAATTGCTTGGTAGACGATTACCCCACAATCCACCCCTATTCGTTTTCCCACAAATTTGTTGGCGGCTAGAACGGCCGTTTGCTGTTAATATTACTAGTACAGGCTGGCGCAAATGCTTGTGCAAGTTTTCTCTGTAATAGTGGGGAAATCACTGGCTAAAGTTGCATACAGACTTGAGCCAGGCAATACTAGCGATTGCGTTAGATTTTCGCTTGGTCAGAATAAGTTCACTGGCGATTGGTTGTGATTGGTGGAATGGTCAATGTTGGCTTCCGAAAAAGGTAATGATCAGGAGGAATGTTTTTCCATTTCCATCGGAATCCGTAAGTAGCCATCTTTAAATACCTTTATCGTGTCAGGATCAATTGTCCCCAATTTTTTAGTGGCTTGCCATTCAGCGATTCCATCATAAACACAATGTCTTAGATAGTTTAAAACGCCCTCAGATCCTCTGATCTGATACCAATGAGGGTGGTTTTCATTTACAACGATGATGATTTCATCGCTACGTGCGGCCTCAACAGTAAGATATCTATCATTAATTGACATATCAGATTGAAGGTATAGGTAAACTGTAACTTGGCCTATTTTAACAATAAAACGGGGAGAGGCATTCTCTGATACTTGTTTGATTACCGCTTTTACAGATTCTTCTACCATTTCTTCTGAAAGCATAGGAGGCAGATTAACAGCATCTGCTAGTTCATTTGAACTTAATTCTGTTTCAAGTTCTAAAACTGCAACTTCTTTTTCTCGATATGAGGGGCCTCTAGATTCTTCATTTCCCTTTTTGGGTTCATTAGCAAATCTCATATAGTCCATAAATAATTTCTTCAATTCTTTTTCGATTTGTTCTTCTTGGTCGCCCATCCATTGAATAGCATCTTTAGTGTGACTGACTAAGAAGCCATCCAAGTGAATTTCTCCAAGTAGTCGTTGGTTTAGTAAGTCATTTCGTTCATCACCATAAATTTCCTCTGGTCTATAAGTTTCAGGCCATCCCTTAATCACACGATTAGAATGAAATATTGTCAGCCCAGCATCACGTCTTTTCCCTTGTGCAAGGACTCCCATCCAACCACGTACATCCTTATCCTTTTTGTCGTCGGGATCTTCAGAATCAGTGCCGACTTTGAACTGAAAACGTTTTCTATAAGGGTTGCCATTTATATCGATAGCCAATCTATGATCAACTTCTTCCCAATTTAGTTCTTCACCTCGCCAAACCAAGGCCAGTGTTTCATCACGGAAATCTTGACGATACATCGAACGCAGGTACTGGGCTATTTTTCCAACGGTTCTTCCATGAAATTTTCGATTGTGGTCAGAAACTGAAATTATTGTGTAGTGATTATCAAGTTCGATGCCCTCCGTTTGAACAGTATATTGAACTTCATTTTTTCCAGATGCAATCCGGTTTACATCGATTTCGACCGTATACTTGCGATTATCACCAAGTTTCTTTGTTGTAATTGTCCATTGATTTCCTAACCATGATGCAGCTGTTTTCATCCCCATGCCAAATTGCGAGCGTCCACTTGTGTTTTCTGGTGGCTTAGAGAGATGCAAAGCGTGTGTTAGTTCCTCAAATGACATGCCCATTGCATTATCTTCCACTCTAAAGATGTTTTTTGATGCATCGTAGTCGATAACGACTCTCAAAGGTCTAGGCAATCTTGCCTTCTTATTAGCCTCCTCTAAAGCTGTGCGATTATTGAAAAATGATTGAGTAGAGTTATCTACAAACTCAGCAATTGCATGCCAAGGAGTATATGCCAACCTTTTATAAGACTGAATGATGTTGTTTCCAACCTGAAATCTAAGCGCTGTTTTTGTCATAATAATTTCAACATCCTTTTTCGACAGACTCAGCCAATTACGCCATATTGAGGAAAAGCGAGTTGTCCCGTAATTTGGTGATTTGATAGGTCTTTCTTTTGTTTATACATGCGTTCCGGCCTTCCATTTTTAACCACATAGTCTTATCAGGTCCTTCAACACCTTTCCAAAATGTCACACAGCCCTCGAATTCGAGAATTATTTCTTCGCCTGGTTTCAATTGAAGATTTGAATTGTCATCAACTCCAAGATATGCAATGTGCGGATGTACGGAGCACTTAGTAGTCATTGACAACGAGTAAACAGGGTAATTGTGGCTTATTCCGTATGCACGATGTGGTGAATCAACTTCCGAATCATAATGGCTGCCGTGAAACACCTCAAAAACACTCGTAAGTACACCATACTTGTTGTTTAGCACTTTAGCCCAAGTAGTGGTCGTTTCATTCAGCTCATTTAAGACAAGTAGTAGTTTTGCAGGTTCGTTGCGAATAAGTTCAGACGTTCTCGTATAGTCTAGACTGTCACATTGTTTGCACAAGTACTTGATTACATCCTCGCCATCATAACTTGCCATCGCAAGGTTTTCGATTTGCGGTTCTACATGTGAATCAAAGTTGTGATAAGCCATCTCAACTTCAACAACATACCAATCTTTATAGTCTTTTGCGATAAAAACCAAGTCAGGTTTTGAATTTCCGTTAGGAGAGTAAACTGTCTTTTTGAAAGGAATAACGTAGTAATCGGGGTAAAGTTCTGGTGCTTGTAAAGTAATGATGTTTTCAAATTCGCCTTCACTGAATGATGAAGGCAGGATTTTGTGGAACTTCTTATCGTTAAAAAATATTCTCGTCATTGATCTCTTCCCCAATCGCCTCCAGATTTGTTGGCTTTTCAAATCTGCCCCGTGAACCTAGTATATACTCAAGCTCTTGTTCTATAGAGATCCAAGATCTTCCTAGTGACTCAGCAACAGCCCCTGTAGTATTACTTCCTGAGAATGGATCCAATACCAGATCATTCGGATCAGTAAGAAATTTGATGAAAAACTCGACGATTTCAGTCGGCATACGGGCCGGATGTTTCTTATAACCATTCCGTTCACAATATGTCAGATACGGCGATGATGAGCGTGTATTAGAAATGGTAAATACGTTTGATGGAATTGCTCCACTGTTGTTTGTGAGAAAGGATGTTTCGCCGATTTGATGTTCCGATGGCCTTGCTCCGGCGTTATATGTTCCTCGCTCCAATAAATCTAACATTGATTGACTGTAATCTTTTAAAACTCGACGATTATCCGCTTTTGGTTTCAGTGCTTTTGACATCCACCACAAGTGTGTAAAGGAATCCTTAACACGAATACGTTCAACGTTCACCCATTGTGCAGGGCTGGGCAAACGTGCCGGATTATGCCAGATAAACTGTTGGCACAAATGCAAATCACCCTGATTTATAAACTCAATAAGTGCTCTCAATGGTTGGGTTGCCATTACAGGTTTACCTTTTATCCAAGCATTGCCCATCTCAATTACTATTGAACCAGCGGGTTTTAATAACCGTGAAAAAGAGTCCGATAAACTGGAAAACCATTTTACATAGTCCTCCCCAGAGAGGTTGCCATACTCTTTTTGGCGTGCAAGAGCGAAGGGAGGGGATGTAAACAATAGATCAACCTTTCCCTCTATTTCTTTCCATAGGGTCGTTTTGTCTAATAAGGTTGCATCTCCATAGTAGCATGTACCATGGTTAGTTTTGTACGCAGCAATCATGCCAACAATTGTAACGCCATTTGGACAATTGACATGATCAACCTAATCAATTTGCTATGACTGAAAACACTAACCAAACGGCACTGTCGTTTCAAAATTCATCGAAAACAACCTGTAATCTGGGACAGAATGCCAATCGGGTATACCTCTCTCAACATGAAGCGGCCGTATCCTCGCCTTCCCCTCTCTCCCTCCCCCAACATAACCCCCAACATAACGTTAGAGGACGGCCGTTTCCTCCGCACGTATCCTGATAAAATAACCATCACGCCAAATTTAAGCGTGATTCAGAATGATAAGGATAACATAATGGAATCTAGACTTGTGGTGGGAATCCGCCAACAAGCGCGAGCGAATGCTTTATATGAATTTAAACGTGCCCGACGCCAGGCCGTACTGGAAATGATCACCAGTCATTTGCGGGGCCGGCGCCGCGCCGCTGGCCGTGGACACGGCAAAGGCGGGGTTGAGGGGGGTACCGATGGCGGTGAACGGCCGTGCCCACACATTCCCATCACGCTGCCACACCACCAGGTAGGCGTTGGCGCTGCTGTGCCA
>JACSRF010000570.1 GCA_014879875.1 Anaerolinea sp.
GACCCGCCCGATGATCAATCATCGGGCTACAAAACAACGCCGGATAAATCCGGCTCAAAGCATAGCGAACACCGGTTCAGCCCGGTTATTGCTGACCGGGTGGCATGGTCAGCGACAAACTGAAATGAAACACACCCTTTGCCAAATCGTATGACGGAATAAAAAACGATGTCAATGCCCCAAACCTACGCCGCCATGTTCACCGACGCCCCGGCGCTGCGCCGCAACATTCTTGCCGGCAGCTTTCAGATGCTGTTCTGGCTTTTTTTCCACCCCTCGGCCTGGCGTCATTACCTGGCGGAGATCGCCCCTGATTTGCGCCCCAATTTTTGCCTGGCCGAACTGCGCTGGCGCCATTGGCGCAGCCTGGCGATGTGGCGATTGCTCTCCATGACCTATCTGACCTGGTCTATCGTTGCCGCCGGCGTCATTGCCGGTGGGTTGTGGCTGTTCCGGCTGCCGACCGACCGCATTATATTGGGCATCATTTTGGGCCTGGCGGTCGGGTTCGTCGCCAGCTTTGCCGCCAGTTTTGCCGGCAGCTTTGTGGTGGGCGCGGCGGCCGGGATGGCGATCAGCGTTGTCATTGGCCTGGCGGGCATGTTGGTTTTTGGCACGAGCAGCAGCCTGGCTTTCCGTTCGCTGCCACTCTCGTTTGATCTGGTCGCCAGCACGGTGATTGGGCTGGCAGGCGGATTGGCGGGTGGGCTGGGGTTTGGCGTGGCGGCCGGCGTTGGCATGCATGGACAGGATCACAACACAGGGTATTCGCTGCCGCGCCTGGTAGTGGGGGTAGTGGTGGGGATCGTGATTGGCGCGGCCGGCGGCCGTTTAACCAATTTGACCATTGGCAGCGTCACGTTGGGCATGGTCATTGGGCTGCCTTTTGGCGTGGCGGTGTTGTGGCGTACCCGCCTATGGGGGCGTAGTTTGTTGGCCGGTTGGCTGGTGGGCATTGCCGGCAACCTCACCAACCTGGCAAACGCCAACCTGGCGACCGGCCTGGTGGAAATGCTGGCGCTGCTGGCTATTCTCAGCTCCTTATTTACGGCGCCCTACATGCTTGCCGAGCGCATTGCCGGCCCCTGGGCGGGAGCGATGGCCGGGGCGTTGGGCAGCGGTGGGGGTTTCTTCTTATTTATTTATCCTAATCAATCCTTTGGCCCGATTTTGCTGTTTAGCCTGGCCGGCGTGTTGTTGGGATTGACGCTGGCCTGGTGGCGACCGGTGGTCATGTATCCACTGGTGATGGTGTGGAACTACTTCCTGTACCGGTTGGATGACGCGCGTTTGCCACGTGGGCGGCCGAGTTTGCTGCGCTGGCATTCGGCGTTTTGGGACGAATTTCAACGGCTGCCCCTTTTGGGGCTGAACAATCATTTGCTGTTGGTGCTGGCGCATGAAGTGGAGGTGGGGACGGCCGCTTTGGAGCATTTGAGTGGTGGTCGGCAGCGTTGGGCGGCGCAAGAGGCGCAAATTGAACTCGATGCACAGCAGCTTGCTTTGTGTACCGGCGTTGACGCCATCGCCTCAGCTTATCATCGGCTGGCGGCCGGGGAACTGGCCGGCCCGGCCAGCGCCTTGCTGCGCAGTTTTAGCCGGATCAGCCAGGACGTGGAAGCGGCGCTGCGGCAAGAGAGCCTGTACAACCGCCGCCTTACGTTGAGCACGGTAGAAGATCGGCTCAATGGTCTGCTGCGGGAATTAACGCGCAGCAATGAGCCATACGCCGACCGCTTTCGCCCCATTGCCGCGCAGTGGCGGTTGGCGTTGGCGGATGCAGTACAGCAGTTGGCCGATGAGTCGGAGCTGCGTCAGGAGATTGACAGCCCTTACGTCATTGGCGTGCCGCTGACGGAGCAGCAGGAAATTTTTATTGGGCGGGTGGATATTAGCGCCCGTATTGAGCAGCTTTTACTGGACCGCCGCCAGCCACCGCTGCTTCTTTATGGGCAGCGCCGCGTGGGTAAGACGTCTTTGCTGAATAACCTGGGGCGACTGCTGCCCAGTACCATTGTGCCGTTGTTTGTGGATTTGCAGGGGCCGGCGTCGCAGGCGCGTGATCATGCCGGTCTGCTATACAACGTGGCGCGGGGCATGACCCGCTCGGCGCTGCGCCAGCGGGACGTGACGCTGCCGCCCATTGACCGGGAGCAGCTGCTGGATGATCCCTTTACGCAGTTTGACGAGTGGCTGGATGCGGTGGAGGGGGCGCTGGCCGGACGACAGGTTTTGTTGATGTTGGATGAGTTTGAGGTGTTGGCCGGGGCGCTGCTGAAAAAGCGTTTTGATACGGATGCGGTGCTGGGGATGCTGCGCCATTTGATTCAACACCGGGCGCGGTTCAAGGTGCTGCTGTCGGGGTCGCATACGCTGGATGAATTTCAGCAGTGGGCGGGGTATTTGATCAACGTGCAGGTCATTCACATCGGCTATTTGCAGGCGGATGAGGCGCGGCAGCTGATCGCGCAGCCGGTACAAGATTTTGCGCTGCGGTATAAGCTGGAGGCAGTGGAACGGGTGTTGGCGTTGACGCGGGGGCACCCTTTTTTGGCGCAGCTTCTGTGTGCGGAGATTGTGGCGCTGAAGAATGAGCAGCCCCCGGCGCAGCGGCGGTTGGCGACGGTGATGGATGTGGAAACGGCCGTTGCCCCTGCCCTGCAACACGGCAGCTTCTTTTTCGCCGACATTGAGAAGAATCATGTAGACGCGGTGGGGCTGGAGGTGCTGCGCTTGCTGGCGCGTCACCCCGAAGGGGAAGGCGCGGGACGGCAGGAATTAATCAATTTTGTGCCCAGCCTGTTGTCTCTGGAGCAGGCATTGGTCAAGTTACAGCAGCGCGAACTGATCGAGCCGATCAATGATAGCTATCGTTTCCAGGTGGAGTTGGTGCGGCGCTGGTTTGCGGCGGGGGTCGGGGGTCGGTAATCCGTGAGCCGTAATCGGTAATCGGTAATCCGTGAGCCGTAATCCGTGAGACGGTTCACGAACACGGTCCCGGCAGCATGTACACGTTCGCAAACGAATCTGGCGGGGTGACGCCGATTCTGACGCCGGAGAAAGATACATTGTCTATGATGGTGCAGGCGCGTAAGTTGTATGCGCCTGGCGGTAGATTGGCAAAGCTGTAGAAGCCATAACAAACGACTTTTTCCGAAACCTTCTTTTTGCGGTAACATGGTATAACCCTCCAGATGGCTGCCCTGACACGGGATAGCCAGAACAAATGTAGTTCAATCAATTCGGCGTTTGGCTATGATGCGCAACAGACTTGTTTTACCAAACAAATGTCGATCCAACGTTGATTTCGTTCACAAAAAGACAAAACATGAGTGATTTTAGCAATCCCACACCCTTACACCCCGCCTTTGATTGGCATGAAGCGACGAAATGGGCCTTAGCCAGCCGGTTTATGGACGAGATGGAAGAGAAGGAGCTGACGCCGCAGGGCGTGGTGACGTACCAGTTTTCAGCGCGCGGCCACGAATTGGGGCAGGTGCTGCTCAGCCAACTGCTGACCCGGCCGATGGATGGGGCGAGCGTCTATTACCGTTCACGGCCGTTCATGCTTGCTTCCGGGTTGACGCTGGAAGAGGCGTTTGCCAGCGACATGGCGCGGCCCGGCGGCCTTAGCGGGGGGCGGGACGTGGGCGTGGTCTTCAACATGCCTGCCCGCGGCCGCGCGACGGCGCTGCCGATGGCCGGCGATGTTGGTTCGCAGTTCACGCCGGCGGCGGGGTGGGCGCAGGCGCTGCGCTACCGCGCCGAGGAGATGGGCCAGGAGGAAGTGCGCGGCAGCATCGCCGTTGTTTTTGGCGGGGATGGGGCCGTAGCGACCAATGGCTTTTGGTCGGCGCTGACGATGGCGACGACGCTGCAACTGCCTCTGCTCTTTGTGATCGAGGATAATGGCTACGCCATCTCCGTGAAGTCGCCGCTGCAAACACCGGGGGCGAACATCGCCGCCAATTTAGCCGCCTGGCAGAACTTGCGTATTTGGGATGGGGATGGGACGCGGCCGGAGGAAACGGCCGTACACATCCACGACGCCGTCGCCTACACCCGCCAATGGGAAGGGCCGGCGCTGCTGCGTCTCACCGTGCCCCGCCTCTCCGGCCATTCCAGCGTAGACACACAGGCGTACAAAAGCAAAACCGAGCTAGACGCCGAATGGGAGCGCGACCCGCTGGTGGCGCTGAACCATGCCCTGGTTCCCACCCGCATGAGCAAAGCGGAATGGCATGACCTGGTGATGCAGGTGATGCAGGAGGTAGCCGCCGCCCGCCACGCCGCGCAGGCGCAGCCTCATCCCGACGCGGCCACCGTCGCTCGCCACATCTGGGCAAAACCAGAGGAGCCGCAGCAGGTAGGCGGGCTGGTTGGCGAGGGGGTGCATTTGCCGGTGGGCAACAGCACACCTCATCCACCGGAACCGCGCCGTATCAACCTGATCGAGGCGATCCGCCACACGCTGGAAGTGGAACTGCGTATCAACCCGCGCTGCGTTGTTTTTGGCGAAGATGTGGGGCAAAAAGGGGGCGTTCATGCGGCGACGTTAGGGTTACAGGGGCAGTTTGGCGAGGGGCGCGTCTTTGACACCAGCCTCAACGAGGAGGGCATCATTGGCCGGGCGGTAGGCATGGCGTTGGCGGGACTTGTGCCCGTGCCGGAAATCCAGTTCCGCAAATACGCCGACCCGGCGACCGAACAGTTGAACAACTGCGGCACGCTGCGCTGGCGCACCAATAACCAATTTGCCGCGCCCATTGTCGTCCGCATCCCCGGCGGCTACCGCAAAATCGGCGACCCCTGGCACAGCGTCACCAGCGAGATTGTCTTTGCGCACCAGCCGGGGCTGCTGCTGGCCTTCCCCAGTAATGCGGAGGATGCGGTGGGGCTGCTGCGCACCGCGCTGCGCGGTAATGACCCGGTCATCTTTTTTGAGCATCGGGCAATGTTGGACGCGGCTTGGGCAAGACGGCCGTATCCCGGCGATGAGTTCATGCTCCCGTTTGGTAAGGCGAAAATCCTGCAAGCGGGCAGTGACCTCACCCTCATTACCTGGGGGGCGATGGTGGAGCGGTGCGAATTGGCCTTGCAAGCAGTAGACGCCGGCGTGGAGCTGATTGACCTGCGCACCATCGTTCCCTGGGACAAGGAGGCGGTGTTGGCCTCTGTGCGCAAGACGAGTAAATGCTTGATTGTGCATGAGGACATCGGTCTGGGCGGCTTTGGCGCGGAGATCGCCGCCACCATTGCCGCTGAAGCGTTCCTCGACCTGGACGGCCCCATCTTGCGCCTGGCCGCTCCCTCTGTGCCTGTGCCGTTCAGCACCCATCTCATGGAAGGGGTTGTGCCCACCGTCGCGCAGATTCAAGGGAAGATAGAGGAACTGCTGGCTTTCTGACATTGGAAAATGTCTGGTTCTAGCGTAAGAATTTATTACAAAGGGACAAAGAAACAAAGGTACAAAGAATCTCTTTGTTTCTTTGTAATAAATTCTCACTTAGTGGCTCGGTCAGGAGACCGGTCACAGCCCCGCAAGATTGAGTAGTTCGTTTTGGCGTGATTCCGACGCTCGACGGCCCACTCTTCACGCTCACTCCTCCAGCCCCGCCAGATGCTCGCCCACGCTGCCCGCTTCTGATGGGAGTTCGTGCGCGTATTGGCTGACCAACTCGCGGCGCAGCACCTTACCGATGAAGCTGCGCGGAAATTCCTTGACGAAGATGACCAGCCACGGCGATTGGCCGGGAGGCAGGCGGCGCTGGCAAAAGGCGATGATCGTCTTCGCCGGGATGCGCGTCCCTTTTTTCAGGTTGACAAAGGCGATGGGGTGGTTGGCGATGGCGATGACGACCACTTCGCGCACCTCTGGTAGTTCGTAGATGATCTCTTCCACGTCGCGGGGAAAGGCAGGGGTGTCGTCGGCGGCCTGCCACATGTCCTGGCGGCGGCTGATGATCTGGAAGTAGCCATCGTCGTCCATGCGGGCGATGTCGTTGGTGTGCAGCCAGCCGTCGGCGTCAATGGCTGCGCGCGTGGCCGCCTCGTCTTGCCAATACCCTTGCATCACCTGGGGGCCGCGCACTACCAGTTCGCCAATCTCGCCGGGCGCGGCCGGCTCACCGCTGCGCAAATCGAGAATACGGGCTTCGGTGTTGGGCAGGGGGATGCCGATAGCGCCGATTTTGTTACGGCCGTTAATCGGATTGGCATGGGTGACCGGCGCCGCCTCACTCAGCCCGTACCCTTCCACCAGCCGTCCCTTGGTCAACTTCTCAAACGCTTCCTTCACCTCAACGGGCAGCGGCGCCGCGCCGCTGATACAGGCGCGCACCGATTCGATGTTGTATTTACGCACGCCGGGCGCATTGTTGATGGCGACGTACATGGCGGGCACGCCGGGGAAGAGCGTCGGCGCATATTTGCGAATGGCTTGCAGCACCTCATTCACGTCGAAGGTGGGCAGCAGGATCATGCCCGCACCCAGGCTGACGGCGACGTTCATGGCGGCCGTCATGCCATAGACGTGGCTGAACGGGACGACGCACAACACAATTTCCGCGCCGTCGCGGGCGTCGGTGAGCCAGGCGCGGGTTTGCATGGTGTTGGCGACCAGGTTGTAATGGCTGAGCATGATCCCTTTGGGCACGGCCGTTGTGCCACTGGTGAAAAGGATAACGGCCGTCGCCTCTGCATCCACCGCCACCTCAACCCTGGCGCCGCTTTGCCGCCGCAGCAGGGGCAGCCAATCAAAATCATCCTCGTCGAGGGCGCGGCCCGGTTCCAGACCGCGCGCGCGGGCGATGGCGCGTTTGGGGGGCGATAGGTAATCGGAGACGCGCGCATAGACGACGTGGCGGATGGGTGACTGCGCTTTGAGGCGCGCGGCTGTGTCCGCAAAGCGGTGCAGCGTCACCAAAACTTCCGCGCCCACCGCCTGCGCCTGGCGGATCAATTCCTCCGGGGAGGCCAGCGGATTGCCCATGACGACCACGCCGCCCATTTGCAGCGTGCCGTAGAAGGACATGACGGCCTGCGGCGTGTTGGGCAGCAGCAGCATCACCCGCGCGCCTGAGCGCACCCCCAGGGCGTGCAGCGCCTGCGCGAAACGGTTGCTTTGCTCGCATAAGGCGCGGTAGGTCAATTGACGGCCGTAAAAAACAAGCGCCGGCTGGTTGGGAAAACGACGCCCGGCGCGGTCGAGCAGGCGGGTGAGGGGTAAAGAGGGCACGTGAATGGTGGCCGGCACGGCCGCCTCATAATGCGCCAGCCAGGGACGCTCGGCCAGCAAACTGCCCCGCCCCGGATCGTCGCCGCTTTCACGCCAACTGACGCGCTGGGCAACGGCCGTGTCCAGCGTGATAAAGCGTTCAATCGCCCGGTTCACCGCGTCGCGCCGCTCCAACATCACCATATGCGCCGACACGCCCACGTTGATCACCTCGGAATCGGCCGGGACCAGTTCGCCAACCCGTTCAAACGCCGACTGTGGCAGCACGCGGTCGCGGTTGCCCAAAATGACCAGCGTCGGCATTTGCAGGCGCGGGAAGGTTTCCCAGCCGCGCCAGATGCGCAAATTGTGCAGGTACATTTCCTGCAAGGCGTAGAGCGAGGCGTCAATGGTGCGGTTGGCGATGGGCTGAATCAATCGCAGGAAGGCTTCTGGCAGGCGGAAGAGCAGGCGGTAGGGGCGGGCAATGCGATATTCGCCGGCGCCGGCGATGAGGATGAGGCGGCGCACTTGTTTGGGGTACAGGTCGGCGTAATCGGTGGCGATGGCGACGCCGAAGGAGTGCCCAATGAGGACGACCGGCTGGCGCACGCCAATGCGGTTGAGCACGGTGTAAATGTCGGCGAGGATGGTGTGCATGTCGTACCCTTGCCTGGTATGGGACGAACGGCCGTGCCCGCGCAAATCAAAGGCGATGACCCGATTTTCCTGGGCGAACTTTTCAATCTGGTAACGCCACTGGCTGGCGCGCCCGCCGAAGCCGTGAATGAGGACGATGGTTTGCAACGGCCGTTCGGGGGCCACGTCCACCACGCTCAGCGACACACCGCCGCCTATGGGTACATCTTTGCGATACAGTTCTAAATCAATTTGCATATTGCAGTATTAGTACCTTTCAAGTGAGATGTTTGCATGATGTACAAGAATCTTTAACGCAAAGGGGCAAAGGAAGAAAGGCGCAAAGGATTTTCTTCTTCTTTGCCTCTTTGTCTCTTTG
>JACSRF010000346.1 GCA_014879875.1 Anaerolinea sp.
GCGGATTGGGAACACAGAGCTACACAGAGGAAACACAGAGTTTCACAGAGAGAACACAGAGGAAACCCTGTGTTTCGGTCATTCTGGTCTCTCTGCTCTCTCTGTGTAGCTCTGTGCCACCTCTGTGAACTCTGTGTACCTGTTATTTTTTTAGCCGTAGCGCCAGATGCGCAAGGCAGCAAACAGCCGGACGACGGCCGTTAGCGCCAATGTCGTCACCAGCCCAAATTGGGCCGCCAGCGCCGGGCCAAGAAATGACCCCAGCAAAATAGCGGCGTTTAGGGTCAGGTTGTACCAGGCCAGATACAACGGCCGTTCCTCCCCCGGTATCTTTTCCAACAAATAATTGGCAATGACGCCGCCCACCAGCGACCAGGCAAACCCGCCGACCATGGATGTGATCAGATAGAGCGTCACCGTTTGGGTCATGGCGGTCAGCGCCGGGTAGCTGCTCATAATCAACGCCCCTATAAACAAGATGCGATGATTGCCAAAGCGCGCCGTAAGCCGCACCAACTGCGTGGAGCCAATGAGCACAGTCAGGTAGAAAAGCGCCGTGCCCATCCCAATTTGTTGATCGGTGAGGCGCAGGTGGTTAACCCAAAACAGAGGGAATAGGGGCAGGGCCAGGTATTGCGCCAGGTGGAAGGTAAACAGGGAGATGAGGATTTGCCCATACTCTTGTCGCCAGATATCTGGGCGGAAAAGCTGACGCCAGCTTTGCAGGCGGGTGAGGAAACGCAGGCTGATGGTTTGGCGCGTGCTGTCGCCCCCGGTGCGGAAGATGCCGGGCGTGGACAGGTGGCGCGGGCGCTGTTGGGATAGTGTGGCGGGGTCGGCGAACGGCCGTACAAACCACAAATGAACGGTGCTCATGACGGCCCCCAGGAAGCCGATGCCAAAGACAATTTGGTAGCCAATGGGAAAGGGGAAATGGTCAAGCAGCCAGCCGCTCAGCAACGAGATGAAGATGTACACAACCGCCAGCACCGCATTACGCACTCCGGCCACGTGGCTGCGCCATTCGGCGGGCACGGCCGCGGCAAACAACGCGTTGAACCCGGTCGCCAGCGCGGCCCCAGGGATACTCATCAACAATGTCAGGGCAATGATCGCCCAAATCTGGCCGGCGGGCAGCAGCAGGGAAGGGAGGAATATCCAGGAGATGTAGACAAGGCGGTGCCAAACGGCCGTCCAAAATACCCCGCGATTAATAGGACGCCGGTTTAGCCATTGGCTGGCGGGTAATGTTGCCAATAAGTTAATGACGGCCGGCCCGGCATTCAACAAGCCTATTTGAAACTCATTTGCCCCTTGCCGTGTCACAAAAACGCTGACAAAGGCGATGGCGCTGCCGCTGAGTACGGCATACCAGCCAATATCCAGATACAAATGCCAAAAATTAGCCCGGTATTCACGCGGAACCGGCCCTAAACGTTTGTGCGCCGCTAAACTTGTCATCCAAATTGCCTCAGTAAAAGCTAAAAACCAGGTTTTTGCTGAGACACCACAGGGGTCTCAGCAAAAAACCTGGTTTTCGCAAAAAATAAAAAAGCCCGCCGCTTCGTACGTAAACGGCGAACTTGAAGTTTATCGTATTTCCTTAGAAACCGCCCACAAAATCCTGAAGATCCAAACAGCAGCCGAGGGCCAGAGTGAGCGTGGGGTGACGAGAACGGCCGTTTTCCCCCAACCCAACCGACCTGGCCTCTGGCAGGCGATGTAAAGCGACTGCCAGATTTCTATCCCGAACGTAGGCTGCGTGTGGGGGAGTATCGCGCTTATTCCCGGTAATGCGCCCCCATGCTGCGCTTATTGCCCCATGCGGCCAGGGTGACGAGAACGGCCGTTCTCACTGCATTCCTTAACCCCACCAGACTATCTGTCAGCCGGGTCACCTGGTAAAAACCTTCGATCTCCGTTTCCAGGTGGCGCAGTTCGCGCAAGGCGCGGGCCAGCCGCGGCGTTGTGCGCACCAACCCCACGTAATTCCACATCATCTGCTGAATCGTGCGCATATCTTGGGCGATCAGCGCCGGGTCCGCCTTGTCGCCCGGCGCGTGCAGCCAGGGCGGGATGTCGTCCGGCGGCGGCATATCGTGGTCACCGAGCGTCTGCTGGATGTGGCGCGCCGCCCGGTTCCCCCACACCAGCCCCTCCAGTAAGGAGGTGCTGGCCAGCCGGTTGGCCCCATGCACGCCGGTGCAGGAGACCTCGCCCACGGCGTAAAGATGGCGCACGGTCGAGAGGCCATTCTCATCCACCCAGACGCCACCGCAGAAGTAGTGCGCCCCCGGCACCACCGGGATCAAGTCTTGGGTGATGTCTATGCCATAGCGCAGGCAGGATTCGTAAATGCCGGGGAAGCGCGTCAGAATGCTCTCCCGTCCCAGGGCGCTCCGCAGGTCCAGGTAGACGTTGGGGATGCCCCGCTCCAGCATCTCCCGGTGGATGGCGCGGGCGACGACATCGCGTGGGGCTAAATCTAACCATTGCGGGTCGTATTTTTGCATGAAGGGTTGGCCGTCGGCGTGGACCAGCCGCGCCCCCGCGCCGCGCACCGCTTCGGAGATGAGGGTATGCGGCGCGGGCGGGAGGTGAAAGGTGGTGGGATGGAACTGGATGAATTCGTTGTTGATGGTGCGCGCTCCGGCGCGATGGGCCATCGCCAGACCGTCGCCGCGCGAACCTTCGGGATTGGTGGTACGCAGGTAAATCTGGCCCAATCCGCCGGTAGCCAGGATGGTCTTTTTGGCCAGAATCCGGCTGACGTGGTCGCTCTCCTGATCCAGCACATAGGCGCCGACGCAGGCGCGGGGCTGGTAGACGGCCAACCGGTCCCGGGAGTGGTGGGAGAGGGTGAGCAGGTCAACGGCCGTTTGCCCCGTCAGCAGCGTCACGTTCGGGTGGGCGCGCAGGGCGTTCATCAGCCCGATCTCAATCGCCTTGCCGGTGCTGTCGGCGGCGTGGATGATGCGCTCGGTGGAGTGGGCCGCCTCCTTGATCACCTGCAAAGCGCCATCCGCGCCCAGGTCGAAGGGGATGCCCAACTTTTCCACCAGGATTTGCCGCACCAGCGGCGGCCCCTCCTCGGCCATGACGCGGACCGCCGGTTCGTAGCTGTGGCTCGCCCCGGCGTGCAGCACATCCTGCACCAGCAAATCGGGCGAATCGGCCGCCCCCTGGTAGATGATGCCGCCCTGGGCGTAATAGGTGTTCGATTCTTCCGGCGCGCGGGCGCGGGTGACGACCGTCACCGGCACGCCCGCCTCCGCCAATTGCAGCGCGGCCGTCCCCCCGGCAATGCCGCAGCCAATGATTAAGACTTCAGTTTCGTGTATGTCATTCATGGGTGGAGTGGTTTGTTATCCGTAATCCGTGTTCCGTAACCCGTTATCGGAATACGGATCACGGATTACGGACAACGGATTACGGAATCAACCGATATGCAGCATCCGCTCCACTGCCTGGTAGGCGCGGCGGCGGATTTCTTCGGGCACGGTGACGACGTATTGGGTGTAGCGCAAGGCGTCGCGGGTGTCTTGGAGTTGAATCTGGTTCATGTGGGGGCAGCGCACGCTGCACAGGCGCAGCATGTTCTTCTGTGGGTTGGCGGCGGCGATGTTGTCGCCCATGCTGCATTCGGTCAGCAGCAGGTATTCTGGGGCGTCGGTCGTCTCCACGGCGCGGATCAGGCCGGTGGTGGAGCCGCTGTAGTCGGAGGCGGCGACCACTTCCGGGCTGCATTCGGGGTGGGCCAGGATCAGCACGTCTGGGTGGTCCTGACGGATGGCGATGATGTCCTCGACGGTGAACTTTTCGTGGACTTCGCAACGGCCGTTCCAGCCCACTATCTGATAATCCAACGTCGTATCATACTGGGCCGCGCCGTTATGAGTGGGGAAGATGATGTGCTTGCCCGTCTCCTGCGCCACATTGGCCGCCAGATACTCGTCCGGCAGGAAGATGACCGTCTCGCTGCCGAGCGATTCCACCACCGCTTTGGCGTTGCCGGAGGTGCAGCAGATGTCGCTCTCCGCCTTAACGTCGGCGTAGGTGTTGATGTAGGTGACGACCGGTACGCCGGGGAACTGCGCCTTCAGGCGGCGCACGTCGGCGGCGGTGATGCTGGCGGCCAGCGAGCAACCGGCGGGCAGCGCCGGAATCAGCACCGTCTTCCCCGGATTGAGGATTTTGGCCGTCTCGGCCATAAAGCGCACGCCGCAAAAGACGATGATGTCCTTATCGGTAGCCGCCGCCTCGCGGCTGAGGTAGAGCGAATCGCCGGTGATGTCCGGCACGGTGTGGAACAGCGCCGGTTCCATGTAGTTGTGCCCTAAAATGACGGCGTTGCGTTCCCGCTTAAGCTGGTTGATCTCCGCCGCCAACTGCGCCTTCAGCCACAGCTCCGCGTCCGGCGTATAATGGCCGATTCTGGCCCGCAAATCTTCGTAAATTTGTTCTGCACTCATGAAATCTCTCCAATGTGGAGTGCGGAATGGAGGAAATCATTCCGCATTTCGCGTTCCACATTCCGCACTCAATCCAGGTCCAAACTAATATCCAACGCCATCACCGAATGGGTGAGGGCGCCGCTGGAGATGTAGTCCACGCCGGTGGCGGCGATGGCGGCCACAGTCTTCAGGCTGACGTTGCCGGAGGCTTCGAGGGGACAACGGCCGTTTACCCGCTCCACCGCCACCCGCATCTCCGCCAGACTCATGTTGTCCAGCATGATCCGGTCTACGTTCAGGGACAGGGCCTCGTCTAGCTCGGCCAGGTTTTTCACTTCCACTTCGATGGGCAGGTGAACGGCCGTCGCCCGTGCCACCGCCTCCGTAATGCTCCCAACGGCGGCGATGTGGTTGTCCTTAATCAGCACCATGTCGTAGAGGCCATAGCGATGGTTTTGCCCGCCGCCTAATCGCACCGCCCATTTATCAATCGCGCGTAGGCCGGGAGCTGTCTTGCGCGTATCGAGGATGACCGCTTTTGTGCCGTCCACGGCGACCACAAAGCGGCGCGTCAGCGTGGCGATGCCCGACATGCGCTGCAAGAAGTTGAGGGCGGTCCGTTCGCCCGTCAGCAGGCCGCGCGCCGGACCTTGCACGGTGGCAATGATGGCGCCGCGCTCGACCCAGTCGCCATCTTGCACCAGCGGCATCAGGCAGATGGCCTCGTCCACGATGGCGAAAACCCCGGCGACCACTTCCAGTCCGGCGATGACACCGGGGGCTTTGGCGAGGAAACGGCCGTTATACCACAAATCGGCCGGTAAGGTGGTCCGGCTGGTTACGTCGCCCGGTCCTACATCCTCGGCCAACGCTGCCTGGATGACCTGTTGGATTTGCGCTGCCGCTGCGGGCGGCAAACTGCTCATTGTCGCTTCTTTCATACTGCTCCAATTTAGTGTCAATTATACACAAATGCCACGCATTAACTATACACAAGAAGGGGGAGGTATGTCAAGCGACATTCGGACCAGCCTGCGCCGCGGCGAATTCCACCCGGACAAGGTAGACTGTAACCGTTCACCTCCCGCCGGTTGAGCTTGTCGAAACCGGCGACCCCCTGTGACAGGACTTCGGCGTAAGCTCGGTCGAACGCTCAGGGGGCGGGAATGAATGATTAATACTGCGAGATGTGATGGACCAGGGGAGGAGGAAACTAGCGAAGGTGGCGCAGATTGGTTCAATCTTGGAGATTGAACCAATCTTAAGACGTTTACTTAGTCACGACGGCCAAAGCCTGTTAGCAGGAGGACGTAATAAAGCAATGTCCCAATCGAGGTAACGGCCGCCGCCACATACGTCCAGGCAGCCGCATCCAACACTTTGTTGATGCCCTTGATTTCATCGCCGATAACCAACCCGCTGCTCACCAACAACTGCTTGGCGCGGCGGCTGGCGTCCAGTTCAACCGGCAGCGTGACCAGGGCAAAAACGGTGCTGGCGGCGAACATGATCACGCCAACCCAGGCCAACTCTGTGAAGTTCAACAAAAAGCCGCCCATGAACACCCACGGACCTAAGGCGCTGCCAAACTGGACGGCCGGCACCAGCGAGCTGCGCAGCCGCAATGGACCATAGCCGGCGGCGTCTTGTAAGGCATGACCCATTTCGTGGGCGGCCACGCCGGCCGCGGCAATGCTCGGCGCGCGATACACGTCCGGGCTGAGGCGCAGCACTTTATGGCGCGGGTCATAATGATCGGAGAGCGTGCCTTGCACCTGTTCAATGTGGACGTCATACAGACCTTGTGCGTCCAATAACGCTCGCGCCACTTCTGCGCCCGCTACATTGCGCATGGTACGCACGCGGCTGTACTGGTTGAAGGCGCTTTTGACGCGCGCCTGCGCCCAAAGCCCCAACAGCAAACCGGGTAACGCAAATACAAGATAGAGCGGGTTAAAATAAAACATAGCTTCCTAAACTTCCTTTCTGATACCGCCGAGACCTGACAGGCTTTAAAATCTGTCAGGTCTGAACGCTTACCCCTTAGTGGCGGCGATCTCGTTCAATGGGTATAGGCTTTAAGACAGCCTTTACTTTGTTTATATGCTGGCGTTTAAAGACCTGCCACAAATACAAACTTGTTACAGACGTTGATATAATCGTTAACCAATACATCCAAGTCACGCCAGTCATGTTAAACTCCTTGTGCAAAATTTCATAAGATTGTGGCATAGAGCAGGGCAATCCGTCAATGACTCCACCCTGTTTCCTACGAATATCTTATATTACTTCTTTCTGGATGAGAGGCAGGCTAACCCTAGCAGCGCCAGCGGCCACGTAAACAATGTCCAGGTTTGTCGGCTATGCTGCGTTGACTGTGCCTCCTCGTGCTGTAAAAGGATCGGCAAGTAGAGGGTATGTCCGGTTAATCGTTCCTCTGCCTCTTTCATTGTCATGCCAACGAATGTATCAAGAGGTATTTGGGCACGTTGGGCGGTGATATCAGCTTGCAATTCCGCGCTACCTGCCGCCGCGAGATGGTTTAGAAATGCTTCGATGCCCTGTACTTGACTGGCGCTGATCACGGCCGTTTCCCCTTGCCCATTAACCAGAGCTTGTAAGTGTGACTGCCAGAGATTGATAACGGCCGTTCCCTCTTCACGCAGGTCATCATCAACCATGAACAAACTCAAGATTTCCGCATCGTGTGTGTAGTACAGGTCAATGAACTGCTGCCCGGTAGGCGTCTTATCAAGTATTTCATCGCGCACCCGGTAAAACAGCGCCAGATCGAGGGTTGTTTGCTGCCAGGTGACGAGAAAATCTGGTGCAGCAGGCGTGGCGTGTAGGGTGATACCGGTCAGTGGCGATCCGCAGACCAGGAAACCGAGGACACAATGTGCACAGACCAGTGTTGTGGCCGTGCTTGTGTTGTTCGCCGGGTTCGGGTCGTGTTCATTTGCGGTTACGCTGGCGGTGTTAATGATTGTCTGACCGTGTGTTGGCGTTACTACAATGATCGCTGTTACTGTTTGTCCAGACAGTAAGGCATTCCATGTACAACGCACAACGTCGACGTTATGTGTGCAGCCAGAAGTTGGTGCAGCGGAAACAAAGGTTATATGGTCTGGTAATTCGTCTTCCAGGACAACATTGGTCGCTGTGGCTGGGCCAGCATTTAGAACGGTAAGCGTATAGGTAAGCGGCTCATTCACTCGCACGGGGTCTGGTGAATCCAACATAGTCAGTACCAGGTCGGCTTCCGTGGATGGCCCGATAATCGTCGTTGTCTCCGTATCCACATTATCACTGAAGTTGGCGTCTGTTTCGCTGCTGGTGACGACGGCTTCGTTCACGATCACACCTGTTGTGGTTGACGTAACCGCAACGCTGATTGTTATTTCATGCGTCGCGGCAAGATTACCCAAGTCGCAGGTTACTATTCCATTGGCATGGGCGCAGGTTCCTTGCCCCGATGTCGCTTCTATAAAGCTTACTGCGGCCGGCAATGTGTCTACTACGGTAACATTTGTTGCTGTAGCAGAACCATTGTTTGTCACCCTGAGATCGTAGCGTAGTGGCGTGTTTATAATGACGGGATCGGCCGTGTCATCCTTTTCCATCAGTAGATCAACGCCTGCGCTGCATACAATGCACAGTAAAGACAGGGAATACGTTGCCGTGGCATTGCCATCAATATCGCCGACGAGGATGGTGAAGACACCGCTGGCATTGAGGGAGCAAGTGACGTCAGCGAGCAAATCGGCG
>JACSRF010000446.1 GCA_014879875.1 Anaerolinea sp.
TTACTGATCACCGATTACTGATCACCGATTACTGATCACCGATTACTGATCACCGATTACTGATCACCGGTTACTGATTACCGATTACTGATCACCGGTTACTGATTACCGATTACTGATCACCGGTTACTGATTACCGATTTTACGCCATTCGCACCATTTTGTAACGTACTTCTTCGGTGATGGGCAGGCGGCGCAGGTAGACGGTGATTTCGCTGCGATTGTGGAAAAGCTGGCGCGCGTCGGCGATGGTGTAAGCAGATTGCAGGATGTTGAAGGCGTGCTTGATGATGGCGCGACGGCCGTTTTCCGGCAGCTTAAAGGTCATCAGGGCCGCGCCATCCGGGAACAGGTAGGGAGCATATTGCACCATCAACCGCGCCGAGTCGCGGGCGTCCTGGCGCATGTCGTTGACAATAAAGTCAAAGGCGTCGGCGCCTTGCGCCAGGTATTCCTCGGCCGTCATCCGTTTGTGGCGAATGGTACGTTCCTGTTTCAGGCTGGGATGCAGGGAGGCGGGGTCAACGGCCGTTATGTACTGCTGCAACTTGTGTAAAACTCGTGTCCAGCCGCCGGGTGCAGCGCCCAGGTCAAGCGCCAGGCCATAGGGTGGCAGCGTAATGCGAAACACCTCCAACGCCTCCAGCAGCTTAAACTCGGCGCGGCTGATCTGCCCCTCCTCGCGCGCAAAGCGGCGTACCCCCCCGGCCCAATCAGACAGATTGTGAATCACCAGCGACAGACCCAGATAAGCCATCTGCTCATGGATGACTACGGAGAGGATTTGCTCCGGTTGACGCACATCTAACGGCGCGCCGGTTTGCTGCTGCATGGCGGCGGCTAAGGCTTGGTTCACGGTGAACGGTTTGAGCGGCGTCACGCCAAACAGGCGCGTTTGCACGGAAAAGGATAGGCTGGGATCTACCAGGTCAACGAAGTCGGCGATAACTGCCTGGAGGACAGAAATGACCTCATCTCCATCTGGCAAGGATATTTCCGCCAACACCGGGCAAATATGGCGCGCGAAAATGGGGGGCTGCCGCCGCCACTGCTCTGCCAGTACGTAAAAATGCTGCGGCAGCGCCACCCGCCACACGCCAGGAGCTAACTCCTGCACAAGCCGCGCTCCCGGCTGCGCCCGCTGCAATTCAGCCAGCGCCAGATCGAGAGAAGAGGGGTTGGTGGTGAGGATCATGGTTTTGGTCGGTAATCGGTAATCGGTAATCGGTAATCGGTAATCGGTAATCGGTAATCGGTGGTCTGTAAGCCGTTTACTATACTTGCTGTGGCCGGTCTCCTGACCGTGCCAGTCAGGTGGCTCGGTCAGGAGACCGGCCACAGCGGGGAATCATGACGTTCCCGCTCACCGTTCACCGATTACCGCTCACCGTCAACTGCGCCAGGTGCTCCACGCGGCTGTGGTACAGGAGCCGCCATAGTTCCCGGTTCGGGTGTTCAACCAATTGAAAGCGGGTAATGCCGGTGTTTTTCGTCAGCACTTCACAGCGCCGCCACGGGCCAATATTGAAAACGTGGTCATAAGTCAATTCGATGACGCCACCGTGACAGACGACGACGACCGTTTCTTCACGATGTTTTTCCACCAGTTCTTCCAAAAATGCGCCCACGCGAATACGGAAGTGCATCAGGCTTTCACCGGCCGTATATTCCGGGGTGATGGAAGAAAACGGCCGTTCCGATCCCCAAAAGTCGCCATACTCCGGCAGGCCATCGCTGGGCCAGGGCGTGTGATCAAAGCGATTATTGCCAATTTCGCGGATGCGGTCATCGTAAGTGACATCTATGCCATAAGCAGCGACCAGGGGAGCGGCCGTTTCCTGCGCGCGCTGCATGGTGCTGCAATAAATGGCGTCAACTTCCGTTAACCTGTCAGGCAGCCAGGCCGCCAATGCCGCTGCCTGCGCCTGCCCCAATTCGGTCAATCCCATATCTTGATTGCCGCCATCCCAATCAGGCAAATTAACATAACTTTGTCCATGTCGAATCATGTAGAGGTTCATGATGAATAAATCCCTTCTGTTTGTTTTTGCCTTCTCATCAGGCAAGCTGTATAGTATAACTAACTTTTAACAATTTCAGGAAAATACCGTTAGGGGAGTCCGCTTGTCGGGCTGAGAGGTAGGATCAAGTCCTGCGACCCTACGAACCTGATCTGGATCATGCCAGCGCAGGGAAACGGCCGTGAGCAGCTCAAGCACCGTCCCTCGCAGGCGGTGCTTTTTTGTTTGTATCTGTTCAGTATTCCCTTTGTAAATCGAACGTCCCTGTTCGATGTCTGAACAAGGATGTTCGGACTACAGATTTTCATTCATCTGTTTTTCATACGGAGGTTGACGATGAAACGATGGTTAGGATTACTACTCTTCTTGTTCATCATGAGCGGCTGCCGCACAGCCGAACCGAAAGCCGTCACCGTGCGCCTGATGACCCACGACAGCTTTAGCGTCAGCGAAGCTGTGCTGGCGCAGTTTACGGCCGAAACAGGCATCATCGTGCAAGTTTTCAAGGCGGGCGATGGCGGCGTCATGCTCAACCAGGCCATTCTCGCCAAAGATAACCCATTGGCCGACGTCCTCTTTGGCGTGGACAACACCTTCCTCAGCCGGGCGCTGGCAAACGACATCTTCCTGCCATATCAATCGCCAGCATTGGCAAATATCCCCGACAGCCTGGAACTAGACCCACAACACCGCGCCCTGCCGGTGGATTATGGCGACGTTTGCCTGAACTATGACAAAGCGTGGTTCGCCGCAAAGGGATTAGAACCGCCGCGCACCCTGGCCGACCTGACGCTGCCCGCTTACACCGGGCTGACAGTGGTACAAAACCCGGCTACGTCCACGCCCGGGCTGGCCTTTTTGCTGGCGACGGTCGTGGCTTTTGGCGAAGATGGCTACCTGGATTACTGGCGCGCGTTAGCAGCCAATGACGTGCTGGTGGTAGATGGCTGGGAAGATGCGTACTGGGGGCAGTTTACGGCCGCTTCAGATGGCAGCCGTCCCATTGTCGTCAGTTACGCCAGCAGCCCTCCGGCCGAGGTGTACTACGCCGAGGAACCGCCAGATGAAGCGCCGACGGCGGCCGTTGTCAGTGACGGCGCCTGCTTCCGCCAGGTTGAATTTGTGGGCATTTTACGCGGGACAAAACAAGAGGAAGCGGCGCAAAAGCTGGTAGATTTTCTACTGGGTAAGACGTTCCAGGAAGATATTCCATTGCAAATGTTTGTGTATCCGGCAAATGAAACGGCCGTACTCCCCGACGTTTTCGTGCAGCACAGCGTTAGCCCCGCTAACCCGGCCCTGCTCGACCCGGAGACCATCGCCGCCAACCGCGAAACGTGGATTGCGGAGTGGACGAGAATAGTCAGGTAGTATTGAGACACAAAAACACAATGAAACGCTTGTTATATTCATTGCCTCTATTATTCCTGGCTTTGTTCTACTTTTACCCACTGGCTGCGATTTTGCGGCTGAGTTTTGCGCCAGAAGGGGTGATGGACTGGGCGGCGCTGCGCGAATTGGTACGTACAGATTATTATGTGCGGACATTGTGGTTTACGACGTGGCAGGCGGCCGTTTCCACCCTGCTCGTGCTGCTGTTGGCGCTGCCGGGGGCCTACGTCTTTGCCCGCTATCAGTTTCGTGGCAAACAAACGGTGCAAACCATCAGTACGCTGCCTTTTGTGCTGCCAACCATCGTCGTCGCCAATGCCTTCACGGCGCTGTTAGGGCCAAACGGCTTGCTCAACAGTTGGCTGATGCGCGGGTTTGGATTGGCTGAGCCGCCTATTCAACTACAATTTACCATCTGGATGATTTTGCTGGCGCACGTTTTTTACAACTACAGCGTGGCGCTGCGCATTATCAGCGCCTTCTGGCAAAACCTGGGTGACCATCTGCCACAAGCGGCGCAGATATTGGGGGCGTCACCGTGGCGTGCATTCTGGACGGTAACGTGGCCGCTGCTGCGCCCGGCGATTTTGGCGGCGGCCGTCTTGGTATTCATTTTTTGCTTCACCAGTTTTGGGGTCGTCCTTATCTTGGGTGGACCACGCTTTGCCACGCTAGAAGTGGAAATTTACCAGCAGGCGGCGAATTTATTTAACTTACCGGTGGCGGCAGCGCTGTCGCTGTTGCAAATTGCATTTACGTTTGTGTTGCTGAGCCTTTATACACGGTCGCAGGCCAACATGACCCGGCCGTTATCCCTGCACGCTGCGCGCCACACGGCCCAACCGGTACGCAACGGCCGTGACCGGCTCATTGTCGGCGTCAACCTGGCGCTGATGCTGCTGTTGTTGGCGCTGCCCCTGCTGGCGCTGCTGCTGCGTTCCGTCAGTGGCGAAGGCGGGCTGACGCTGCGCTTTTATCGGGAACTGTTTGTCAATCGTCAGGGATCCGTTTTTTTCGTGCCACCGGGAACGGCCGTCTTCAACTCCACCGCCTTTGCCCTGGTGACAATGGGGTTGGCCGTCGGGCTGGGCCTGATTGCCGCCCTCATGCTGGCACAAAGAGGAGAGCGTACAGCATCGCGGCAAACCAATGTCCTTGCTCTCCTTTCCAATTTCTTAGATTCTTTGTTCATGCTCCCCCTCGCCACCTCCGCCGTCACGCTCGGCTTTGGCTATATCATCGCCCTGAACAAGCCACCGCTCAATTTGCGCAGTTCGCTCGTCCTCGTCCCCATTGCGCACACCCTGGTCGCCCTGCCCTTTGTCATCCGCAGCGTGCTGCCGGCCATGCGCCGCATCCGCCCCAGTTGGCGCGAGGCGGCGGCGCTGCTGGGGGCCAATCCGCGCCAGGTGTGGCGGCATGTCGAGTGGCCTTTGCTGCGGCGGGCGCTGCTGGTGGGCGCCGTCTTTGCCTTTACCATCAGCATGGGCGAATTTGGCGCGACCCTCTTCATTGCCCGACCGCAAACGCCGACGCTGCCGGTCGCCATTTACCGCTTTCTCGGCCAGCCGGGGGCGCTGAACTATGGGCAGGCATTGGCGATGAGCAGCCTGCTGCTGCTGGTATGCGCGGTGGGCTTTGCGGCCATTGAACGCTTTCGCCTGGGCGGCGAAGGGGAATTCTGATATTTATCTCTTTCCTCCCCTCCGTGAATCTCCGTGTCTCCTCTGTGCTCTCTGTGTAACTGTGTAACCTGAACAACTATGACTTTACTCACCATCAACTCGCTGACCAAATCTTTTATGCCAGCGGCGACGGCCGTCGCCGGCGTCAGCTTGCAAATTGCGGCAGGTGAAATTATCTGCCTGCTGGGACCATCCGGCTGTGGTAAAACAACGCTGCTGCGCATGATTGCCGGGCTGGTACGCCCGGACAGCGGCTCGGTCTGGTTGGACGGACAGGAGATAACGGCCGTCCTCCCCCATTTGCGTGGCTTTGGCATGATGTTCCAAGACTTCGCCCTGTTTCCGCACAAAAACGTCTTTGCCAACGTCGCTTTTGGGCTAGAAATGCACGGCTGGTCACGGGAGCAAATCGCGGCGCGGGTAACAGAGATGCTGGCGCTGGTAGACCTGACCGACCTGGCGCAGCGCGACGTGGCGCAGCTATCCGGTGGCGAACAGCAGCGGGTGGCGCTGGCGCGGTCACTGGCGCCGCGGCCACGTTTGCTCATGCTGGATGAACCGCTGGGCGCATTGGATCGCACCCTGCGCGAACGCCTGATGCTGGAACTGCGCCAGATTTTGCAGCGGGTGGAGGTAACGGCCGTTTACGTCACCCATGATCAGACGGAAGCATTCGCCATTGCCGACCGCATCGTGGTGATGAATGGTGGGCGCATTGAACAGATCGCCACGCCGCAAGAACTATACGCGCGGCCAGCCACCCCCTTCGTCGCCCGCTTTTTGGGCTTTCAGAATGTCTTGGCGGGTGTGGTGGCAGCCGCAGGGGTGGTGGCAACGGCCGTCGGCGACCTGCATGTGCTGAACGATACGCCAGAAGTGGGAACGGCCGTAACGCTGCTGCTGCGACCCGAAGCAGTGCAGCTGCAAGCACAAGGCGCGTCAGGCGAAAACGTGTTAGCGGCGACCGTCACGGCGTTGTCGTTTCGCGGTCGGTATGTTCAAGTCTGGTTCGACGTGAACGGCGCGCCACTCATGTTTGAATTGGCCCCCGGCCACGAACTGCGATCAGGACAACCCGTTCGCCTATTGTTAGCGGCAGAGGGCATTCTCCTTTGGTAGGAAAATTTGCCCTATTTGCCAGCCACCATCCCGCTTTCCCGCTTTGTCACCCCCACCCCTCTGTGGTAAATTTCTAGTCTATGAAAAAACGAGCCATTCTCTCCGTTTATGATAAATCTGGATTGATCCCATTTGCCCAGGAGTTAGCCAACCTGGGGTGGGAGTTGATTGCCAGCGGTGGCACGGCGGGCGCGCTGCGGCAGGCCAACCTGGCTGTGCGCGACGTTGCGGAGATCACCGGCGCGCCCGAAATGCTCGGCGGGCGCGTGAAGACGCTGCACCCGGCCGTACATGGTGGCATTTTAGCCCGTGACATGCCAGGCGACCTGGCCGACCTGGCCGCGCAAGGCATCTCCCCGATTGATCTGGTTGTGTGCAATTTATATCCCTTCACGCAAACCATTGCGCAGCCCGGCGTCACGCTGGCCGAAGCCATTGAGCAAATTGACATTGGCGGCGTCACGCTGCTGCGCGCCGCCGCCAAAAATTTTGCCCGCGTGTTGGTATTGTCAGACCCGGCTGATTACGAATCGGTGTTGGCCGCGCTGCGCATGGGGGAAGATACGGCCGTTCTGCGGCAACGGCTGGCGATCAAAGCCTTCGCCCAGACGCGCGATTACGACACGGCGATCACGGCCTATTTGCAACAGGTGACCACATGAACAATGAATTGGAACTGCGGTATGGGATGAATCCGCACCAGAAGCCGGCGCGGGTGTACGTCAACCAGGGAGCGCTGCCGATCCAGGTTCTTCATGGGCAGCCCGGTTTTATCAATTTGCTGGACGCGCTGCACGGCTGGCAGTTGGTACGCGAATTAAAGCAAAGTTTGGGGCTGGCGGCGGCCGCCTCTTTCAAGCACGTCAGCCCGGCAGGAGCGGCCGTGTCCGTGCCTCTTACGGAAACCTTGCAGCAAATCTATTTCGTTGGCGCGGCCGACCTGTCACCACTGGCGACAGCCTACGCGCGCGCGCGTGGCGCTGACCGCATTTCGGCGTTTGGCGATTGGGCGGCCTTGAGTGACGTGGTGGACGTGTCTACGGCCAGGCTGTTACAGCGAGAAGTGTCGGATGGGGTCATTGCGCCAGGGTATGAACCGGCTGCGTTAGAACTACTACGACAAAAAAAGGGGGGCGGCTACCGGGTGGTGCAAATAGACCCTGATTACGAGCCACCGGCATTGGAGGAACGCGAGGTATTTGGGGTGAAGATGGCGCAGCAGCGGAATACGGCCGTTCCCACCACCGCCGACTTCAGCAACATCGTCACCCAAAACAAAAACCTGCCGGACAACGCCAAACGGGACATGGTCATCGCCTTGATTACACTGAAATATACCCAATCTAACTCCGTTTGTTACGTCTATGACGGGCAGACCATCGGCGTTGGCGCCGGGCAGCAGTCGCGCATTCACTGCACACGTCTTGCCGGCAGCAAAGCGGATACCTGGTTTCTGCGCCAGCATCCCCGTGTGTTGGCCTTGCCTTTTCGTGAGGGTTTGGGACGGCCGTTGCGCGATAACAGCATTGACCAATTCTTATTGGAACAACTTACCCCCGCCGAAGAAGCGATCTGGCAGCAAAACTTCACCACCCCACCGATTCGCCTGACAGCGGCGGAAAAACGCGCCTGGCTTGACCAATGGCGCGACGTTACGTTGGGATCAGATGCCTTCTTCCCCTTTCGCGACAGCATTGATCGCGCTTATCAAAGCGGCGTCAGCTTTGTTGCCCAGCCCGGCGGCTCGCTGCGTGACGATGACGTCATTGCCGCCTGCAATGACTATAACATGGTCATGATCCTGACCGCCACCCGCCTGTTTCATCATTAGGAATGAAAATTAAATAACATGCGGAAGATTGGACAAATCTTCTGAGATTTGTCCAATCTAAACGTGTAAATTATTCAAACCTCGTTCCTTAGGAATGGCACTTCAATAAGTTGGTCAAGATTGGTTCAATCTTCGGAGATTGAACCAATCTAAATG
>JACSRF010000468.1 GCA_014879875.1 Anaerolinea sp.
GCCTTTCTTCCTTTGCCCCTTTGCGTTAAAAATTCTTGTACATCATGCAAACATCTCATTGGAAAGGTATTACATCTTTTGCCAGACGCTGCTGGTAAAAGAAAGGCAGAAGCCAGAAGGAAGAAGGCAGAATTAGGAACAACGAATATTCTTCCTTCTTCCTTCCTCCTTCCTCCTTCTTCCTTAAAACACGGTGTTTTCTCGTCGTTCTCTGGCTGTGGCTGTGTGACCACGGATGGGGTAACATTCCGGCATGATCTGGGGTGAATTGGCAGCGTTGGGCACGGCCGTTTGCTGGTCATTGACGGCGATGTTTTTCAGCTACAGTGGCCGGTTGATCGGCTCCGATGTCGTCAACCGCAGCCGCCTCGTCTTTGCCTTCCTCTTTTTATCCCTCACCCATTTGCTGCTTGAGGGCAGCCTCTTTCCCTTGCACGCCGAGCCATTCCGTTGGGGCTGGCTGGCGCTTTCCAGCGTGTTGGGGCTGGTGTTGGGCGATACCTTTCTCTTTCAGGCTTACGTCCTCATCGGGCCGCGCCTGGCGATGCTGCTGATGGCGACCGTGCCCATTTATAGTACCCTGTTTGGCTGGCTGTTGTTTGGCGAAACGGTCAGCGGCATGGAGTTAGCCGGCATTGCGCTGGCGGTGGGCGGCATTGGTTGGGTCGTCACCGAGAAACGCTCTGGCTTCACTGTGGTGGAAAACAAGCAGTACAAAAAAGGGCTGCTGATGGGGTTGTTGGGGGCGTTGGGGCAGGTAGCCAACCTGGTGACGGCGAAATATGGCCTGGTCGGGGATTTTTCCACGTTGTCGGCAACGCTGATGCGCATTTCGGTAGCAGTCCTGACTTTGTGGACCATTGCCTTGCTGCGTGGGCAGGTGGGGCACAGCCTGCGGCAGTGGCGTAACAAGCCTGCTTTTCGCGCCATGATCGGCGGGGCAATAGCCGGGCCGTTTTTGGGTATCTGGCTGTCGCTGCTGGCGATCTCCATGGCGCGGTTGGGCATTGCCGCCACGCTCATGGCGCTGCCCCCGGTGCTGCTGATTCCGTTGGAGTACGTGGTGTACAAGCGACGGGTGAGCAGGCGAGGGATGGTGGGCACGGCCGTTGCCATGCTTGGCGTGGCCTTGTTGTTTGGCATGACGTCGGGGTCGCCGTGAAACAGACAGGAAATGGGAAGGTTAATTAGCGGGTAACTGTTTGCACTTTATGAAGCAATGTATAGAATTACTAAGTATTATATAGATTTGCACAATTTTGTGAGAGCATCAATCGCTAATCTGATCATGAATAGAACTGAATTACTCGCCAAATACGACATTCCTGCGCCGCGCTACACCAGCTATCCCACCGTGCCCTACTGGAGCGACGATCCGACCACCGCCCAATGGTTGGACGCCCTGCGGCAGGCCTTTGCCCAGCCACAGACAACCTGGTCCATGTACATCCACATCCCCTTTTGCGAAACGCTCTGCACTTTTTGCGGTTGCAATACCTTTATCACTCGCAATCACGGCCACGAGTTGACCTACAACGAGGCCATTCACAAAGAATGGCAGCTATACCTGGACGCCTTGCCCAAACTGCGCGCCGCGCCGGTGAAGCAAATCCACCTGGGCGGCGGCACGCCTACTTTTTACTCAGCCGAAAGTTTGCGCCAACTGTTACAACCCATCATGGAAAGTCTGGTCATTGATCTGGCCGACTTTGAAGGTTCTCTTGAAGTAAGCCCGCGCTCCACCAATCATGAGCAGCTTGTCGTGCTGCGCGAATTAGGCTTCCAACGCATCAGCATGGGCGTACAAGATTATGATCCGGAAGTCCAACGCCTGATCAACCGCATTCAACCGGTGGAAATGACGCGCGATCTGACGCAGTTAGCCCGCGAAGTCGGTTTTGAATCGGTGAATTATGACCTGATTTATGGTCTGCCGGGACAAACGCCGGATAAAATGCGCCGTGCTGCCGAAATTACGGTCGAACTTTCCCCTGATCGCATTGCCTTATACAGCTTTGCCTTTGTGCCCTGGGTGAAAAAGGCGCACCGCCTTTTCACCGAAGAGGATTTACCGAAGGGGGGTGACAAACGGGCGCTGTACGAAGTGGCGCGAGACATCTTCTTGGAAGCAGGTTATGTGGAAATCGGTCTGGATCATTTTGCCTTGCCTGCTGACCCGCTGGCAAAGGCTTTTGCCGCAGATCGCCTGCACCGCAACTTTATGGGATATACCGACCAACGCACCGAGGTGATGTTAGGGTTGGGCGTTAGCTCTATTTCAGAAGCGCCGACCTGCTTTCACCAAAATGCGAAGAGTCTGAATGAGTACAAGAATGCAGTGGCGGCAGGTCAAATCCCCACCCATCGCGGTCACTTGCTAACGGCCGACGACCAGTTTTACCGCGAACAAATCCTGCAATTCATGACCCAAATGCGGGTACAACTGCGTGACGAAGCGCAGGTGGCAGATGCGCGCCAATTCCTGACGCCGTTGCTAGAAGATGGATTGGTGACGTTTATTGGCCAGGAGATGCGGTTGACAGAGGCAGGACGGCCGTTTCTGCGTAACGCCGCTATGGCCCTGGACATGCGACTGCGGCAAAACAAACCGGAAACACGAATTTTTTCACAGTCTGTCTGAGGAACCCATGCAAGCATCCAGAATCGTCAGCCTCGGCCTCAGCTACCACACCGCACCGGTTGAACTACGAGAAATGCTCAGTTGCTCACTGGCCGATTTGCCTGTTCCGGCTAACGAGGTAACAACGGCTGGCGGTGTGGCCTCAGCCGTCCCCGCACCGGTGCGCGAACTGGTCATTTTATCTACCTGCAACCGGTTGGAACTGTATGCCGTGATTGATCACGCCGCTACCGGCTGGCAGACGATGCTGGCAACTTTGTTAGGCCAGATGCGCGGCGTAGCGCCATCTCAATTTTACAAATACCTGTATACCCAAATTGGGAATGACGTGGCCCACCATCTCTTCAGTGTAGCCGCCGGGCTGGATTCGCGTATTTTAGGCGAGGCGCAAATTTTGGGTCAGGTAACGGAAGCATATAGAGCGGCCGTGCAGGCAAAAACGGCCGGTCCCAGGCTTAAAGCGTTGTTTGAGACGGCCGTCCGCGTGGGCAAACGGGCGCGTACAGAAACAGACATCAGTAAAAATCCCGCCAGTACCAGTTCTATCGCTCTGGCGCAGGCGGAGCAGATTTTAGGCGACTTGCGGCAGAAGCATGTGCTGGTGGTGGGCGCCGGTGAGATGGGTCTGCTGGCGCTCAAGGGACTACAGAACCGGGGCGTCAGGCAGATAACTGTTGCCAATCGCACCCGCCAGCGCGCGGAAATTGCTGCTGCCCGGCACAATGCCCAGGTAGTTGGCATAACCGACCTCGCCGATGCCTTAGCCCAGGCAGACGCAGTGGTCAGCGCTACCTCGGCCACAGAGCCACTTATCACCCAAACAATGGTGGCGACGGCGATGGCGCAGCGCCCAAACCGGCCGTTAATTTTGCTCGATATTGCCGTGCCCAGAGACGTGGAAACGGCCGTTGCCACCATCCCCCACGTATACCTTTATGACGCTGACGCTCTGCAAAGCAGCCTGGATGACGCCTATGCCGCCCGGCGAGCGCAAGTGCCGCGCGTAGAGGCCATCATCGCCGAAGAACTCAGCGCCTTTGCCAGCCAAATGCGTGAACTGGCCGTCAAGCCGGTTATCGCCGACCTACGGCAGCGCGCGGAAGACATTCGCCAGCAAGAATTAGCGCGCGCCCTGCACCGCCTGGACACCGCCGACCCGGCCACGCTGGCGCAATTTCATCATATGTCCCGTTCATTGGTCAATAAGCTGCTGCACGAACCGATGACGTATCTACGCAGCAGAGCGCAGGAAGATGAAGCGGCCGTTTACGCGGAGACAGTGCGTGAGTTGTTTGGACTACAGGGTGGCAAACGCTAAGGAACCGTCAACTGCAAATCGTCAATATGAAAACCCTGACCATCGGAACCCGTACCTCCTCACTTGCCCTGTGGCAAACCAATCACGTTATTGAAAAGTTGCAAACTGCCTGGCCGGAGTTGGCCTGCCAGAAAGAAAGTTTTGTGACGCAGGGAGACAAAACCCTGGACAAGCCGCTGCCGCAAATTGGTGGCAAAGGGTTGTTCACGGCCGAGCTGGAAGAATCGCTGCGCGACGGCCGTATTGACCTGGCCGTCCACTCCCTCAAAGATTTGCCCGTGGCAGACGCTTCTGGCCTGACCCTGAGCGCGATAATTGGCCGCGCCGATGCCCGAGATGCCCTCGTTGCTGCAAATGGCTGGACGCTAGACGCCTTACCTGTTGGCGCTGTCGTGGGCAGCAGCAGCCCTCGCCGCCAGGCGCAGCTGCTGCACGCCCGCCCCGATTTACAGGTGCGCTCCATTCGCGGCAACGTGGAAACGCGCATTCGCAAAGCGTTGCAAGGAGAATATGACGCCACGGTGCTGGCTGCTGCCGGTTTGCTGCGCTTGAATTTGCAAACCTACGTCACCCATTGGTTGCCACTAACAATGATGCTGCCGGCGCCAGGACAAGGGGCGCTTGCCGTACAGTGTCGCGCGGATGACGCCGAAACGCTGCGCCTGCTGCGGGTCATTGACCAACCTGACGTGCGTTCGGCCGTTACCGCCGAACGCAGCTTTTTGCACCATCTGGGCGGCGGCTGTGCGCTCCCTATCGCTGCTTATGCCGTGTGGCAGGGTGAACGGCTGCAACTGACCGGTTTTGTAGGTACCCTGGATGGCCGTCAGCGCATTTGTGTCGAGGGTGTGGGCGATGACCCATGGGAACTGGGGGCGCAGTTGGCGCAAACGGCCGTTGCCCAGGGCGCGCAGGAAATGCTGTCCCATGGCTAAGCGCGTCGTCATTACCCGCAGCCGCGAGCAAGCAGAGGAATTAGCCGCCAGGCTGACCGCGGCCGGTTTTACGCCCGTCATTTTCCCGGTGCTTGAATTTGTCGTGCTGCCACCAGAGCCATTGGACGCCTCCCTGGATTGCCTGGCGCAGTATGATTGGCTCGTTTTTACCAGCGTCAATGCGGTGGAGTTCTTTTTTCGTCGCGTGGATGAGCGCGGCGTGCCAGTGAGTGGCGTGGCGGTGGCGGCTGTTGGTTCGGCAACGGCCCTTAAGCTACAAGAACGCGGCCTCATCCCCGATTTTATGCCTGACGAATTTACCGGCGAACAGTTGGCGCAGGGGTTGGGCGATTTGTCCGGCAAGCGGGTACTGCTGCCCCGCGCCAAACAGGGCCGCCCGGAGATTGTGGCGCGGCTGCGGCAGCAGGGGGCGTTGGTGGATGACGTGGCGCTGTATGAGACAGTAACGGCCGTACCCACCCCCACCGCCCTCGCCGAACTCGCTGCCGGCTTTGACGCCATCACCTTTACCAGCCCTTCCAGCGTCCGCAACTTCATAGACCTTGTAGGTCTCCACCTGCCAGGTTTGCCAAACCCGGCAGAGCTTCTTGATGATATTGTCGTCGCCTGCATTGGCCCTGTCACCGCTGCCGCAGCCGTCAAATTCAACCTGCGCGTGGACCTGATTCCTGATGCGTATACCATTGATGGGCTGGTGCAGGTGCTGCGCAGATATTTTGAGATTGGAGATTAGAGAGCGGAGCCTTTGCCCGGCCGCCAATCTCCCCTTTGGAGCAGCCCATGATAGACCAACGAACTCGATCCAATACCACCCTTGCAAACCGGCCACGGCGGCTGCGCGCCACACCAGCGCTGCGCGCAATGGTGCGCGAGACGCAGTTAATGGCTGCCGATTTCATCTACCCGCTCTTTGTCACCCATGGGCATGGAGTGCGTAACCCCATCGCTTCTATGCCCGGCATGTTTCAGTTGTCGGTGGATGAAGCCGTGCGGGAGGCGCAGGAAACGGTCGGGCTAGGGATTCCGGCGCTGATGTTGTTTGGCCTGCCCGCGCACAAAGACCCGGTCGGATTGGAGAACTTCGCCCCGGATGGCATTGTGCAGCAGGCAGTACAGGCGATTAAAACGGCCGTTCCCCACCTCATCCTCATTACCGATGTCTGCCTGTGCGAATACACCGATCATGGCCACTGCGGCCTGCTCAACAGCGGCAGCGGCGAGCGCCCCCACGCCCATTTGCCGGAAGGGTACGTGCTGAATGATGAGACGTTGGCGGTGTTGGCGAAAACGGCCGTTTCCCACGCCCAGGCTGGCGCCGACATCGTAGCCCCCAGCGGGATGATGGATGGCATGGTCGCCGCCATTCGCGCCGGGCTGGACGCTGCTGATTTTAGCCACATCCCCATCATGTCCTACGCCATCAAATACGCCTCCAGCTTCTATGGCCCCTTCCGCGATGCCGCTGCTGGCGCGCCCAGGTTTGGCGACCGCAAAACACACCAGATGGATCCGGCGAACGGCCGTGAAGCCTTGCGCGAAGCCGCCCTGGATGTGGCCGAAGGGGCCGATTTCCTCATGGTCAAACCTGCCCTGCCTTACCTGGACATCATCCGCCAGACCCGCGACCAATTTCCGGCGCTGCCCCTGGTCGCCTACAACGTCAGCGGTGAATACGCCATGCTCAAAGCGGCCGCGGCTAACGGCTGGCTAGACGAAGAGCGCGCCGTGCTGGAAACCCTCACCGGTATCAAACGCGCCGGCGCAGATTTAATCATCACCTATCACGCCAAAGACGCCGCCCGCTGGCTGCGGTAATCATGCACAATTCGTAACAACCCAGATGTTATTTTGGAACACGGAGATGCACGGAGGAATCACAGAGATTCACGGAGAGAAGAAGGAGGAAATAGAGGGCTTGTTTCATGCTAGTTTCCCCTCCTTTTCCCTCCGCTCCCTGCACCTCCGTGCCTTCTCCGTGAAACTCCGTGTAACCTGAGCAGATACCACATGAACAAGACCCTAAAGACCCTACAACAAACCTCCCCTTTCCTCCGCGCCTGCCGCGGACTACCCACCGATTACACCCCCATCTGGCTGATGCGCCAGGCGGGGCGTTACATGCCCGAATACCGCGCCATTCGCGCCCAACACAGTATGCTAGATGTGATTGGCACGCCGGAACTGGCCGCCGCAGTTACCTTGCAGCCCATTGACGCCTTTGGTATGGACGCCGCCATCATCTTCTCTGACATTTTGCCGCCGCTGATCGGCATGGGTTTCAACCTGGAGTTCGCCAAAGGGGAAGGCCCGGTCATCCACAACCCGATCACCTCTCCAGAGGACGTGGCTGCGCTGCGCACGCCGCCCGCTGAGGAAAACATGGGCGCAACGCTGGCGGCCATCCGCCTGGTTACGGCCGAATTGACCCCGCGCGGCATCCCTCTCATTGGCTTTGCCGGCGCGCCCTTCACCCTGGCGAGCTATGCGGTAGAGGGGGGTGGCTCCAAAACCTACAGCAAGACGAAGGCCCTTATGTACACTGCGCCACAAGCGTGGGACGAGCTGATGCGCAAGCTGGTGACGGTACAGGTTGATTATCTGCGCCAGCAAGTGGCGGCGGGGGCAAGCGCCTTACAGGTGTTTGATTCCTGGGCGGGATTAGCGCTGGGTTTGCAGGATTACGTGCGTTACGTGCAGCCTTATAACAAGCGGCTGTTTGCCGAATTGGCGCATACGGGCGTACCGGTGATAAATTTTAGTACGGGAACGGCCGTTTACCTGGATCAGGTAGCGGCTTGTGGCGGCGACGTGATGGGGTTGGATTGGCGGCTGCCGCTGGACATGGCCTGGCAGCGGGTCGGGCTGGACAAACCGGCGCAAGGCAATCTTGATCCCGTCGCCCTGCTCACTGAATGGCCGGAGCTACAAGAGCGCGTGGATGATGTGCTGGCCCGCGCTGCCAAAGTGCGCGCCGGCGGTGGCGCGCCGCACATTTTCAACCTGGGGCATGGCATCTTCCCCAACACGCCGGTGGATAACGTGCGCCGTCTGATTGATTACGTTCACGAAGCAACAGCGCGTTAGGATTTACGATTTGCGATTTACGATTTACGATTGGCGATTGGCCTGCGGGTGACTCCGTGTAACTGCATCATTTGCGGTTTTTTTTCATCTTCTCAATATCTCGTGGAGGAGTGCGCATCCTCAGATGCGCATCTGAGGATGCGCACTCCTCTCAC
>JACSRF010000605.1 GCA_014879875.1 Anaerolinea sp.
AAGACTCCGCTCAGAATGACAAATCGCGGACTAATTTGTAAAGGACAGCTTCTGCTTTTTGAACCATGCTTGTTTTTCCTATCCGTGTTTACAAGATCGACAACTTTTTGTAGATAATGGCGCTGTTAGCGCCTAAAACTCGTCGTCAAATTTGCGATGCTTCTAGCACGTCAAACGTTGGCGACTCATCGGCGCGCATCGCTTGCAGAATGGGAAATAGGAGGAGATTGATCACGGCCAGCCCCAGGAATATCCAGTAAAAGGGGATGGTGTCTATCAGACCGGTGGTGGTGGCCTGACCGATGCCCGTGCCGACGTTGGAGATAGCCATGAAGATGGCAAATTGCCCGGCGCCCAGGCGCGGGTCGGTTTTGGCCATGGAGAGGGTGAGGAAGACCAGTTCTGACGCCGCTAAGCAAAAGCCCCAGAGCATGGTCATGACAGCAATATTGGTCAGGTTAGCGGTGAGGGCGATGAGTACGAGGGAGATGGAAACGAGGGCGGTCGTAGCGAAACCCTGATTCCAGATACTCAACTTACGGCCGGCCGTCATGGCGACAGCGCCGCCGAGCAGCATCCCCAACCCACCGAGGGCTGCCGCGTTACCCACCTGGATGATTGTGCCGCCCAGTTCCTCATTAGCAAAAAGCGTGATGATGGCGTTTGTGCCATAGATGGCGATGGAATAGACGATGGCATAGAGGGAGAAACGGCCGATTTCTGGACGCCACAAACTGCGTAAAGCAGCCCAACTAAATTGCTGCGATGGCGCGCGCTGCGCCGGTTCACGCAGTCGGCGCAGCCAGGGGTGGGGCAGCAGCGAAAAAACGACGACGACCCAAAAAACGACTTGCCAGTTGACGGCCGTGATGAGACGGCCGTAGACCGCAGCCATCATCACAAAGCCCAACGATCGTCCCACCAGCATGGATCCCTGCACCAGGTTGTATTCAGCCACCGGGGTCACGTCTACCGCCAGGCCATCGGCCGTCGTGTCGTAAAAAGCCAGGCCAAAGGCAATAAACAGCGCCACCACCAGGAATAACGGGTACATCTCCACCGGCGGAATCAGGGCGGCAATGCTGCCCCCCAGGGTAATCATCAACAGCCCCAACGTCATATAGGGACGGCGGTGGCCGCTGCCCAAAATGGGCAGCGAAAGGCGCTTTTGGTCACTGAGCAGACCAATGCCTATTTTAATAATGAAGGGCATGACGAGCAGGCCATTGAGCAGGGAAAGCTGCGCGGCGCTGGCCCCATAATGGCGCAGGTAGAGATTGTTGAAGATGAGCACGTAGGCGATGATGGCCCCTTGCACAAAGTAGATGAGGCCAAAGAAGCGAAGACGGCCGTTACGAGTATCCATATTAAACAATATACGCACTAAAAATGCGATCCAGGCGAAACGTGCGCTGATCTTTTTGTTGGTGGCAGTAAGCGATCAGGTAGCCTGTTCCATTATACTCAGTCGGGTAGAGCGGCGTGATGAGGCGCCGAGATTCGCCGCCACGCCCGTCCATGTACAGAATTTGTAAATTTTGCTTGCCTTGCAGAGCGGTCGTAATCGGCGGCGGTAAAAAAAGATTGGGGGGCGGTGGGGCGTACAAAGGTCCACCCTGAGCGTGTAGTAAATCGCCAACTGTGTGCAGGCGCAGTTTTTGCTGGAGCTGCTGCCACATCCGGCGCAAAATTTCCGCCGTCATATAGACGTCGTTCAGGGCGCGATGCGCCTGCCCCATGCGCACATTCAGGGCGCGCGCGATGTTGCTCAGGCTGTTGCTGCTAAAATGGAAGTAGCTGCGGGCCAGTGTCAGGGTACAGAGCCACGGATTGGGCAAAGACGGCCGTTGCGGATCCACTGCTTTACCCGTAATAAATAATTCCTGGCCTAAAAAGCTGGCGTCAAACGCTGCGTTATGCGCCACAATCAATGCCCCTTCCAACAATACCAACAAATCGTCCACAACCTGCGCAAATGTTGGCTGCGCCTGTAAATCACCGTCTGTAATCCCATTCACAGCGCTTGCCTTAACGTCCATTCGCCGCCCCGGCTGGATTAATTGGTTTATCTCTGCCACCACTTGCCAGTTTTCCAGCCGCACAAGCCCAATCTCCACGACACGATGCCCCATGGCCGGGTTCAGCCCCGTCGTCTCCGTATCGAGAACAACAATGGGAATCTCTGACAGCAGCTTCTCATCAAAATGATACATACATCAATTGTAGTCGAAGCAATCAGATACGCGAATGCCTGCTCAAATCCTCTCACAATTCAAGAGCGGCGGCGGAAAGAGCGTTTGCTGCGGCTCTTTACGGCTGCGGTATAATGGGACGCATGGATGAGCAATCTTGCAGCATTGTTTCCCAGGCATTAGCCGAACCGATTATAGACGTTAAGAAAATGATTTGGGGTTTTCTCATAGCTTGTCAGAGGGCAAGCCAATCGTAAATCGCAAATCGTTAATCGTAAATCCTATAACGGCCGTTTACCCTGGTTTGCTCGCCAGTTGTGGGCAGCCGCAGCTAAAATCGGTGACGTATTACCCATTTGTTCAGTATCAGAAAAGGAGTTGAAATGACAAACCCTACTAATAAAGAGGAACTGTTAACGGCCGTTGTCGAGGGCCGGCGCGTGTTTGCCAGCTTGTTGCAAAGCCTCAACGCCGCGCAAATGGAACGGCCGGGCGTGCAAGCAGATTGGTCGGTCAAAGACATTGTGGCCCATATTTGCTCTTGGGAAGCGAGTCTGTGCCGTTGGTTGGCGATGATCGCGCGCGATGAAGTGCCCGATCGTCCGTTGTCGGAAGCGGATATTGACCGGATGAATGCGGAGTTTACGGCCGTTAACGCCCAAAAATCACTAGACACGGTGCTCGCCGAGTTTGCGGCTCTGGAAGCGCAAATTGTGGCGGCGGTAACGGCCGTGCCCGAAAGCGACCTCTTTACCCCCGGCCGTTTTCCCTGGCGACCGCCGGAAAACCCGCTCTGGTACATGGTGGGCGGGAACACCTTCTGGCATTATGACGAGCACAGCAAGGCGCTGGCGGCGCTGTAGGGCAATATGAACAAATTGCAAGCGTTTTTCGTGAAAATGATGCCCGCTGCCTGGGCCAGGGAAATGGAAGCTGAGTCACGGCAGTGGATGGTGCGCTGTACCTGTGGCTTCGAGCGGTCTGTGTGGGACTCGGGCGGCATGCGCTGGAAGGCGCATGCCGCCCGGCGTCAATATCGGCTTTGCCCGCAGTGTGGCGAAAAGACATGGCACGCGGTTTATTTGAAGCGTGAAGCGTGAAGCGCCCGATCCCGTTTAACGCCTAGATCAGTGCGTGAATTTGCTTCACGGCCGTCTCCATATCCCCACCACTCACCACCATACTAATACTGCACTCTGATGACCCCTGGGCAATGGCGATGATGTTAACGGCCGTATTGCCCAGCGCCGTAAAAATGCGTCCGGCAATTCCCGGCGTGCCGCGCATACCGGCGCCGACAGCCGTTACAATCGCCGCGTCATGTTCGGCCCAAATACGGTCAATGTCTTGCCGCTGCAACTCAGTCGCAAACTCCGTTTCCAGCGCCAGCAGCACCTTCTCGGCATAAACGCCCGGCGTGGCAAAGCTGATGGATTGTTCCGATGACGCCTGGCTGATCAGCAGCACACTCACGTCCTCATGCGCCACCGCGCCAAAAGTACGGGCGGCAATGCCGGGCACGCCCATCATCCCTTTGCCCTCTATCGTAATCAGGCTGAGGCTGCGGATGGCGCTAACCGCCTTCATGCCCCCATTGCCGTTTTTGTCGTCGGCGACGATGACGGTGCCGGGGTGTGCCGGGTTAAACGTATTTTTGATGCGCAGCGGGATGCCATTTTCAATGCACGGCCGTATTGTCTTCGGGTGCAGCACTTTGGCCCCATAATACGCCAGTTCCGACACTTCGCGGTAGGTGAGCGTGGGGATGGAGCGGGCGGTGGGTTCCAGGCGCGGGTCGGTGGTCATGACGCCATCCACATCGGTCCAGATCCACACCTCTTGCGCGTCTAGCGCCTGCCCTAAAATGGCGGCGCTGTAATCGGAGCCGCCGCGCCCCAGGGTGGTCGTTACGCCATACTCGGTTGCGCCGATGAAGCCGGTGACGATGGGGATGATGTTTTGGTCGAGCAACGGCCGTATCCTGACTTTTGTTTTGGAGCGAGTGCGGGGCAGCAGCGGCATGGCTGCTTGAAAATTGTTGTCGGTGACAATCAATTCGGTGGCGTCAATGGCCTCCGCGGGGTGGCCGATCTGGCGCAAATAGGCGGCGAGGATGCGAATGCTCATTTGCTCGCCCATGCCGCTAATCGCGTCCAACGCGCGCGGCGTCAGTTCGCCTAAGACCAGCACGGCCTGGCACAAATCTGTAAAGCGTCCCAAAAACGCTTCGTTATCGGCCAGAATGCGCTGCCGTTCCCCTTCGGGCAGCAGCAGTTCATCAATGGCCGCAAAATGAATCTGCCGCAGTTCGGCCGCCACCAGTTTGTACGTTTCCTTATCACCGGACGCGGCCGCATGAGCGCCGCGCAGCAGCAAATCGGTGACCTTTACCGGCTGCGATCCCATCGCCGAGGCGATCACCACGACACGCCCCCAGGTCTGTTTGGCTTGCAGGATGAGATCGGCCGTTTCGCGCATGGCCTGCGCGCTGCCCACCGATGTCCCGCCAAATTTCATCACTAACATCATAAGTTCTTTCTCCGCAAGGTAAACTAAGAAGCGGCGGCAGCGCCGGGTATTGCCAGGAATGGGGCTATGGAGCACGCATGATCACTGGCAGATAAACCATAATAGCGTCAGTATGAACTGTCACAAGCAATGTATCGCTTCCTATGCCGCCATCATCATCAATAACCATTAACGTAACGGTGTATACGCCAGGCAGCGCGTATTCATGGGTTGGCGTCAACGTCCCCGTAATGATATGGGCATTGCCAAAATCCCACGTGATGGTATGTGTGTCCAGATAGCCAGGATCGGTAAATGACCCGGCAAAAGTCAATAGCCCGTTGACAGTTTGCGTCATATTTGCCCCGGCATTAACACCAGGCGCAGCGTTTGTAACGGTCACCATTACCGTGTCGCTATCACTTAACCCGCCAATGTTGGTGATGGTCAAAGTGGCTGTGAATACACCATTATCACCATAAGCATGGGTTGGGCTGAGTACGCCAACGGCCGTATTCCCATCCCCAAAGTCCCAGTGAATGCCGGTCATGAGGATACCGCTCCCGGTCATGATGCCTGAAAAGGTGAGTTCGTCCCCTTCTACGGCCGTCATCGCATCCCCGGCATCCACTTGAGGTGGGGTGTTGTTTTCCAGATAAATCAGCAAACCATCTTCAGAAGCTGGTGCGTATTGGTACAGAGCGTCTCCAACTGGCAGCGGTATTCCATGTACATAGAGGTAGTCGCCGACCTCCACAGGCGCCGTGGGGTTAGACACATCCAGGATCCTTTTGATGGGGCGCATCAGCGTATCATAGGCTTTGACATATAGGTAGCCGTCAACGGCCGTTACCTCATACCCGAAGTTTGTCGTATTTGTCATGGTGTAACGTCCGCTGAAAGTCGGGTTAAGCGGATCTGTCACGTCAATTATCTGCACGCCATAATTCCCCATGTAGATATATCCATTTATATAGGCAATGGGTCCCGCGTCATAAGAAATCGGCTGCGTGGCAACAATTTGAGGCTGCGTGGGGCTTTGCACGTCAACCACCGTTAATCGCCCATGTTGGCTGCATGCATCCCCTTCACTGAGGAAAATATAGTTCCCCACTAACTGCAACGCTTCTCCATAATGGCAAGGCGTTCCCACTGAAGCCACAAAGAGAGGTTGATCTCGATCGGTTATATCCACCACTTCCAAGGTGTCAACTTGAAAATTCATTTTCGCTAAAAACGCATAATTCCCCTGAACTTGCATCCCGACAACCGGCGTGCCAGATGTCGCGTAATTACTGCGCAATGTTGGCGTAAATGGATTGACGATGCTAATAATTTCAAATCCACTCCCCCCACTCAGGAATAGATCGTTGTCTCCCGGTAATATCTCGCTGCGCGCGCTGTGTTGATAGCGCGCAACGATAGCCGGGTTGGCAGGATCGGTTACTTCGACAACATGCAAATTGCGATTTTGATCCAGAACGTACAGGTAGTTGTTGGCAGCTTCGGCGTCAAGTGGCGAGCCAAATTGATTATAAACGCCAATTTCTGGCAATGTATCCTGCGCAACGTCAATAATTCTTAAACCACCTAAACCATATGCAAGGTAAGCGGTATTTCCGGTTGTCACTATTGCTCGTGGTCCCACAACCGCTGGATTGTAGGCGCCATAATAAGACGGATCAGTTGGGCTGCTTAAATCATAAACCCATAATGTGGTTGTTCCTGCCACATACAGCTTATCGCCAGAAGTTTGTATCTGAGCAAAATTGATAGGGATGGACGCCGCAGTGGATACGTAAGTTGGGGCGGAGGGATTGGTCAGATCGTAAATCCCCACACCAAAGCCAGAAAAACCTCGATACAGGTAGTGGTCATAAATAGCCATATCTGTTGTTTGCAAATCATCGCTGCTGCTAACTTCAATTAACGCAGCGGGGTTCGCCACGTCCAGAACGGCAAACTTGTTGATACAAATGAATTCTTCCACATAATCACAATACCCCAGATAGGCATAATGACTGTAAAGAGACAAACTGCGTATTGTGTCGCCATCACCATACGTACCAAGCGGTGTTGGGTGTAAGGGATCGCTCAAATCTAGCACGCGCAGCCCTCCGCCGGCGTTCACAAGGTTAAAATTGCGACCTTCCGCCACAAAAACGAGTGTGCCAGAGATTTCCACATCATAAATCACACGGCTGGGTAATGGGTATTGATGGATAAGATGTGGCGATGATGGTGTACTCATATCAAATATATAGAGACCATATGAAGCCGCCGCTACGACATAGTTGCCCAGTAAGTCCAGGCTTATGATCATGTCAGTTAGTGGGGCGGTTTGCGCCAGCAGCGTTGGGTTGGCCGGGTCTTGCACGTCATAAACGTCCAGACGCGAGCCGATGCCTAGATAAACGTAGTCGCCTTGTTGGGCAACAGCGCGGGCAAAACCGCCTAATTGTTTGTAAAGTGTGCTGCCGGGCAAAACAGACGTCACGGCCGTTTCCTGTTCCTGCGCCAATGTCAACCAGACAACAGACAGCAGCATAAAACCCAACATAAATGGCAATATAATGGTAAAACGGACTTTCATGAAAACACTCCTCATGCTGTTTTGAAAATTGTCAGCCAGGTTCCGCGCTGCTATGCAGCGCTGTCTATATCGTGCATCCTGCCTGGCACGCCGACATTGTAACTCAACTGACTTATGCCAGAATTATAGTCTATGTTTTTCTGCACAAACAAAAAGGGCAAGAAGCATAGAGACACGCTTTCTGCCCTGATAAATTTTCTGCCGTGGTGATTGTCTGTGTAAACGTTGCGAGCAGCGAAGTTTCAGAAAACCTTGCCACTCTCATTCTCGTTATTGATCATAACGCCCATCCAGGCTGACGTGCCCGCCCTGGTATTTGCCCCGGCATTCGGCAAAGGTCGCGCCGGTAATGCGGCCGACTTCTTCCCCGTCTATCGCAATGGCGCAGGTGACGGTTCCCTGCCCGCCGCGCCGTTCGACATTCATTTCATAGGCGAACGGGTCGCTGAGGCGAATGCTTTTTTCCCAGGGCAGCGACACGGTGTCGAAAATCATATCGCCGTTGTCATCACGGTAGGCAATGCGCGCTTCAACGGCCGTTCCGCCGACAGTGTAGGTGAGTTGGGGGCGGCTGCACGCGGCGAGAAGTAGGGAGAGGGAAACGGCCGTTGTGAACCATAAAAACCAGCGTTTCATGACATACCTCCAGGAATGCGCCCATTTTACTGTATTTGCCCCAACGCTACGAGCAACGTATGATAGCAGTTACACAGAAAGACATGGAGCAGTTACACGGAGGTACACAGAGAAGACATGGAGATACACAGAGACCATGTAGGGCAATTTGTCAAATTGCCCTACACACGCAAAGACGAAAACGTCGTTTACACATTAGAGGGAATGGT
>JACSRF010000606.1 GCA_014879875.1 Anaerolinea sp.
CAACCGACAAGTTTTGACGGGTTATGTTTTGTGAAAAATCCGTCAAAACAACATTGTTGCACTACTAGGGTGACTGTCTAAAAATTAGTTGGCGTAGATTGGTTCAATCTCCAAGATTGAACCAATCTAAAAAACAGAAGGAGTTCGAGCATGACCCAATCAATTGCGGCATCGAAAGTGAAAACGATTATTCTCGCCTGCGAAGCGGGCATGGGTTCCAGCCTGATGAGTGTCAACGCACTCAAGAAAAAGCTCAAACAGGCCAAAATCAGCGACGTCACCGTCTTGCACAAACCGGCGCGAGGCATTCCCGCCGATGCACAGGTGATCGTGGTGCATAAAGGGTTGGCAGGCGTGGTGCGCAGCAAAGCGCCGCAAGCTATCGTCGTCACCTTTAGTCACTTCTTAAATGACCCCGCTTTTGACGCGCTGGTGAAGGCATTCACCGACAACGGGGACATCATGGATACAGGAGGATAGCATGACGGTTTTATCTGTAGAGAGAATACGGTTGGGGGCAACGGCCGTTGACAAACTTGACGCCATTCGCCAGGCCGGGGAACTGCTGGTCAGCAGCGGCTGCGTCAAGGCCGGATACGTTGATGGCATGTTGGCCCGCGAAGAAACCATGTCCACTTACCTGGGTAATGGCGTCGCCATCCCCCACGGCGCCTACGACAACAAAGGGCAAATTTTGCAAACCGGCATCTCCGTACTGCAACTGCCCCAGGGTGTGGAATGGGAAGACGGCGAAAAAGCGTACCTGATCATCGGCATCGCCGCCTCTTCCGACGAACACGTCGGCGTCCTCTCCAGCCTGGCCGAAGTCATCGAAGACGAAGACACCACGCAGCTTCTCATCAACACTACCAATCCGCAGGTAATTTTGACGCACCTGAGCGCAGAAGCGGTGGAGGGGTAAACGGTAATCAGTAAACGGTAATCAGGCAAATAAGCAAGTGACGAGCAATTTGATCAGGATGACCACTGAATACTGCCCGCTGATTATCGGAAGAGAACGCCATCATGAAAGAGCTAGACATCGTTATCCAGAACCCGACCGGGCTGCACGCCCGCCCGGCGAAGGTGTTTGTTAACACCGCCAAACAATTCCAATCTGATATCCGCGTGCATCATGGAACGAAAAAGGCCAACGCCAAAAGCCTGATCTCCATGTTGACGCTGGGGGCAGAAGCAGGCACAACCATTCACATTGTGGTAGATGGGGTAGATGAAGAGACCGCGATGACCATGCTGGCAACGGCCGTTGCCGACGGCCTGGGCGAAGCAGAGCACATCAACCAACCAACCAACCAGCTAACCAGCCAATCAACTAACCAGCAGCCACAAGACGGCCTCATTCGCGGCATCGCTGCCGCCCCCGGCATCGCCATTGGCCCTATCTTCCAACTGCGACACGCTGAAGTCACCTTTACAGAAACTTTTGGCGGCGCTTCGGCCGAAGAAACCCGCCTACAAACGGCTATTGAGCAGGCGCGTGGTCAACTGGCCGCCCTGCACCAGCAAATGCTCACCCGCAGCGCCACCAACGAAGCCGCCATTTTCGACGTCCATCTGGAAATCCTCGACGACCCCGATTTGCTGGACACCGTGTTGGGCAAAATCAGCCAGCAGCAGCCGGCCGCCCAGGCATGGCAATCCACCATCGAAGCCCGCGCCAAACTCATAGCCGGGTTGGACGATCCGCTGTTGGCGGCCCGCTCTGCAGATATTCACGATGTGGGCTACCGTGTGCTGCGTCTACTGGTGGGCGCAGACGACCAGGGCTTGCGCCTGCCGGAGCATCCCGTCATCGTCATTGCCCACGACCTCTCTCCCTCGGACACCGCTTCCTTGCCGAAAGAGCGGGTTTTGGGGTTCTGTACGGCCGTTGGCGGCCCCACCGCCCATTCCGCCATCATCGCCCGCGCCCTCAGCCTCCCCGCCATGGTCAGCGCCGGCGTCAGCGTGCTGGAACTGGCAAACAACACGCCCGCCATCCTCGACGGCCGCAGCGGCACGCTGACCCTCAACCCCGACGCCCAGGCCATTGCCCAGGCGCAGCAGATGCAAGCCACGTGGCGGCAGCAGCAAGAAACGGCCGCCCGCAGCGCCGCCGCCCCCGCCATCACCCCCGACGGCCATCGCGTCGAGGTGGTCGCCAACGTGGGCGGTCTGGCCGACACCAAAGCGGCCGTGCTGGCGGGCGCGGAAGGGGTAGGCCTGCTGCGCACCGAATTCCTCTTCCTCGACCGCGCCGCCGCGCCCAGCGAAGAGGAACAGTTCGCCGTCTACCGCGACATTGCCCAGGCCATGCAAGGGCAGCCGGTCATCGTGCGCACCCTGGACATCGGCGGCGACAAGCCGCTGCCCTACATCGAAGTGCCGCCAGAAGCCAACCCCTTCCTGGGCGAGCGAGGCATTCGCCTTTGCCTGAATCGTCCCCATCTGCTGCGCGAACAGGTGCGCGCCATCCTCCGCGCCGCCGAACACGGTAAGCTGCGCATCATGTTCCCCATGATCGCCGATATCGGCGAACTGCGCGCCGCGCGCACAATTGTGGAAGAGGTAAGGGCAGAATTAAAGGTACCGATGGTGGAAATCGGCATCATGATTGAGATCCCGTCGGCGGCGCTGATGGCCGACGCACTGGCCGCCGAAGTAGACTTTTTCTCGGTGGGAACCAATGATTTAACGCAGTACACGTTGGCGATGGACCGCCAACATCCTTCCCTGGCCGGTAAGGCGGATGGGCTGCACCCGGCCGTGCTGCGGCTGATCGGGCGCACCGTGGAAGCGGCCCACGCTGCCGGGAAATGGGTAGGCATCTGTGGTGAATTAGGCGCCGATCCCCAGGCCGTGCCCATCTTCATGGGGCTGGGCGTGGATGAATTGAGCGTCAGTGTGCCCGCCATCCCCTCTGTCAAAGCGCAAATTCGCGCACAAACGCTGGTCGGGGCCAAGGAACTGGCGCAAAAGGCGCTGACCTGCGCCACTGCGCAAGAGGTCAGGGAATTAGTCAGGTAGTCAAGTGGTCGAGGGGGCAAGTGGTCCGACTACCAGACTGCGAGACTATCAGTCTTTCCAACAAAAAGAGGATTATCATGGCAAGCAAATATGAACGTTATCGGGCGGCCAGTACGGCCGTGCCGCAGCAAACCTGGGCCTGGAATATGTATGGGGCGGGTCTGGAAAATATGGGGCGGAACGGCCGTCCCGAACAATTCCCCATCCCCCAACCGGGTGATGACCAACTGCTGGTGCGCATTGACAGCGTGGGCATGTGCTTCTCCGACGTCAAAATCATCACCCAGGGGGGCAAACATCCCAAGCTGTACAACCGCGACCTGACCCAGGAACCAACCCGCCTGGGCCACGAAGTCACCCTCACCGTCATTGAGGCCGGCAAAAATTTACGCGACCGCTACCATCACGGGCAGCGGCTGGCGGTGCAGCCCGACATCTACCAAAACGGCAAAAGCACCGCCTACGGCTACACCGTACCCGGCGGTTTGATCCAATACCACCTCATCGGCGCGGAAGTGCTGGAGACGGATGCGGGGGCGTGTTTGCTGCCGCTGGCGGGGGAGATGGGCTACGCCGAATCGTCGCTGCTGGAGCCGTGGGGTTGTGTGGTTGCTTCTTACACCCAGCGCCGCCGCCTGGAGCCAAAAACAGGCGGTATCATGTGGATTGTGGGGCAGCCAGGCGATACGCGGGAATATACCTTTTCGGCCGGGCTGGACGCGCCGGCGACGATTGTGCTCACCGACACGCCGCCCGCAGTACGCGCATTGGTGGCGCAAACAAACGCCACAATCATTGAGCGCAATGGGCTGGACGCCGCCGAGTATGCAGCGCTGAAAGAGGATCTGACCGGCGGTAAGGGGTTTGATGACGCGGTGGCGCTGGATCCCCGTTCGGCGACGGCCGTTTCTGCCATGGCCCGCTGTATTGCCCGGCGCGGCACGCTCAACCTGGTAGGAAAAACCCCGCTAGATGGCCTGGCCGATGCCGACGTGGGGCGGCTGCATTACGATTACATCGCCTTTATGGGCAGCGCAGGGCCGGACATTGCCGCCGCTTACGGCGAGGCGCGTAACCGCTGCGAGCTGCGACCACGCGGCGCGGCCGTTTTCGTCGGCGCGGGCGGTCCTATGGGACAAATGCACGTACAGCGCGCCATCGAGCTGCCCGACGGCCCCCATCTCATCATTGCCACGGAGATTAACGACGAGCGGCTGGAGGCGATCATGCGCCAGTTTGGCCCGCTGGCGCAGGCCAATGGGCGCAAACTGCTGGTCTTCAACCCGCAGAACGCAGGTGAGAGCCTGTATGACTTTGTGATGCGCGCTACCGACCAGCTTGGCGCGGACGATGTGGTAATTTGCGTACCCGTCGCCCCACTGATGGCCGAAGCGGCGACGCTGCTCAAGCCGGATGGCATGTTGGTACTGTTCGCCGGCGTGCCCAATGGCACGATGGCCCCGTTGAACCTCAGCGCCGTTTACCTGGGTAATGCGCAGTACACCGGCACGTCTGGCCTGACCATTGACGACCAGGCGGCGGTGATGGCGCGGGCGCTGGACGGCTCACTCTCCCCGGAACGGTCGGTGGCGGCTATTGGCGGCATGGAAACGGCGCAGGAAGCGATGGCGGCCGTCATGGAAGGGAAGTACCCCGGCAAAATCGTCATCTTCCCGCAGCTTCACAATTTGCCGCTGTTGGGGCTGGACGAACTGCCTGCAAAGCTGCCGGAAGTTGGGGCGAAGCTGGGGCCGGGCAATGTGTGGACGGATGAGGCGGAAGCGGCGTTGATTGAGTTGCTGTGGGGAGAGGCGTGAACAGTAATCTAGTAATCAGTGGACAGTAATCAGTAATTCGTAATCAGGTGTCCGATTACCGATTACCGGCAAGGGATGACCGATGAAAGTTAAACTTAAAACGGGGTCGGGAACGGCCGTTTCCTGGCAGCGGTATGCGTGGATAGGCGCGGCTTTGGGGTTGTATTTTGGGCTGTTTTTCCGGCCGCTGCGCGAGCCGAGCCTGATGCTGGTGGTGGGGTTGAGCTTGCTGGCGGCGCTGGTGACGCTGATTGTACGCATGGTAAAGGCAAAACAGGTTGGGCTGGATGGCCGCGCCTTGCGCCAATTTGCCATCCTTTGGGCGCAATACGCCCTGTTCCTGGCCATGCTCGAAGGGCGACACCTGGCCTATGCCTGGGGTGGTAAAGGTGGCGCCACTTTATTCGCGGCCATCATGGGCGCGATCACCGGCCTCTGGTACGGTTACACCCAGAAACAAGGACAGCGATAGCGCCTGTTCTCCGGCTCTCGTGAAGCCTGACCAGAGGCTATCACGGGTCACGCCTCACATTTCACGTTTACGATGAGGAACTGCCATGATTTACACCGTAACGCTCAATCCGGCCGTAGACCGCGAACTCACGGTTCCGGCCATTGAATTCGACAGTGTGCTGCGCGCCACCGCCTGCCGCGTAGATTTTGGTGGCAAAGGATTCAACGTATCGCGGATGCTGCGGGCGTTGGGCGTAAACAGCGTGGCCCTGGGGTTTGCGGGGCGGCGCAGTGGCGAACTGCTGCGCGACGGTTTGGAATCACTGGGCATCGCCACTGATTTTGTCTGGGTGGCGGGGGAAACGCGCACCAACGTCAGCATCGTTACCGAGACCCACGACCATTATGTGAAGGCCAACGAACCCGGCCCCACCATCTCTCCAGCGGAGGAAATCGCCCTGGTGCAAAAGGTGCGGCAGTTGGCCCAGGCGGGGGATTGGTGGGTACTGGCGGGCAGCTTGCCGCCGGGCGTGCCCGCTTCCATCTATCTGCAACTCATCGGCGACATTCAGGCCGCCGGGGCGCGCGTCATTTTGGACAGCAGTGGGGATGCGCTGCGCGATGGGTGCGCGGCACGGCCGTTTCTCGCCAAGCCCAACGATGGTGAAATCCACAACCTCACCGGACTGCCGGTAGATACTACAGTCAACATAGCCGCCGCCGCGCAGGCCATGCAACAAAACGGCGTCGCCAACGTCGTCGTTTCCCTGGGCAAGAAAGGGGCCTTATTGGCCGACGCCGCAGGGGTATGGCTGGCCGCCAGCCCGCAAATACAAGAGAAAAACCCCATTGGCGCCGGCGATTCGATGGTTGGCGGGTTGGTGTGGGGGCTGAGCCAGGGGCAGACCTTACCGGAGGCGCTGCGTTGGGGTATTGCTTGTGGGGCAGCGACGGCGAGTATGAGCGGAACGGCCGTTGGCAGCCGCGCATTGGTGGAAACATTGGCCGCGCAAGTTGCCGTTTCCCATTATCTGTGAACTGACAACCGATTACCGCCTACCGATTACTAAAAAAGAGGGCATCATGTCTTACACAATTACCGAAGAAAGAGCCTATCCCCAAGACGACGCGGCCGTGTTTGGCGCGGCGCGGGGCGCTGTAGATGGACTGAAAGGCAAAGTGTTAAAAGAAAGCGCAGCAGACGGCGTTTTGGAAATTCAGTTTGACAAAACCATTCTAGGCAAGGTGTTGGGGGACCGCACCCAACTTAATGTGCAGGTGAAAAGCGCCGGCCCCAAGAAGACGACAGTCGCCATTGAGGGATATCCCATTGATGCGGTGGGACGTAAGCTGATGTTTGGCGCGCGCAAAGGGGTGACGCGCACTGCCGCCGACTGGTTCTGGGCGCATCTGGAGCATCGGCTGGGAAAATGAAGGAAACGACTGTGACGTTTCTATGATACTTGCTGTGGCCGGTTTCTGACCGCGCCATCTCTGGTTAACCGGTCCTGGTCACGTCTATGGCAACGGCCGTTTCCAACACCGCCAACACCTGCTGCGCCGTTGCGGCCCAGGTGAAGCGCTGCACGTTTTCAAACCCTTTTTGTACCAGTTCATGCCGCAGCAGCGGATCGCGCGTCAGTTGGCGGATGGCGTCGGCAATGGCGTTCACGTCCAGGGGGTTAACCAACAGGGCGCTTTCCCCGGCGATTTCCGGCAGCGAACTGGTGTTGGCGGCCAGCGCCGGCGTGCCACAAACCTGCGCCTCCAGCAGGGGAAAGCCAAACCCTTCATACAGTGACGGGTAAAGCAGCGCCGTTGCCCCAGAGATGAGCGCCCCTTTGTCTTCATTGGGCACAAAGCCGGGCATGATGATCTTCTTGGCGATGGCGATGTCCAGGTGAAAAATTTCGTCGAGGATGGGTTCGGCCAGCCACCCCTTTTTACCGGCGATGACCAGTTGGTGCGGCGCGCCGCTTTGCACGTAGGCGCGAATCAGGCGCACCAGGTTTTTGCGCGGTTGCAGGGTGCTCAGGTAAAGCAGGTAGGGGGGGGTGACGCCATATTTGCGCAGCACGGCCGTTATCGCCACAGTATCCTCAACCGGGTGCAAATCGGGGTCAACACCGGGGTAAACGACGCGAACTTTGGCCGGGTCTGTGCCATAGAAGTGCAGCAAATCCTGCCGCGTCGCCAGCGAATCGGCGATCACCAGGCGGCTGGCACGGCCGTTGTGCCGCGTACTCCACTGTAAATACCACAGCTGGCTGCGGGTGTGCGTGTCCGGGAAATGATGGTAGCCCAGATCATGCACGGTGGCCACAGACGGCCGTTGGTACGTCAGCGGGATCACGTGCGCCGGCGTAAAAAACACATCCGGCGGATCCGCGTGCAATTCCCGCGCCAGCCGCCAATGCGTCCACAGGCGTGGGAAAGGCAAAACCCGTGCCTCTACCTGTGCTTCACATTCAGGCGTCATACTGGGAAACAAATCTGGCGGCGGCGGTCCGTTGAAGTACAGGCGCAAACAATGACCGGCTTGCTGCGCCAAAGGGATGAGGGCATTGATCAGAAAATAAGCATACCCTTCGGTTCCGGTGCGCTGCGTTTTGACTGCTCTGCTGGCATCAATTCCAATGATCATCGCACATCCTGAGAAAATGGAACACAGAGTTACACGGAGAAGACGCAGAATTCACGGAGAGAAAAGACAAAAAATTCAATTCTCCGCGTAACGCCATGCCTTCTTCATGCCCTCCGTATAATTGTTTATGGCTCTACAGGATTTCATGGGGTTCGGCGTGACATGTGACGAGTGATGCGTGTGGTCTCTCTG
>JACSRF010000342.1 GCA_014879875.1 Anaerolinea sp.
GAGTAAACAGCGAATTTTTCCTCTGGCAGCTTTCATTCGTTTATTACTTAAATTCGTTGTCGTCACCGCAAAGATGAGATTTGTCAGTCAATCAGCGTAACTTATTTAATCCGCGTTCCTAAACAGGATACATGGAGTCTTTTCGATGCACGATTGGGTGTTGTTAACGGCCGTCCTCACCCTCCTCCTCATCCTCTTCACGGCATGGGCGCGGTGGCGGCGGCAAAAATTGTTGGAGAGCGTAGCCGTTGTCACATTGCCTGATTTTTTGTCAGCGCATTTGGGCAACAGCCGCGACATCCTGTTCTTTTTGCCGCCGGGGTATCCGTCGGACGCTCCGTATCCCGTTCTCTACCTTAATGATGGGCAAGATGTGACCCAGTTGGGGCTGCGTGAAACAGTGGCAAAGTTGATCGCGCGCGGCAAGATAGACCCCATTCTCATCGTCGCCATCCCAACGCACGACGACCGATTGCACGAATATGGCACGGCCGTTACCGTAAACGCACAAGGTTTGGGCGATAGAGCGTCTGATTATGCGAAATTCATTGTCAATGAGTTAATGCCACACGTCAACCAGACCTTTCCCGTGAGTACACAGCCCGTACAAACCGCTTTCCTTGGCGCGTCACTGGGCGGGCTGTCTGCATTTGACATGGCCTGGAATCACCCTGAGCTGTTCGGCATGGTGGGCGTTTTTTCCGGCTCCTTTTGGTGGCGCGCCGGGACAGATGACCCCCACGTCACGCCGGGGCAGCTGATCGCGCAGGAGATGGTGCGCAACGGCCGTTACCACCCCGGCCAACGCTTTTGGTTCCAGGCCGCCACCCAAGACGAAACGGCCGATCGCGACGGCAACGGCGTCATTGATGCGATTCAAGACACACTCGAACTGATCGCTGAACTGGAGCAAATTGGGTACAAACGGGGGCAGGATGTGTGTTACGTGGAAGTGCGCGGCGGCCGTCATAACTACGACACCTGGGCCGAAGCGCTGCCTGACTTTTTAACCTGGGCTTTTCCCTCGAAGTCGTAAGCCGTGAACCGTAAGCCGTAAGCCGTAAGCCGTGAACCGTGAACCGTAAGCCGTAAGCCGTAAGCCGTGAACCGTAAGCCGATTGCGCGCTGCGGACAACGGATCACCGATTACGGTTTACCGATTACCGATCACAGGCTCCTACCATCGCTGCGCTTCAATGCAGGCCACACCTTGCGGCCCAACGATGGCGCTGTGCGCCACACCCGCAGGCAGATCCAACCGATCCCCTACCTCCAGCGTAATCTCGGTAGCGGCATCGGGCAAAGTAAAGGTGATGGACCCTTGTACCACGTACAATACCTTGTGGAATTCGTGAACGTGATCACTATAAACGTCGCGGGGGCGATTCGACCAACGATGCGCCGATAACCCTTCTTCCAACAACAACTGGCGAATCAGCTTTTCGTTAGGAACCTCGTCTCGTGTCCAGGGTATAACTGTCAATTCTGTGCTCATAATCGCTCCTTTGTACATCGAACATCCCTGTTCGCTGTCCGCACAAGGATGTTCGGACTACAGTTGTACAGCGAACATCCCTGTTCGATGTCCGCACAAGGATGTTCGGACTACAAATTTTCATTCATTTGATGGTGCGCCGCAGGCGCGTGCTGTCTCATCTTGCAAATGTAAGACAAACTTTCTAGTTTGTCCGCGCAAACTGGAAAATTTGCGCTACAGAATGCGCTATTACGTGTTTTGAATGTATAACGCAGTCACGATAGAACGTAACCCGGCGCTGATACGCTCCAACGAAAATCCGCGCGCCTCTTGTTGGAAGCGAAAAATCTCAACCATCAACGGCGCTAACAGCGCATCGGCCAGGTAAGCAATGTCCAGGTCTGGCGAAATTTCACCGGCGACGGCGGCGCGCTGGAGCAACCCATTAACGGTCATGTACTGCCAAAAATGGGGCAGGCTCAGTTCGGCGCTGCCGACAAAGAACCCTTCGCGCTGCACTGCGCACAGCAACGGCCGATGGGTGTCGGTGAAATAGACCAGGGAATCCATGAACTCCGCTAACTGCTCGATGTAAGGAACGCCGCCCGCTGTAAGCTGGCGCAGCCGCGCCAACACGCGCTCCTGAAAGTCAAGTAGCTGCGTGTCCATCAAGGCCAGGCACAATTCCCCCTTATTGGCAAAACGGCGATAGAGCGTTCCCTTGCCCACCCCGGCCGCCTGCGCAATGTCCGCCATGTTCACGTTGGCGACGCCGTGCTGGTTGAAGAGGTGTTCGGCCGTTTGCAGAATTAAAGCGCGGTTGGCGGCCGCATCACGCCGTTCATGTTTTGTTTCGCCCCCTACTTCTATGAGATTGCCAATGGGAATAGGGTTTTGCCCGGATGCCATCATTATGAGTATCTCCTGATCGCGTGCGTCATCTTACCAGAAATCAATTGACAAGTGGACTTGAGTCCGCTATTATTGTAACATAAATACGGACGCGAGTCCACTTGCCCTGATAATCAGGCTCAAACAAATTACAGGATCACAAACATATTTCAAGGAGATTATAACAGATGAACTGGCAGATTGACTTTGCACATTCAGAAATTGGTTTTAGCGTGCGCCACATGATGATTTCAAAGGTTCGCGGGCAGTTTGAGAAGTTTAGCGGCCACGTCAACTTCGATGAGAACGATCCAACGCAAACGGCCGTAGACATCACCGTGGAAATCGGCAGCATCAATACGCGGGATGGGCAGCGCGATAACCATTTGCGCTCGGCCGATTTCTTCGACGCCGCCAATTACCCGGTCATGACCTTCAAAAGCAAGCAAGTTGAGCAATTGAACGACGACGAGGGGCGTTTGGTTGGCGATTTGACCATTCGCGGCGTCACCAAAGAGGTCGCTCTGGATGTGGAATATGCCGGTCAGTCAAAAAGCCCCTGGGGAACCACCAGCGCCGGTTTCACGGCAACGGCAACCTTGAACCGCAAAGATTGGGGGCTGAACTGGAACCAGGCTTTGGAAACAGGGGGCGTGCTGGTTGGCGAGAAGGTGCAAATCAGCATTGAGTTGGAATTAATCAAACAGCTTGAAGCCGTCGCCGAACCGGCCTGATATTTAGCTGAGACTGAACATGAAATAGATTGCCATCAAGAACCGCGTCTCTCAGAAAGAACGCGGTTCTTGCAAATGTGTATAATAGCGCGTATGAATGTTGACTTCACTTCCTTTGATGCCCCCATTACGATTGGGACAGTTGCGCTGACGGTGGCGAACCTTGACGCTTCCCTCAGCTTCTATGAAGAGCGACTTGGCTTGCGCCTGCATGAACGCCAGGGAAACGTGGCTGCGCTGGGCGTGGGCGAGGCCGATTTGCTGCGCCTGGAAGAAAGACGGGGAGCGCGCAAGGCGCTGCGCGCAACCGGTCTATACCATTTCGCGCTGCTGCTGCCCACACGGGTTGACCTGGCGCTGGCTTTGCGCCATTTTGCCCAAAGCGAAACTGTGCTCAGCGGCATGGCGGATCATGCCGTCAGCGAGGCAATTTATTTGTCTGACCCGGATGGGCATGGCATTGAGATTTACCGCGACCGGCCGCGCCAAGAGTGGCAGTATCCCAACGGGCAGCTTAAACTGACGACGGAACCTTTCGACGTGGCCGGCGTGTTTGATGAATTGCTGGGGATGGAGCGGGCATGGGCTGGTTTGCCACCGGGTACGACGATGGGCCACATTCATTTGCACGTGGCGCACATTGCGCCTGTCGAGACGTTTTATCGGGACGTGATTGGACTGGACCTGGTAACGCGCTACGGGGACAGCGCCACATTCATGTCTAGCGGTGGGTATCATCATCACCTGGGGGCGAATACGTGGAATGGGGTCGACGCTTCCCCGCCACCAGTAGATGCGCTAGGCCTGCAATGGTTTACTCTGCAAGTGCAGCCATCGCTGCTGCCGGAGATAATGATGCGGCTGGAAACGGCCGTCATTCCCACCACTCCTCACGATAACGGCTGGCTGCTGCATGACCCTTCTGGTAATCCCATTTTGCTGACGGCGCATTAAAGCACTTGCATCGTCAATGTATCCGCAAACGATTACGCCGGCGAGCCACCATCATCGCTCCATATCATCAGCGCCCGCGCCATCTCGCGGGTAGGTTGCGTGATCTGTTCTTCTGCTGCCGGTTTTTGGAGAGCGTTTCGCTTTCTTAACCAGTGCAAAAAGTCGTCTTTGGTTTTGTAAGTATGGCGCACGTGGATAGTTTGCCGTTTTAAGTGGTCATCTGGCTTCATATGCTGCTCCTTGCATTGTGCCACGGCGATTTATATTATAGATTTGGGGTAATACGCCGCGCTGATACCAGTGCTAATGTGGCGTTACGAAAAATGGCCGTTCACAACCGCGGCCCGCAGACGTTCTGCCACCCGGTCGGGTGTCTCACTTTTGCTGATAAAGCTGTCGGCTCCGGCCGAAAGCGCCGCCTGTTGTCGGGCATCCAGGTGACTGGTAAGGACAATGACGACCGCCGCCGGACAGGTTGCACGCAGTTCAAGGAGGGAACTATTGGTGGGGATCATGTCCCAATCCACCACCAACATATCGGGTTGTGTTCCTGCGGCCTGGATTAAAGCAGCGGACCAGTTGCTGGCATCGCCAACTACCTGCATATTTAGATCTTGCAGCAGCAGCCGCAGGGCTGAACGGACGTGAGGTTGGCTGTCGGCCAGGAATACACGGGTCATATAATAACACTAACACTAACTCGCTTTAATAACATCGGCTAGTTAGCGGATACTCGTCTCCCCCAAGTGGGGGAGACGACAGCCAATATTACGTTTCTGGCTGCTGCAATTTTAGAGGAAAGGGTCAGGAAGGTTCGGCCAGCGCAGGCAAACCACCTTGCGCAACGGCCGTTTGCAGCGTTGATTCTGCCTGCTCAATCAGTTGGGCGAGCCGCGCCATGCTGCTGGTGACCAATGGCGGCGGCGGTTCATCCATCGCCCTGATGGTAGCCCACAATTGGGCTTGCCGCTCTTTGAGGTCTGAAACCTGGGTCGCCGCCCCGGGAACAGAGCGGCGGCTGACCATGTGGCTCCACAGGATTTGGCAAGCGGCGGATAAAGGTGGCGCGACAACAACGCCGAGCAGCCCATAAGCGTCTGCCAGGGCTATGAGGATAATGACGGTCAACATGGGGTTAGCCTGTTTGCGGTGGGAAAGGCGTGGTTCAACCCACCATTTCAGGGCAGCCACTACGACAACGGTATAAACGGCCGTAAACAAACTAAGCGGTGCCCCTGTCAGTAACCCCAGCAAAAGGGGTGGGATGACCACCAGGGTTGCTCCAGCTACCGGTAACAACAACAACACGGCCCCTGTCAACGCTAACAGAGTTGGGTAGGGCGATCCCAGCGCCCAATAACCCAGGCCTAACAACAGTCCTGCCAGGAGGCTTTGCGCGGCTTCGCTGCGAATGTAAGCGCCCAGGTCAGACTCAACAGTCTGCCAGATATCGCGCGCCTGCATACGCTGCCCCGGCGGCAGCAGCGAGAGCCAGAGTCGTTCAAAATGGGCTTGATCCAGGATCCAATAAAGACTCAAGAACAGAATGACAAAGGTCCCGCTTAAAAGAGTGAAAAATCCCTGCGTGAAATTCAGGACGGCCGGTAGGACAAGCTGCCCCCGGTCGCCGATCACGGCAGCAAAAAGCTCGCTCGGCGGTGGCAATCGCGTGTCAAGCAGGTGTTGCAACGAACTGCCTTTTAACCATTCTGGCTGCCGCCATTCATCCTGCGCCAACACCTGCTGCGCCAATTCCTGAACGTCACGGACCGCGCCCCCAACACTCAGAAAAAGCAAGAGGCCGAAGCTGCCCAGAGCCAGCAGGGAGAGTAAAATGACAGCCAGGCGCATTACCAGGCCCCGTTTGACTCGGCGCTTAACAAAGGGACGTACCGCCGCCGCCAACGCCAGGGATACCAGAACGTAAACGACGGCCGTTCGGAACTGCCATAACAGCAGCAGGGCCAACAAGGTGGACATAACAGCCGTGCTCAGCCACACCAATCGCTTCGTCATGCTGCCTCCGAACGGTCACTCTGGGCCAGCAGCCTATCCAGATCGTTGGCAATCGCCTCAATCTCGTCCATCACCTGATCTGTTTCCTTGATCTTTTGGTCCGAACCCTTTTTTGTCAGCCGCGCCTGCTGGCGCAGGTCTTGGGCTAAATCTTGCGCTTCATAGCGCAGCCGGCTGGCATAGTCGCGGCCGGACGTGATAGACAACTCGGAGGCTCCGGGATCAAAGACAAAGCGATTGAGTAAAAGTTGCATGATAGCCGCCAGGGGAATGGCCATGAGCGCGCCGGCAACCCCCAGCAAAGAACTAAACGCAACCAGCGCCAGCAAGGTGACGAATGGGTTGACGCCCACTGCCTTCCGCATGATGCGCGGCACCAGCAGGCTGTTTTCAAACTGCTGAATAACAACTGTGGCTACAATGACCCAGATCAGTTTGTCGAACCCTAGAGATTGGGCTACCAGCGCTGCCGGAATGGCCCCTAGCAGCGGCCCAATAAGCGGAACCGCCTCCATCACGCCGGCCACAAACGCCAGTACCAGAACATAGGGCAGCCCAATGAGCCAGTAAGCAATCAGGGCCATGCTACCGACGACCAGCATCAGGATGCCTTGTCCGGCAATGTAGGCGCCAACTTTCGTTTCCATCGCGGCAACAAGGTCTCTGATGTCTTCACGCTGACCCATTGGCGCCAGCAGCAGCAAGGAGCGAATGATTCTCGGCCCATCGAGTGTCCAGTAAAAGGCCAACAGGAGAATGGCAACGGCCGTAAACAGCGCCTTCGCCGTCGCGGCCACGTAGCCCAGCGCCAGATTGGCTGAATCCATTAATTCCTGGCCCGTTTGTTGTATCGGTTCTGGGAGTGAAAGCGTGGCGGGCAGAACGGCCGTCAGGCTCTTCATCAATAGGTTAGGATGGTTAAGCATCCACGCGAGCAGGCTTTGGTAATAACCGGGTACAGCGGCCGTAATCGTTACACTTTGCTCGGCAATCAGGGGGAATAATAACAGCACGAAGCCCGTAAGTAAGGCCAGCAGCAAGAGATAGACGAGAATGACCCCCGTTCTTTGGGGCAACCCTCGCCGGTGCAGCCAGAGGACAATCGGCCTGATGATTGTGCCGATGACGATGGCGATAAACAGAATGAAAATGACCTGATGAAAGCGATAGAGAAGCCAGAAACTCAGGCCGACAGAAACGAGGACGAGCGTGGCCCACACCACGCGCCAGAACGTCCAGTTATACGGTTGCGAAGATGGATGGAGTGCCATACTTTTCCTGCCGTACCGGGGTTAGTTCTGACCGTGTTTCTTCTCGGTTTCCCGCTCCATTTTTCACAAGTCTGTTCGCCTAATCCCCGCTTTTCATTCTTCGGGTCTTCAGGATTTTGCGGGGTTGGCTCCGTGATGCGTGATTTTCTCTGGTCATGTGTCACGTTTCACGCATCACGTCAGGCTCGATTCCCGCGAATTCCCAAAGAGCCATTCTTCGTGGTGCGCCCCAGGCGCATGTTGTCTCCTATGTTTATTCATTGAATTCTTCGCGGGTCGTCGTTTGCAGGACAGAATCCGGTTCGCTGGTCGTCGTTTGCGTAATGCCAACCGCGTACCCACGTGGGCGATAGAAAATCACCCAGACGATTCGTTCAATGCCCCAGGCCAGCAGCGCATACACCAACATGGCGATGATGGAAGAGAGTTCCAGCACCACCCCACCGGCCGCGGGGGTTCCTACCAACCCCGCAAAGGGGTAGAGAAAAATGGCGCTGACATTGTAAATGAAAGCGGCAAATGGACTTTCGGGGTTGGCTGCAATTAACTTCAACACAATGCGCAACCCAATGAGGGTTTCGACGATACCAAGACCCAGCCAAATCCATTGCGAGGCTTTGAACGAGAAGATGCGTTGCTCCCGGTTTGATTCTCGTTGTGACGTTCTAACTTCTGATACTCGATTCTGTGACATTGGTACCCTGATTGACTGACAAATCTCATGAGAATCAACTTGCACTAAACTAAAACACTTCAAAGCACACGGAA
>JACSRF010000614.1 GCA_014879875.1 Anaerolinea sp.
CGCTGTCGTCACCGCGAAGATGAGATTTGTCAGTCAATCAGCGTAACTTATTTAATCCGCGTTCCTTAACTCTGTGAATCGCTCTATTCCCCGCACCTTCTTACGATCTAGGGGACAGAAAAACATTTAGTTCTGTTTCGGTCAATGGCGAGATGGATTCTGCTGTGTAAAAACCGTTCTCCCACAGACGCACGTCGTCAACGCCAAACTCTTGCTGAATGGTAGCTTCTGATCCATTTTTGAAGAGATAGGCGGCCCAGGCGCTGTCATGGTCGGGAGGGCACAGGACAACCAGGTGAATGAGTTCTGATTGGACGGTAATGTGCGTAATGACGCAGGCGTTGGCAATGGCAATCCGTTCGAGGGAGCGGCGTAGAGGAATGTGTAGGGAGTGCGGTAACGGCCGTACCGGACGCCACACAATGGCATATGATTTGCGTTTCCCTAACAGGCCGGTATCAATAACGATTTGCGTATCCTGATTGTTTGCCTGTCCATGCAGTGCCTCTGACAGACTGGCTGAAAGATGATTTACGCGCAGCCGCACTTCCCGTAAGGGAGTTTCCGGTAAGGCGACCAGGGTCAGTAAATAATTTTCGGTGACAATGTGAGTGTACAGCAGCAGTTCGTCAAAGCGTGGCGGCAGCGGCGCAAATTGGATTTGCACTGTGTTGGGGGCTTTTTCCCAATCACGCCCCGCTTGTAGGGCGACGGTGGCTGCCTCTGATTCATCCAATTCCCCCCAGGAGGTGAGGAGATTGTGCCCTTTGGCGAAAACGGCCGTATGCACCAACTGCCCCAAATTTGCCTGTTGCAATATGGATGTGATGACGTTCATGTCCAGCAGCGGCCCGGTTTCCGTATAGATGTGCTGCTGATGATTGCCGGCCCGTGGCAGTTCGGTCCAAACTGGCTGCGCGAATGCCGCTTGCAGCACCGTGCTCAAGTCAATTTCCAGCAGCGGCTTAATCAACACGCCCTGTACCTTGCCGGAATACGCTTCCGGCGCTTTGTATTGGGTGGTTGGCTTGGTCAGAATCAGGCGTATATCAGGCTGCAAGGCGCGCAAAACGTGGACGGCGCGCGCATCTTTAGCTACGGGGATAAAAGCCAGGTCTTGCGTGTCACGGCTTAACACGTTGCTGGCTTCTTGCAGCGTGGCGGCCGTGGAGATGATGACGGCATCCAGTTTGGACAATCCCGTTGCCAGACGACGCGCAAAAGCTTCATCAGTATCCACAATGAGAATTCGTTTGGTCATTTTCCAGATTCCCGTTTTATCCTTACGGTGGCTGGTTTCTAATCACGCCACCATACATAGGTCTTATCATATGAAACGGGATTCAACCGGAAAATGCCATAGATGGGACGTGAATTCTTACGGCCCTTTGCTGGCGGCCAATCGTTGGCAATTATCTTTCATAACTGCACGCTTAATTGTGGGGCAGCCCGGACGATTTCCAGCTAATCATGCCGTCACCCAGATTGATGACGTTGAACCCTTGCGCGGCCAACATTTCGCAAGCGGGGTAGCTAAAGTATCCTATTGGGTACGCCGTAAATAATGAATGTATACGGCCGTTCCATTTTCGTTCTCTTCTTCTTGCGCCAACAACTCAATGTTTTTGGCGGTTTGCACCCAACTCTGAAAATCAGCGACAGAATCGCGATCTGTCGCCACGACCTTTAACACCTGCCCCAGTTCCAGGTTATTGATTACCTTGCGGCTTTTAACCAGGGGCATTGGGCATTTGGCCCCTTTTACGTCAAGTAATTCATCAAAAGTAATTGTCATGGTTCCTCATTAATCCTTGCGCCAGCGCGTGTCGTAATGAATGCCACGTTTGGGCAGTTCGGCCATGAAGTCGGCGGGGTTGACGGCCGTTTCCATGGGAATTCCTCCGGCGCGTACAATGCCACGGGCCTGGAATCCCATCATAATGGCGCAGTGCCAGCCTGTCAGCCGTTCCATGGCCGTAAACCCGGTGGCTTCGTCAAAGGAATCGAGCAGGTCAATGGTGACGGCCGTTTCCTGCCCATCCTTCACCCCCTTACCCACAATACGCACTACGCACACATCATGCACCACCGGGGCGCTGATTTGTGGCTCCAGCAGCGTGTGGTAAAGCTGGCGCGGCGTCACCGGCTGGCCGTTCACCAGCACTGGCTTTTCAGAAAATAGACCCAACTGCTTAAACGCTCGCAGCCATTCAAAATGACCCGGATAGCGCAGTGTCTTGTTTTCATAGGTTTGCACCCGTCCCTTGAACGTCCACGGCGCCGTAGACGTGCCGCCAGAGGTAATGTCTGCTTCTAGCCGGCCCAAGGGCGCAAAGTCTATAAATTCCGGCTCAGTCAGGGTATCCACGTAAGCAATTACCCCCTGACGAATAAAGACCGCTTTGCCGTCCATCTCATTAGTCAATCCGTTAATGTGGAAGGTTAGTTGATAATTCCAGGGTGGCTTAGGCTGCTGCGGCAGGCCGCCATCATAAATGTGAATAGCGTGGGTTTCGTCTAGCAAATCAATGGCATAAGCGGCCATCGTGTTGATCAAGCCTGGCCCCATGCCACAATCAGGCACAATGCTGACCCCGGCGGCCTGGGCTTCTTTGTCTAGCGTCAACTGCTGGCGCACAATGCCGGTGTGCCCCCCCATGTCGCATAAATGGGTTTGGGTGGCAATGGCCGCTTTGGTAATATCCAGGTTAAAGTAGTAAGGAACGGCGCTGAGGACGACGTCCACGTCGAGCATAAAGGCCATGAGCGCCTGCGCATCAGCGACGTCAATGGCTTTGCCGACGGCTACGTTACGGCCGCTCAGTTCGTTGACGCGGTTAGCGGCGGCGACGGCCGTTGCTTCGTTCATGTCAGCCAGGGTGATCTTGCGGGCGGCGCCAAACTTTGCCAGGTCGTAGGCTGCGGCCGTTCCTTGCCGGCCGGCGCCCAAAATCAGGTAATGGTAGGGGGAGGGATCAGACATTGTGTTGTGCTCCTTAAAAGATGGCGGATTCGTCATTCACTTATAATGATGGGCAAAGTATAGCTTGCTGTAGGGGGGCGTCAATGTGCGCAAGCGACCAAACCATGCCTGATACCCGCATGAGTAACGCTTGTGTTTTCAAGGCAGTTGTACACAATGAAAGGTAAACTGAATGATAATATCCCTGATTAAAAAGGAGAACTTATGAAAGTCGGAATTGTTGGCAGTGGTTTTGTGGGCGCAACGGCCGCTTACGCGATGGTCATGAGCGGCGTGGCGCGCTCAATTGTCCTGGTAGATAAGAACGAGGCGCGCGCGCGCGCCGAAGCCGCCGATATTTTGCATGCCGTGCCCTTCGCCCACACGTGTAATGTGGTGGCCGGGGGTTATGATGCGTTGGCCGGCAGCAAAGTGGTGATCATGGCGGCCGGCGTCAACCAGCAGCCCGGCGAGACGCGGCTGCAATTGTTAGAGCGAAATGCGGCCGTTTTTCGCGCCGTTATCCCCCAAATTTGCACCCATGCCCCGGATGCAGTGATTATTGTTGCCACCAATCCGGTAGATGTGATGACGCACGTCACGGCGGCCATCGCGGCCGAGTTTGGCATTCCTGCGCAGCGCATCATTGGGTCGGGCACAACCCTGGACACAGCCCGCTACCGCGCCTTGCTGGCGCAAACATTGGGCATAGATGCGACACACGTGCATGGGTACGTCATTGGCGAACACGGGGATTCTGAAGTGCTGACCTGGTCGCTGACAACCATTGGCAACCTGCCGCTCGATGCGTTTTGCGAACTGCGCGCCGTTGATTTATGTGGCGAGACGCGGGCTGAAATTGAACATAATGTGCGTCATGCCGCCTATCAGATCATCGAAGGTAAGGGGGCTACCTATTATGGCGTGGGCAGCGCGCTGGCGCGGATCGTGCGTAATGTGCTGCAAGACCGGCGCGCGATTATGACTGTCTGTACGCCACAAGTGGAGGTAGCCGGTGTGCAAAATGTCACCGTCTCGCTGCCCTGTTTGGTGGGGGGCGCTGGCGTCTTGGAAACATTTCCTCTGCCATTGAGCGCAGCGGAAACGGAGGGGCTGCAACGGAGCGCGCGGATTATTCGAGATGCGATTGATGCTTTGGAAATGGCCGTTTTGTAAACCCCATCATGACATAAATCTGCTAAAATAGGGCGATATAGCAAGCAGATGGATAGGGTTGAGAAAACCTATCACGACAAGGAGAAAACCTTGCATGTCGAATCAGGTAGATGTGTTGATTGTTGGGGCCGGAATTACCGGATTGATGGCAGCGAACCGGCTGCACGCAGCGGGCAAGCGCGTTTTGGTTGTGGATAAAGGAGCAGGGGTGGGCGGCCGTATGGCAACCCGACGCATTGGCCCCGGCCGCGCCGATCATGGGGCACAGTTTTTCACAGTACGCACGGCCGAATTTCAACAACATGTAACACAGTGGCGCGCCCAGGGGTTGGTCTTTGTCTGGAGCCACGGCTGGTCGGATGGGTCATTGGTCGGCACAAAATCGGATGGCTATCCTCGTTATGCGGTGCATACGGGCATGACGGCCGTTCCCAAACACCTGGCCCAAGGGCTTGACGTGCGCACCGGCGTCAAAATCTGCCGCATTGTCCAAGAGCATGATCGCTGGCAAGCCATTGACGAGGTGGGCAATCAGTATACCGGCGCGGCGCTCATGCTGACGTCCCCCGTGCCCCAATCGCTGGCGTTGTTGGCGGCCGGGGATGTGACGCTGCACGCGGCTGACCACGCGGCGCTGGCGCGAATTGCCTACGCGCCTTGTTTGTGTGGCTTGTTTTGGGTGAAAGGGAAGGTGCATTTACCGGAACCGGGGGCTTTGCAACGGCCGTTGGCGCGCATCAGTTGGATTGCCGATAATCAGCGCAAGGGCATTTCGCCCGACGCTACCCTCGTTACCGTTCATGGCGGCCCGCTCTTCAGTCAGGGAAATTTTGACGAACCAGAAGCGGTGGTCATGGACAAGTTGCAGGCCGTGCTCAAACGCCATCTGGGCGATGTTGCCACAATTGAGGCGGCGCAATACAACCGGTGGCGCTATGCCCTGCCCACCACCTTGCACCCCGAACGCTTCTTGCAAGCGCAAACCATGTCCCCTCTCCTTTTTGCCGGAGACGCTTTCAAGGAGCCGCGCATTGAAGGAGCGGCGCTGTCCGGGCTGGCAGCGGCGGGGGCGCTGTTAGAGTATTGACGATTGGCGATTGGCGATTGACGATTACTCTTCTTCGTCCGGGTTTGCCAGCAAACTGAGAACGTATTGCAGCACCGCCATCTCTTGTTCTGGGTTGTCTAGTTCCAGGAGTAAATATTGCGCCCACTCCGGGAGCTGCGTAATGTCCACCTCACCGCGCTCTATTCGGTCCAGATATTGCCAATCAACTGGGCCGGCGGCCGTTTCCGTTGGCGTTGAACCGAGGTGCGCGGCAATGGTGGCGGTCAACTCTGAGGAAAGCAGTGGGGGCAGCGCAAAATCGTTCGGGAGGTTGTCGGGATCAGGGGGAATGTGTTCCAGGATCGGGGCGACGGCCGTTTCCGACTGCGCAAATTCTGGGTCCAGGCGCGTCATCATCCGTTGAAAACGGCGGGCGCTGCCATCTCCGACCGGGGGAATCCAGGGAATGCGCTCCTGATTGTCACGCCACCAACGTACTTCGGCCAACAGGCGGCGGATTTCTGTCTGCGCTGCGCCAGGCGTGGCGTTGTGCGCCAATGCCCCTTCCAGCATCTCCACCGCCTCGGCAAAATAACCCTGATCTGCATATACATATCCGACCGCAAACATCATTTTGCCAGGATCGTTCGTGCGGCGAATGGCTTCTGTAAAAATGTGCCAGGCCACTTCTGCGCCACGTGGCTGCCCCAACAAGTAATCTTGCAGCAGTTGATGCCGTCCTTCTTCAGCCATGTCGCGCACATCGGCCGGCCACATCTCATCCTTATCGAGCGAGTAGGTTTCATCCTGGCTTTCCCAACGGGAGAGAAAGCGGTAGGAAAGGGCCAGACGACGTCGTTCTTGCCAGGGGCGGTCATCCCATTCATCAATGTGGCGGCCAATGCTTTTGCGCATATCACGAATCAGCGAGGGGGCGCGCAGGGCTTTGTGAATGAGCGCCGCAGCCCCAGCATGGTTGGGAAAAAGCGCCAAAACCTCATAGCAAAGCGCGGCCGCTTCAATCGGCCCATAATCAGGATCGGTGATCATGGCCTCGGCTTGTGCGAACATGCGCTGTACATAATCGGGGTAGGGTGTTTCAGGCATATAACTTAAGGGGGAGTCATGGTAATTTGTGGCGTTGGTTCGGCCGCGGCCAATTTGAGGCGCACAAAGGCCATGGGCGCATAAAAGCTGACCCAGAGCAGGGTAATGAAGTAGCGTAAAATGCGCAGCGGAATGGCTAACCAGAGTGGGTCGGCGGGAAAGATGAGGCTGAGACCGCGCCAGAGAGCGACGGTGACGACAATGCCCAGCAGGAAACGGCCGATCCGCTGCCACACTGTCCCCTGACTCAGAAAACGGACACGGCTCCTTTCTAAGGTCAGGCCAATGCCCGCGCCTAAGAGGGAACCAACGGCCGTTGCCATCCCTTCCAACCCTTCCAATTCCGCCTCGGTGATGTGACTGGCCCAGGCCACATTGATATTGGGCGCGCCAATGATCAGACGCATGACAAGGTAGAGCAGGGCCAAGACAAGGGGGATGACGATGGCGACCATGAGGCGGTAGCCGAGGATGCGCTTGCCAAAATTGGCGGCGTAGGTGCGCTGCCAGAGGAAATAGCCAAAGAGCACGATCAGGGCGATCAAGGTTCCGGCCAAAACGTCGTGGATGAAATGCGAGCCTAAATAAACGCGGCTGACATTCATGGCGATGACCATGAAAATGGCGAGCAGCCAACCCCAGGTTTTGCGAAACCAGCCGGCCAGGAAGAGGTAAACGGCCGTTGCCAACTGTGTATGACCACTGGGAATGCCATAACTCGTTTCCGGCCACAATTCGACAGAGGCGTCTAACCAAAACGGCCGTGGCCCACGAAAGGCGTGCTTGAACAACGGGTTCCACGCATTGACAAACAAGAACACGTAGGCCAGATGCCTGCCCAATCGTTTATCTACCGACCAATAAAGCAGGGGGATGACAGCCAGGTAAAACTCTTCTAATCCAAGCTGGCTGATAAATGTAAAAAAGCCGACAAGCTGCGGATAATGAGCCTGAAGCCAACGGGTTGTCTCCAGACTTGCGTCCCATAGAGTATCCATTCTTTTTCTCCCTGTGCCTACCGACACCCAATTTTTTGGAGAAATCGAATATCTGGTAGTAGCTTTTTCTCTTCCTAATGATGGATTGTATCTCTGCCCGACAAAAACAGGCAAATGAGACCGGTCAAGTGCGTCAAACTTGATATGCCTATGCTTCTATGCTTCAGGGTGGTTGACGGCCGTTTCCCCCCTCGTTATAATCCCCAAGTAGAATAACCAACACAAGCAACAACGATGACGGAGACAAGTACGGTAATCTGGTGTAACAGCGAGTTGGCGGTGGTGCAAGCCAACAGAGCCATTACCTGAAATCCACTCCCAAGTTGCAGCCGAAATAAGGTATGCCGGGTCCGCCCGTTACAGCGATGATGAGATCGATAATCGGTAAATGGTGATCAGTAATCAGTGACGGATTACTGATAACGGATAACGGATTACGATAAAACCAGGTGGCACCACGGGCCCCCTCGTCCTGGCAACGACGAGGGGGCTTTTTATTTTGTGACAATGCGAACGCGAGGGTACAGATGAAACACGCTTTTGGCATGAATGGTATACCCAACTTCACATCACTGCCCATCTCCGCGGCCCCGCGTCTTCGCGGCCCCGCGCCGCACCTGATACCCCACGCCCTTAGCACCTTTCCAGTGAGATGTTTGCATGATGTACAAGAATTTGGCATGGTTCAAAAAGCAGAAGTGTCCTTTAAAATTAGTCCGCGAATCGTCATTCCTTCGACAGACTCAGGACAGGTCTGAGCGGAGTCTTCGGCCCTGAGCGAAGTCGAA
>JACSRF010000440.1 GCA_014879875.1 Anaerolinea sp.
CGCAGATTACGCAGATTTTTGCTTTAATCTGTGAAATCTGCGTAATCTGCGGATAAATCTCTTTTCTGGCTTGTCCAGGTTAGGGTGATAGGGCGATAGGATAAATTTTCTATTCAACTTTATACCAGGTAAGCCTCGGTCGCGTTGCATTTTTGCAATAAGGTTATAAATCTTCCCCCAAGATGACCAATTCATGGGCTTTGAGGATAGTAATTCGCTGGTGTTCACTTTGGACAACACCCTCTTTTTCCCAACGACTGACCAGGCGGCTGACCTGATAAAGATTCGTTCCGGTCATTTCCGCCAGGCTTTGGCGCGAGAGAGGGATGTCAATCAGTACGCCCTCGGCCACCCGTTTGCCGAACTGACGCACCAGGCGCAGCAGCGCCCGCGCCACCCGCTGCTCCACGCGCCGCGTCGCCAGGTCGCGGAACCGCTCCTGAAGTTCGGCAAAACGCTCCCCCACCATCTCCAGGCTGTTCAGCGCCAATTGTGGATAGTGCAGCATCAACGCCTTCATGTCGTCGCGCGCCCAGCCCACAGCCAGGCACAGTTCCATTGCCTCGGCGGATAGCGGGTAGAGCATGTTGCTCAGGGCGACGACGATGCCCAACCCGTCACCTGGCCTCAGGTAGCCAATGACCACCTGGTTGCCTGCTTCTGTCACCTGCGTCAGTTTTACCTGACCGGCCAGTAGAATGTAAAGCTGGTTAGATTCTTCCCCCTGGTGGAAGAAGTACTCTCCCGGCAAAACCCGATGTTCGCGACCGCCAGACAGAATGGCTTGCCACTCTGTTGGCGATAGCTTTCGCAACAACATGCACTGTGCCAGGCTGTCATTGTCAATAACATCAGGAATCATTGCTGTGCCAGATATGATCAGAATGGACCATAGTTGATAGCGACGCCAATTGCCAAAAAAATGCACGTGACCAGCAGTATCCACAGCCACAGGCGCGCCGTCCAACGAATCCAGGTTGGGTAGCTGACCACTGTTAGCCCCAGGCTGATCAGCAAAACGGGGTTGGTGGGGTAGGCCAGGTTGGAGAAGCCATCGCCAAAGCAGTAGGCTGTCACAACCACCTGGCGCGTCACACCAACCAGATCGCCTAACGGAATGAGAATGGGCATCAACAAAAACGCTTTGGCGGAGCCGGAGGCGACGAAAAACTCAATCAGCAGGGCGAGGAAGTAAATCAGCAGGATGGAGATAAATGAATTGGCGTTCCCAAATGCCTGGGCGGTGTTGTACAGCATCGTATCGAGAATGCCACCCTGGGCAACAATGTGCTTGATGCTGGCGGCCATCAGGATGAGCGGAATGCTGGGGGCGATGCCGACCATGCCTTGCCAGACTGCTCGTCCAACGGTGCTGCGGCCGATGCCTGACTGGAGCGCTGCGCCGACGCCGCCAACCAGAAAGAGCAACCCTACCAGAGGTAACGCGATGTCGCCTAAGATGGGCACAAATGGCCCCAGCACCAGGACCAACACAATCAGCGCCACGCTGATAAACAACCAGCGCGTTGCCCGCCGTGGCTGCGCGTTAGCTGATGTCAGGATGGTTACGTCTTGCCCCTGATAGCGTCCGCGCAAAGCCCCATCCAGCCGGTAAAGGGGTGAAGCGGTGGGGTTGGCGTCAATGCGGCGGGCATAGCGCGTCAAAAAGATGGCTAACACCGCATAAACGGCCGTAAAAATGAACAGGCGCAGCCAGGCTCCGGAAAAGAGAGGGAGGGAGGCCAGCCGCTGCGCAACGCCGATGGTAAAGGGATTGGTGATTGCCGCCGAAAAACCGAGGTTGGTGGCCAGAATGCTCATGCCCAACCCGACCAGCGCATCCCATCCCAGCATGTAGGCCAGGGCGACCATGAGGGGGATGAGAGGCACGATTTCTTCAAAGATGCCAAAGAATGCGCCCAGGAGCATGAAGAAAAAGCTGATGGTGAGCAGCAGGGTGTATTTGCGGTGACCGTAGCGCTGCACCAAACGGCCGACGGCGGCCGTTAGCATTCCGCTGCGGTCGAGTGCGGCAAAGGCGCTGCCGACCATGAGCAGGAAAACGATGATGGTGATAATGATGATGGCGTCGGGTCCCCACAGCACTTCAACAGGCGCTGTGAACCAGCGCCAGACCGGGTATTCTGGCTGCGTGCTGAGGGTGAAAGATTGGGGGTCAATCAGTTCACGGCCGTCTTCGATTACGCGCAAATAAGCCCCGGCGGGAATTATGCGTGTGAGCACCCCGGCCAGCAGCATGAGCGCCAGCAGGATGAGCAGTGATTGGAGGAATGCCCTGGCGCTGATTTGTGCTCCAGCTTTCTCAGGCATGGACATCTCAGGCATGGACATCTATCAACTGCTACGCAGGCGTCGTGCGGCAATCAGCACCACAATCAGGACAAATGCGGCCAACAGCGCGCCCCAGGTATCAAAACCCGTCACTGGCAAGGCGCCGGAGCCGCCACTACTATCACCACTACCACTGCCGCCACCGACAACGGCTATGGGCGTGGGGGTGTTGTCGGCGCCACCCGTAAATTCGGTTGTGCCGCTCACTTCTGGCTCTTCCGTTCCATCACCGGCGCCGACGATAACAGGGGTTTCGGTGGGAACTGCGGTATTTGTGGGGGCGGGCGTGTTGGTGGGGGCAGGTGTATTGGTGGCCGGAATGGCCTCGGCAGTCATGGCCTGTACGGTCATAGACTCAACGGTCGCTGCAAATCCGAGGGCAACGGCCGTATTGGTGACGGCAATGATCGCATTTTCGGTTTCACGCGCAGCAATGGTCACCTGAACAACTGCGGACCCATTCCCATTACCCCTGAGCAGGTAGACGCCTGCGCAGATAGCAGACAAAATGAGCGTGAGGGTTAGCACGACTGACGCGATTAAAAATGGGCGACGATTTCCCGTTCCCCCTGTATTCCCTTCTTCAACGATAAACTCTTCAGACATATTGTCCTCCTGTTCAGATGATGGCTACTCAGCGTGATCCGCTTTGCAAGGTTGCTCTATCTAAATGATTGTATCCAGGTTAGCGTAGGGAACAAACACAATATTGCCATCGGCGAGCCTGACGTCCGCGCCATATCCAATGATGCCGGTATCTGTTTGTTTGCGATAATGGTTGAGCCGCAGTACCTGTCCCGTTTGACCTGTGTAGGGCGCACGCAACATGCGTACCATTTGGCCTGGCGCTAATGGCTGATATTCTGGGGGTGTTTGCAGCATCCCCGTTGAAATTTCATGGGGAATGATGATCTCGGGTCGGTTGCCCCAATAGTCAAATTCACGCGCAAAGAGGGCCACGTCCCCTTCGGCGTGTTTGCCGATGAGGAAAAAGATATGGCGGGACATGCCTTGTTTCCCAATGCCATCGGTGACAATGATCGGAAAAGAGGCTTTTCGTGCCCATTGCAGGCTCTCTGCGGATATGCTGCCAATAATTAAGCCACCCGCGCCGGCGCGTTGTAAAGATGCCAGCAATTCAGCCTGGTCTAAGACGCCAGCGACGGCCACCTTGCCCTCAATTTCTTCTTTAATCTGGTCTTGCGTCAGAAAACCATGTTCCGTTTCGGAGAGAATTTTGAGTTTGCCGCTTCCTTCTTTGCCCGATCCCCATACGCCTTGAATTTGCGTGCCGATGACTTCAAGGACGACGCCCCGGTTGGGGATGGCGTTGACGACTTTGGCCTGTACCAACGCCCGCAGTTCATGCCATTCATGCTGTTGCAGGATGATACGACCGTTATTCAACCCATAAAAGTAGCCATCTACAGGAGATTCTAACACTTGGCTGCCCATCATGCGTTTGCGGCGCAGCAGTGGATCGCCTGCGTGTACTTCTTGTCCTTCTTGGATGATCAGGTATTTTTCGACCTCATCGGGCGCAATGCCCCACAGTTCGCTGGCGGGAACAATGCGGAAGCGGGTTGCTTGCTGTGCGCGCGCGACTACCTGCACCGGGGATACCTCTTGCCCAGGGCTAACCACAACTTCACCACGCTGCGGCAGCAGTCGTTCGCGCCGGAGTCTGGTTTGGGCTTGAATGATGGTTGTGCGTGTCAGGATACTCATCTCATCCACCCATATCGTATAGCCATTGTCGTATCAGGCTGCGCCGGGCAATCGTATCTTGTGGCAGTTGCAGCGGGCGTCCGCGGGCATCCACAACGAGACCAACTTCACCCCCAGGCAGCGTCACGGTATTGCTTTTGCCAGGGCCAAACCCGATATCAAAACGGCGGGAAGGGGTTAACGTGACTTGGGAACGGCCGTGTTCCAGCACAAACACCTCCAGCGTGCCATATTCCACATCCCCTTCGTAAACTGTCTTTTGTTCTGATTCAATGCGTATAGTCAAGGCTTTTTGGCCTGGTTGTCCCTTGCCGGTGGGCACGACAACCCAACCCAGGTCGGCCATAATCTTCGATTCGAGCGTTTGTACAACGGCCAAGGGGGATTTTTGCGCCAGCGCGCCCAGCGCCGGTAGAATGCCGTAGCGATCCAGGGCGACGGCAAAAATGCCGACAGGCTGTAAGGCATCCAGGAGGAGTGCAATGATTTGTCCGGGGCGTGGGGTGTGGGTAAAGGTATTACCGCGTACCAGCAGCAGCCGGAAAGGAATGGGCGCGCGCTGTCCGCTGCGCCAATCAAAGACAGTCTCCTGACTGGCGCAGCGCAGCATTTCACGAGCAATCGCTTGTTCTAGATGCAGTTCTTCTGCTGAAGTGGCGATTGTTTGTGGATACAGAGACTTGTTGACCATAAAGTCGCGGATTTCTTCATGACTGATTTCTGAGGGCATCCAATAGGCAATTTCGGCCGGTTTGGCGTGCTGCAGCAGGTTGGTGATGTTGTGCCCCATGCCCAGATCGCTGCGAATGGTGAGGTCGGCATGATCGGCGCTGGCGCTGACTAAGGTGACGCTTTCCGTGCCTAGTTCGACCCCCAACACCTGCCCTTTTTGCAAGGCGGCAAAATATTGGATGATGGTGGCAAAGGCGCGGGCTGTGGGCAGCGGGGGATATTGGCTCCAGGAAGCGATACGATGCAGCCCTGGCAGTTCTTTGATGCGTAAGTTTTCGTAAAGAGAGCCGATCATGTTGGCGGCGTCTGCCAGGTTTTCTGTTTCCAGGGAGGGGCGCACGTTGTTTTCTGCGTGCAGCATGATGCCATCCCCCATAATTTTTTTGATTTCTTCGCGCTGTTCTATGTTGCCGGCGTACAGAACGGACACGCGCCTGGTTCCGGTAAGCATGGTCACACCCAAACTGACGGTGCGGGCAAAGGTGAGCAGGCGCTGGTCGGCGCCGCCGTCTGTGCCGCCAACCAGAAAGATGAGGTCTGGTTTATGCTTGATGATGGCGGCTACTTGTTCATCTTCACTGCGTGGATCAGACAAACTAAAGGTGTCTACTTCTTGAGCATAAACGGTGTGTAAAACGCGCCGCGCGCTGGTGAGGCTGACGTCTGCGGACAGGCCAACCAAAATTGTGTTTAGGGAAGGGGCGGCGCTGACAACGAGCATGAAGTGATCTACCCCGGTTTTGTTGTTTTTCTCTGGCGTGAGGATTTTACCTGTGCTGCTGAGCAGTTGTCGCCCGGTCACATCAGAAAGCTGCTGAATGGCGTTGGTGATCCCCTGTGTGATGTCTGACCAGGGCGCGATGATCGTTGTCATAGCCGAGGCGTGGCCGATGAGCCGGTACGCGCCATCAACGACGTCGAACAGTAAGACACGGGTATTGATGCTGCCGCAGTCAGCAATTAAAAATGATTCTGCCTGGAGTTCTTTGCTTTCTGTAGTTGTCATGACGCCATTTGTATCAGTTTGGTCAGGAAAAAGCTGATGCGTTCAATTAACAAGATCAGGCTGGTGTTGAGAACGGCCGCAAACAAAGCGCCAAAGGTGATCATGATCACGGCCTGCCCAATGTGTACCAGGCCCATCTGCTGCCACCACGGGCGTATCCATTCGCCTTCGCCGCTGGTACGGCCTGTGAACTGGAAGGTAATGAGCGTGGCGATGGTCAAAAAGGCGATGATGAGGTTGAGGATAGGGCTGTCGCTGTGAACGGCCGTCATTTGCGGCCACAGCGTCCCGGTTAGCGCGCCGAGTAGGGACACGGCTGCGCCCACGCCAATCATCAAGGCCATGGTTCCCCGCCCCATCCAGGAAAGGCGTGGCAGCCGTTTGAGCAGCAGCAGTAACCCAAGCACGATGGGAATCAGCCAGATAAACGAATCTGAGCCGCCTGGCGTCAGCAGTTCACGGTAAATGGGCAAGAAAATTTGCTGGACAATGATCACAGCCGCATAGGCCGCACTGACGCCAACCAAAATGTGTACGGCCAGGCGGTAGAGAGGATTATCGCCCCAAATGTAGCTGTAAATCAGCAAAGTTAAGATCAAACCGATGACGAGTCCCGCTAATTCGCTCATGCTACGACTGTTGTTTCTTGGATTTGGATGGCGTTGTCGGACGGGTGAAACTGGCGCTGACACCACCAATGATGAGAAAAACAAGGACAAGGATTTGGGCCAGATGTTGGGCGTTCAGTTGTGCGGATGTGGTCGTTGTGGCGGTGGGTTGGTACGTTTGCGCGTAAACGGCCGTCTCCGGCAACCCGCCAATCACCCCGCTGACCTGTTTTGAGGCCACGTAAGGAGTGACAACGGGCTGCAATGCTTGTGGGATGCCAACCAGCATGGGTATGGCGCTGGGCGTACCGACCTGGGGCGTACCGACCTGCTCAATCCAGTTTACCAGACTGTCTCGCTCGCCGGTGAGGACAATGATCAGGGAAACAGAGGTGAGCGTTTGTTGTAAATCTGATTCCAACAAGTGTCCGGCAATGGCTGCACATGGCTCACGCAGACAGTTAGCCAGTTCACGCAGACCAATGGCCTCGCCAGGGATAAAAAACGGCGTGCCGGGCACATACACCTGATCTTGATTGCGCGCCTGGGCGATACCAGTTGCGTACTGGCTGACCAGCAAGATTGGGCTGTCATTGGCCGCCAATTGGGTGAGCAGCAAATTCGCTTGTGGCGTCAGTTCGGCGGACATTGCCGGCGTGTACTCAAACGCAACCAGGACAGGTTGTCCGGCGGCCGCCTGCACGGCATCGTAAACAGCGGTTAGCGATGCAGGAGGGGTGGCCGCTGTATCGCGCAGCAGGTTAGGGCCAAACAGACCGGCCAGGATCGCGCCAATGAGCAGCAGGGTGAGCAGGGTGCGGGTGAGGATAGAGACGCCGGTGGCGGCTGCGGGCGCGATGGCTACTGCTGGCGTTGTGTCATACCGCAACTGTTGCAAGAGCAGCATTTGCTGCTGCTGATCTGGCGTTACGGCGAGTGCGATGGGGCGCATCTTGCTGACATAGGGCGCAGCAACAACCGGTTCGATCTCTACAACGCCGCGAATGCCTGCCAGTGGGCCGGACGTTTGTAACGGCCGTTCCAGGGCTGCCGGTTCGCTGGTACGTTCTTTGGGCTTCATGGCCCGTATCCAATCTGGTATTTCCGCTTTTGCCAGGTCTGCCAGGGGGTTGCGCGCCGGCGGCAGTTCATCGAGCAGCGCGCTGAGTTGATTGGTAATCTCTGCCTCTTGTTCCCCCAATACGTCGGCGCCGTCTTGTTTTAACCAATCGGGGATGTCGGGAATCTCTTCGGAAGCGGCGCCTGCTGCTCCACCTTCCGTAATAAACGAAGAGCGTGTGACATTTTCTAACCAGTCCGGTAAATCAGCGCCAATGAGTTCGGCAGGAATGTCTTCGAATGCATCGGCCGTCAGCGATTCTGGCGAAGCCAGACCAGACATAGAACTGATGTGTGCATCGGCGTCTGGCCGCATGTGCGAAAGCCATTCTGGCAGGTCTTCAACAATGAGTTCCTGGTCTTTATCCTGTGACTCTACCAACAGGCCACTGTCCGATTCTGTCGCTGCCCGACCCAACTGCGACAGCCATTCGGGAACGTCTGCTTCATCTATCGTTTCATCGGTCAACCACTCATCCAGGGCATCCGCGGCGGCGGCCGTTTCCCTTTCGCCCTCTTCGTCGGTGAATGTGAAAAAGTCTTCAAAGTCGGCGGATGAACCTGGAGGTATGGATGATGGTTCTTCGCCCGCTTTCGTTGATTTTGGTGGTACGGCCGTGTCGTCAACCGTTGCTGGCGGTTCCAAAGCTCCGGTAAGGGCATCTTCTCCGAGCGACGTGATTTCTGCCAGCCACTCTGGATCTAAGTCAACTTGCTGCGTATCGTCGGCAAGAGTATCGTCAAAAAGGTCAACAAGGGGTTCGTCTGCTGGGGGAGCAAGTTGTTCATCCACGGCGCTGACCACCGGCTCATCTTCATCTTCAGCAAACGACAGCCAGTCGGGCAGCATGGCGTCAGCGCCCGCTTGCGTCCCAAACAAGTCTGGCAGTTGGTCGCTGGCCCCCAGGTCCGGCGGCTCTGTGTCACCGGGGGAAGGGGTACTGAAGACATTCGTCTGTGGTGGCCCTAGTTCTGTTAGCCAATCCGGTAGTTCGGAGGTTGGTTGGAGCGTGTCAGGCTGGTCTCTACCTGTGAAGGGGCGGTCGGTACGGCCGCTGTCATCCAGTTCAGCCGTATGCGCCGGCCCAAGTTCGCTCAGCCAGTCATTGGCTGTGTCATCAGCGGTGAATGTGTCCAAGAAGCCGGAACCAGGCGTTTCGTCGCCATCCTCTGGCAGGTCAGCCAGTTCATCCAGCCAATCGCTGGTAACACTGCTAATTGGCTCCTCGTCGCTCACATCTGCTGCCTGGAAAAAGCCGGAATCAAGCGCATCATCGGTGGCGTCGTCTGTGAGTACACTGTCGGCAAAATCTAACTCGGCCAACCAGTCGCCGGTAACGTTACTGATCGGTTCTGTGTCCGCATGGGTGGTGGCTGCCTGTAAAAAGTCGGAATCGAGCATGTCGGCAGGTTCATCGGCGTCCGTGTCTGTGGGCGTCGCGCCAAACTCGCTGAGCCAGTCTGGTAAATCGCCACCGGCGTCTACCTCTGCGGTCAGTCCATCGGTGAACAGGTCGTCAAAGTTGAATCTGCCGGATTCTGGATCACTGGTCTCATCAGGGATTGGTTTTTTGAGCCAGTCGTAGATGCTGTCGTCGTCACTCTCGTCTATGTGCTGGGCGTGTTGTAAGGCGTCAAAGTCTGGCGCGCCGGCCGTGCTGGCGCTGCTGCTGGGGGGGCCGATTTGGGTCATCCATTCGCGAATATCACCGGAGGACCCGGCGTTGGGAACGGCCGTTTCATCTAATGGCGCCGTTTCCGTTGGGCCTAACTCTTTGAGCCAGTCTGGCACATCATCTGTCCCCAATGCCTGACGCACCTGATCGGCAAACTCGTCCGATGTAAAAATGCCGGAAATAGGGGGTTCGTCGCCTCTCTGTTTGGATGGCGGCGGCGTTTCGGCAAGCTCTCCTGTTTGGGGCGGCCCCAATTCTTGCAGCCAATCGGGAAGGTGTTCCCCTGCAAATACGTGGTCGGCAAATTCACTGGTTTTTAAGATACCGGATGGGCGCTCGTCGTCCGCGTCGTCGTCGCCTAATTCGCCGGTATAAGCCGGCCCCAACTCATCTAACCAGCCAGCCCCCTCTGCTGCCGCTTGCCCCCAATCATACGCATCCCCGGCATCATCCTCAAGCATATCTGCCCGCGCCGGCCCTAACTGGGTCAGCCACTCTTCCGGCTCGTCTTGTTGTGGGGAAGGTTGGGCGGGTTTGGCTTTGCCTGTGCCCTGGCCGGTTTGGGGTGACACCACGTCAGACAGCCAGTCAGGTAGTTGTGCGGCGGCGGCCGCTTGCGCCATCTCGTCCGGTAAATCATCCTCTTCATTTTCTGCTCTGAGCAGTTCTAAGAAATGGTCGGTTGTGATTTCTTTGGGTGGTTCAAAAGGGGGCGCTGAAGAATAAACGTTATCTACCAGCCACGTGGGGAGTTCATCTGTGCTTTTACGCAGCGGCGCCACTTCTTCAATAGATGGCAGATCATTTTCACCGGTCTCTTCATCTGGACCACGACGGGCAGCCTCACCGGATTTTGTCCAATCTGGCAAACCGCCAGGCGCGAAACCGGGCAAGGCGTTTGGGTCGCGTTCAGGTAAAGAAAATTTCTTGGGGCTTGCTTTTTCTGGTTTAGGTTCTTCTTTGGGCAGGTTTTCTTCGACCAGTCGCTTACCGCAGTTGTCGCAATAAAAGCGATCATGGGGGTTAGGCGTCTTGCAGTGGGGGCAGATGATTTTGGTGCTGGGTGGCAGCCGCGTGCCGCAATTATTGCAGAATTTACTGCCGAGGGCATTGAGCGTATGACAATTAGGACAGGGTATTTGATGACTCATTTGTTATACGGCCGTTCCGCACCGACCAGGAGACGGATGCTCAGGGTAACTGTACCCAACGCCACCCCAATTAAAATACCACGCATACCGGCTGTGACAAACACGATGTCAATGGTTTGCCGAATTTGGGCGAACACATTGCCAATTGCTGCCGGAACAAACCGGTTGTTGACCAGGACAATGCTGAGCAACACCAATACAATTGTGACAAAGAAGAGAACGGCGCCAGATGTCCGCTGCCGTCGCAGGAGCTGAAAACCGGAAAAGAACAAAAAGAAAGCTAACAAAGATGCCAGCGCCATTTCCAGCGGCGCTTGCACCAGATTAAACACCAGGTTAACGCCGTTATCAACCAGACCTAACCGCTCGCCAATCGCCAACGCAAACACAGCCACCATGCTGATTACCAGTACACCGCTGTATACGTTCCCCTTAAACAGGCGGCTGGCATGGACGGCAAATAGATTCAAAATGCCTAATAAGAGAGCGACGGCGGCTAAAAAGCTGGCCCAACGCAGCAGTAAATTGCTCAGTTGGGGTAAATTGAGCAGCAGGCCCAGAAAAGTGAGCAGCCCAACAGCAATGGCGATGGCGACGGGAGCAGCGCGTTTGATCATGTCTTATGATTTCTCATTTAGAAATTCAACTTCGCCAAAGAAGTTGTAAGCGTTTAATCCTACTGGAGACCTGACTGGCTTGCAAACTGTCAGGTCTGAACGGATACTATCTTAATCCGCCTGAGAATGCAGTGAAGAGTTGGTAAAAGGCAAGGCCCAGGATAATCAAAGTGATGAGCAGCCGCAAAAAATCTTGAACGCGGACACTGGCAAGCTGGCTGGGACTGCCTTGTAGATAAGCGCCGGCGGCTAATAGCTCTTCACCGATCAACACCTTGTCGGTGACGGCATGAGCCAGCGCCAGCGCTATCGGATCATCGGCGCCAATGACTTGTTCGGCATTGGCCCGCGCGGCGGCCGCCGTAATCAGGGCCATTTCTGTACCAAAACGGCCGACCGCAATGCTGTTGCTGACGTTGCCCTGGTGCATGACGCTGGTGACGCCGGCCGCATAGGTGAATGGGTCGGTGTCGGCGGCAATGAATTGGGCTGCGCCTGGCTGAAAGCCGCTGGTGAATTGCGCTTCGTTGTAGGCGTGTAGGAGGCTGTCTTGCGCTGCCGGCAGTAGTGTACCTTCGCCAACGGTGACGAGCGGCGGCGTGGCATTGGCGCAGCCATCTTTGGCTAACGTGTCCAGGACGGTGAGGGCGGCGATGCTGGTGGGGCTGGCGGCGCCGGTCAACCCGGCCTGGCCCAGGGTTACGTGAAGCTGACGGCCGCTTTCAACTGCCTGCCCTATTTGATCTTGGAGAACCTGGTAGGGAGATAACGGCCGTAACGCGATCAGGTGGCCGCGCTGCTGGGCGCGCGTAAACAACGCCAGCAGCACGGCGACAACGATAACGGTTCCAACTGTCAGTATAAATGTATCCATTCAACCCTCGCCGGTTTCCAGGCGATCAATCAAGCCCTGAACTGCGTCTGTTTCTTCCAGCAAGCGCGCGACCTGGCGAATGGTTTGGGTTGGCAAAAAAAGCGAGAGCGCCGGCTGCGCAACCCATACCAATTGCCCGCCTAAAAAAGTTAGCGGATGACCAATTTGTAAGGCAATGATGGCTGGCAGTCGTAAACCACGACGCTGAATGGCCGTGGCAACCTGGTCGAGAAAGGCATTCTGTTCCAGCGGCGTGACTTGCCTGTTGGTCATTTTTGATCACTTACTTGCCAATAATCTTTATGTTGACGTAACATAATGTTTCAGGGAGTATAACACGTTTACTAGAGGGTGTAAAGCAATGACAAGAGCAGGGAATGTGGTATGAGACGCATCAAAGTAATCCTCAACCCGCAGGCGGATCAGGGGCGTGGCGGGCGATTGGCGCCGCAGTTGGCGGCGCAATTAGCGGTATATGACGCGGCTGACATGGTGTTAACGGAAGGGCCGGGCCATGCCATTGCGTTGGCGCAGACGGCCGTTTGGGATGGGTATGATGTGGTGACGGCCGTTGGCGGCGATGGTACGGTACATGAAGTGGTCAATGGGCTGTACCAGGCTGGCAAACCGGAAACGGCATTGGGCGTGATCCCCATTGGATCAGGGAATGATTTTGCCTTTGCCAATGGGATTGCAATGGATATGGAAACGGCCGTTGCCCGCCTCTTTACCGGAACCATCAAAACAATTGATCTGGCGCGCATTGAAGACGACAAAGGGCGCGCGCGCGTTTTCGACAACAACTTTGGCCTGGGTTTTGATGCCGTTGTCGTCATCGAGACGGAAAAAATCACCCGGGTGCATGGCTTTCTGATGTACTTGTGGGCAGTATTGCGTACCCTCGTTTTGTATTATGACCGGCTTCAGGTCGAAGTGACCTTTGATGAGGAAACCGTACAGCAGCGCATCCTTTTCCTGGCGCTGGGCGTTGGGCCACGCGGCGGTGGCGGTTTTCTGCTTGTGCCCGACGCGAAATTAGACGACAATTTGCTTGATAGCTGCACCGTGAATCCGATCAACCGGTTGCAGATGTTGTGGATGATTCCGAAGACGATTAAAGGGACGCATACCACGTCCCGTTTTGTGACCATGCGCCAAAACCGACGTATTATCATTCGCTGCGCAACACCGATGCCCATTCACGTTGATGGCGAGATGTTTGCCTATCCACGTGATGATGTGCGGCAAGTGACGATTGCCAGCCTGCCGGCGGCGCTGCGCGTGGTGGTGTGAGGCGTGGGACGCCGGAAGCCGTATCCGACGCCTGACTCACGAGAAAACCCTATGTACTCATTAGAACAAGCCTTTATGGAACACGAACTCATTGTTCTTCGCGTGATTGGAGAATGGTGGGAGATGGATTTGACCGGTCAGGACAAGCTGGCCTGCGCCAAAGCGTTGGCGGAACGGTTTGTGACGCTGGGCATGGCTGCCGAAATCGAGTTTTTGCCGCCAGAGGAAGGGGAGGCGATGCATACATTGGTGGCTGCCGGTGGGCGGCTGCCGGTGGCGACATTTAGCCGCCAGTACGGTGAGGTGCGCCAGATGGGACCGGGGCGACTGGAGCGAGAAGAGCCGTGGTACGAGCCGGAAAGTGTGGCCGAGGCGCTTTGGTATCGTGGGTTTTTGTTTCGCGGGTTTGACAGCGCGGCCGAGGGGATGATTGAGTATTACTATGTGCCGGATGAGTTGATGGCGCAGTTTGGTCCGGGCGCGGCCGTTCCGCAGGTCATGAAGGAAGCGCCTATTGCCATGCTGCAACCGGTCGCACGGCCAGCACAATGGGAAACGGCCGTTACCGATGCCCTTGACGACCTCACCACCTTGCTCGCCGAGGCGCAGCGTACCGGTTTGCAGGGGGAATGGCGCCAAACGGCCGTGCCCCTGCTCATGCAAGCCGACCCGGTACGCCTCTCGCTGCTGCTGACGTTGGCCAGAGAAATGGGATTGCTGCGACAAGGAGACACGGGGCTGCGGCCGGCGCGCGCGGCCGTTTCCTGGCTGCAAGAAAGCCGTGAGAGCCAGCTGCGCGCCCTGGCCGAGGCGTGGAGCGGCAGCAATTGGAACGAACTGCGGCGCGTGCCTGGCATCATTTGTGAAGGGGAAGGGTGGGGAAATGACCCGCTGTTGGCGCGGACTGCCTTGTTTGATGTGCTGCCCCGTGATGAAAACTGGTACAGCATCCCGCAGTTGGTGGCATTTATCAAAGAGACGGAGCCAGATTTTCAGCGGCCCGATGGCAATTATGATACCTGGTACATCCGTGACGAGGCCAGCGATGTTTACCTCACCGGCTTTGCCCATTGGGATAACGTGGAGGGGCGGCTGCTGTCTTATCTGTTGACCGGGCCGATGCGCTGGTTGGGCCTGGTGGAGATGGGCGTGCTGCCCGGTGATGAGCTGGCCTACCGGCTGACAGCGCGGGCGCTGGCCTGGCTGGGTGATGAGCCGGTGCAGGCGCAGGACGTGCCGATTCCGCTGTTGGTGCAGCCAGACGTGTCTGTTTTGGTTCCGTTTAATGCGGATCGCTACCAACGTTTTCAGATGGCGCGTATTAGCGAGCCGTCGCCCTATGTGGCCGGTAAGCCTTACCTCTATTGCCTGACGCCGGCGTCGTTGGCGCTGGCCCAGGAGCAGGGCATTACTCCAGAACGGGTGCTGCAATTTTTAGAGAAGGGTAGTGGACGGCCGTTGCCAACCAGCGTGAAGCGCGCCATTGATCGGTGGGCAAACAATGGGGTTGAGGGGCGGCTGGAAACAGTGGTCGTGCTGCGCGTGCGCGATGCGACCATTCTGGATACCCTGGCGCGCAACCCGAAAACCCGCGATTACCTGGGTGAACGGCTTGGCGACCTGGCCGTTGCCATTCGGCATGACCAGTGGGCAGATTTTCGCGCGGCGACGGCGCAGTTGGGTTTGTTGCTGGATGTGGATGTGTGAGATGCCGAAGGGCCGGGACCTCACGAAATCCTGAAGAACCACGAATCCCGGCCATTGGCCTGGCATGAAGCATGAGGAAGTGGCGCAGCATTACGTGGATCCGCTGCTGTTTATCAGGGGGAGACGGCCGTAGCAGGAACCGCAATGCTTTATTTGTTATTGATAATGAGGCTGCCGTGTTTGGCGAGGGGGACGACGAGGGTAACGGCCGTGCCCTTTCCCGGCACGGATTCAACGCGCAGTGAGCCATCAATGCGCTCGGCGCGTTCGCGCATGTTGATCATGCCCAGGCTGCCGCGGGAGCTGTAATCCCGGTTTACGTCTTCGGTATCAAAGCCAACGCCGTCATCCTGGATGCGCGCCACAAACAGGTTGTCTTCTTTCCATAGGCGTACTTCAACTAGCTTGGCCTGTGAATATTTGCGCGCATTGCCGATTGCTTCTTCAACGATGGAGAAGACAACGCTTTGCGCCTGTTCGCTGAGTAGTTCGCCATGTTCCCCGCCCACCAGGCGCATGTTCAGCCCATCTGTCTCCTGAATGCGGTGCATGACCGTTTCGATAGCCGCGGCGAGACCTTGTGTTTCGAGCACCAGTGGGCGCAGGGTGAAGAGCATTCCGCGAATCTCTTTGGCTGTCCGCTTGGCTAGTTCTTCGACTTTTTCCAGTTCGGCCAGGCTTTGCTGGGGGTTGCGGGTGAGGAGGGAGCGGATGAAGTTGATGCGCATGGCGATGGCGGCGATGCTTTGGGTGGGGCCATCGTGCAGGTCACGCGCCAGCTCTTTGCGCGCTTCTTCGTCTGCTTCGATGAGGCGTTGTTTTTCGGCGGTTAACTGCTGGTAGAGCTGGGCGTTTTGCAGGGCAATGACGGCCTGGTCACCAACGGCGCTGAACAGTTCAAAGTGGCCTTCGGTGAATTCAACGGCCGTTCCCGATCCAAATACCATCGCCCCAAAGATCTGAAAACCGGCGCGCAAGGGGATGCAAACGGCCGTGACGCAGTTTTGAAAGGCCACGTATTTGCCTAATTCTGGGTCGTTGCGCGGGTCTTTGGTAACGGCCGGTTCTGCTTCGCTGAGCGCCTGCCCTACAATTCCTGCGCGCCCTGGGATAATACGCTCTATGTCGTTGCCGATAAAAAGCCGGGTGGCGACCGGGTAAAGCGCCTGCCCACGAAACAAGTAAACGGCCGCAACCAACGATTGGCGTGGCGTGCCCATCTCTTCCAGTTCCAGGCTGCATATGTCCATCGCTTCTTGTACAACCCGTTCAAAGCTGAGGGTGGCGCGCAAGGTGGAGGCCATGGCCTGCAGCCGCTGCCCCCGTTTGTTCACCGTTTGTAAATGCCCCAACTCTTTTTGGAAGAGCTGTTGTGTGCCTTTGCTAAGGCGCTGGTCAGAATTGGCAGCGATAGATAAAACAATGATGGCGATGAAAAACAGTCCCAGGCTGGCGATGATCAGCCCTGGCAGCCACTCACGCGCGGTTTGTTCGAGGAGGAGGGTGGCAATGAAATAAAATGCAGCGCCTTGCACGATAAAAGCCAATAAAAACACAACGACCAGACTCCATTGCTGGCGTCTTGTCTCTTTTATTGTGATTTTGGCGATCCCTTTCGTCATCAGTTTCTAGTTTACTTGTGAAATGTGATACGTGGTGAACTCCGGTCACGTTTCACGTTTCATGTGCTTAACGCGGTCCCTAAACAAATTATAGAACTTTTTTGTGTGGCCGAAAGCAAGATGGCGTACCTTTTATAAAAATTAACGGTTTTTTCGTTTAGACTGCTCTGTTTAAGATTTAAGACGTTACCCATTATACCCAGAGGTTCTGTAAAGCTCGATAGGAAATAAGAGTGGCTTGCGTTGGGATACTCGCTGTGGCTGGGGTGGCTCGGTCAGGAGACCGGCCACAGCCCCCACAATATTGAGAAGTTACGTGCCACCTTTGGCAAAATGTCAGATTATGCTCGTTGCCAGTTATAGTTGGTGACGGATTATTGATCCCCGATCTCTGATCCCTGACTATAAGCAGTGGCAATTTGGGCGGCGACGTAGCCGTTGTTGCGGAGGAGGGCGGTGTTGGTTTGCAGGCTACGGCCGTTTGTTAATTCTACCAGGCGGCTTAATAACCAGGGTGTGGCGGTCGCGCCGTGAATGCCCTGGGCGTCTGCTTCTTGCGTGGCCTGGGTGATGATGGTCTCCATTTCGGCGCTGTCCAGGGCGGCGGCGGCCGGTGCGGGCACGGTGATCAGGATGCCACTTTGCAGAGCCAGTTGGCGGTGGGCGCGCATGACGGCGGCGACGGCCGTTGGCGTGTCCAGACGCAGGTCAACGGGAAGGCCGCTGTGCCACGTGTAGAAGGCCGGCATTTCATCTGTGCCATAGCCAATAACTGGGACGCCATGGGTTTCTAACAGTTCACGGGTGGCGGGCAGGTCGAGAATGGACTTGGCGCCACTGCATACAACTGTGACCGGCGTGCGGCTGAGTTCAGCCAGGTCGGCGCTGACGTCGAAGGGGTGGCCGCGATGGACGCCACCGATGCCACCGGTGGCAAAGAGTGTGATGTCGGCGGCGTGGGCCAGGATCATGGTCCCGGCAACGGTGGTCGCACCATCCCCTTGCCGCGCCACCACAAGGGGCAGGTCGCGGCGGCTGCATTTACGCACGTTGTCACGGCTGCGGGTTGCCAGGTACTCTATCTGGTCAGCGGTGAGGCCGATGTGAATGCGTCCCTGGATGATGGCAATGGTAGCAGGGATGGCGCCGCCTTCGCGCACGGCCGTTTCCATGGCGACGGCCGTTTCCATATTCGCAGGGTAAGGTAAGCCGTGTGTAATCACCGTGCTTTCCAACGCCACAACCGGCTGTTTGTTGTTTAATGCTGCGGCCACCTCTGGCAAAATTACAAAAGAAAATTTCGGATTCGTTTTGCTCATGATTTAACCTTGCGGGTAATTATACCAGCAGCCGACTTTTGCAAAAGTGATTTTAGACCTGACCGGTTTATTGGCAAACGCCGCCGGGCGTGCCATAATAAAAATAGATGTATTCACTTTCTTCCTCTCATGAGGAACCCAAGATAAAGGAGACGAGATATGAAGAGCAGAAACGTGTGGTTACTTTTATTTGTTCTCATCCTCAGCCTGGCGCTGACAGCCTGCGGTGGTGGGAACGACGAACCGGCGGTCAATGAACCGGCCGCCGCTGAACCGGCTGCCGCTGGGCCGACCGCCGAACCGGCCGCCAGCGGCTTGCCAGACCTGGGTGGCCGCGAGATCACGGTGGCCGTCGAAAACGCCTATTTGCCGTTCAATTACATTGACCCCAACACCAGTGAACCGGCGGGTTGGGACTATGACGCGATAGACGCCATCTGTGAACTCCTCAATTGTAAGCCGGTTTACGTCGAGGCGGCCTGGGAAGGAATGATCCAGGCGGTGGCCGATGGGCAGTATAACATGGCGGCCGATGGTATCACCATTACCCCTGACCGCGCCGAAATTGTGGATTTCTCTGATGGGTACATCAGCATTGAGCAGCGTTTGCTGGTGCGTCACAGCGAAGACCGCATCAACAGCGTGGATGACGTCAAGAACAACCCGGCCATTCGGATTGGGACGCAAACCGGTACGACCAATTACGAAACAGGTGTACAGGTCTTTGGCGCCGACCGCATGGAAGCGTTTGAACAGTTCCCCTTCGCCGTGCAGGCGCTCCTGGCCGGTGACATTGATGTGGTGCTCATGGATGAAACGGCCGGGCAAGGGTACGTTGGCGTCAATGCCGACTCCCTGAAACTGGTGGGCGAATCCCTCTCCAGCGACCAGCTTGGCTTCATCTTCCCCAGAGGCAGCGACCTGGTTGCCCCGGTCAATGCCGCCCTGGCAGAGTTACGCGCTAACGGAACGCTGGCGCAGCTGGCTGACCAATATTTCTCCGACAAATTCACCATCACTTACGATGATTTAGAGTAACGCATCGCTTGCAACCCAAACTGTTCATTGACGAAGTGGGTACCACGGCATGTAGCCCGAACATCCCTGTTCGGGCATCAGACAAGGAGCCAGGTTGTTTAGCCTGGCTCTTTTTTTTGACATTTCCAATTTCACGGTATCATTTTCTGATAACCACATACCGAATACTGCCCGCAGCATATTTATGAAGAGGAGGACACATGGCCGCACCTGACAAGAAGAGAAGTAAACAAGCCATTGACGGCAATATCTGGCGTGAGCTTCCCTGGTGGCTAATCGCTATTATTGTTTTCCTGGTAGCGATGGCTGTTTTGATCATCACGCAGGAACATTTCAACCGCGCCTTCATGTTCGTCAAAGGCGGCCCCGGTCAATTCAGTAATTTATTCAATGGTGAATTCTGGAAATTTATTGGGCAGGGTATCACCACGACCATTTCGATCACCTTAATCGCCTTTGCCTTTGCTCTGGTTATGGGTTTGTTGGCGGGGTTGGGACGTATTAGCCACAATATATTCTTACGCAATTTGGCGATCTTCTACGTCGAATTTATTCGCGGCGTACCCACCCTGGTGCTGATTTTTACCGTTGCGTTTGTGCTCATCCCCTGGGCTGCGGACATATTAGGCAGTTCGAATAGCAGCATTCAGATGCAAACGCGGGCGATCATTGCCCTGGCAGTGATTTACGGCGCGTTTTTGGCGGAGATTTTTCGCGCCGGCATCGAATCCATTTCGCGTGGGCAGATGGAGGCGGCGCGCTCATTGGGCATGACGTATGGGCAGGCGATGCGTTACATTGTCCTGCCACAGGCGATTCGCAATATTTTGCCAGCTTTGGGTAATGATTTTATCGCCATGCTCAAGGATTCGTCGTTGGTTTCCGTGTTGGCGGTGCGCGACATTACGCAGCAGGCGCGTTTGTACGCCGGCAGCACCTTTCGTTTCCGTGAAAGTTACCTGATTTTGACCTTCCTTTACCTGGGCATGACCCTGACGCTGAGTTTGCTGCTGCGTTTGTTGGAGAGGAGGTTGGGGAAAAATGTTTGATCAAACTGATCTGATTGTTATTGAGAATTTGCACAAATATTTTGGGCACGTGCAGGCAGTGAAGGGGGTGGATTTGCGCGTGCGCCAGGGTGAAGTGGTGGTGGTTGTTGGTCCCAGTGGGTCGGGTAAGAGTACGGTGCTGCGCTGTATTAATCACCTGGAAACGCCGACGCAGGGAGCCGTGTATATTGATGGCGTGCATTTGGAGGATAAGAAAACGGACATCAATAAAGTACGGGCCGAAGTAGGGATGGTCTTTCAGCAGTTTAATCTGTTTCCACATCTGACGACGCTGCAAAATGTGACGATTGCGCAGCGGCTGGTGCGTAAACGGAGTAAGGAGGAGGCGGAACAAGTGGCCATGCAGCAGTTGACGCGGGTGGGCATCCCAGAAAAGGCGGACGTGTTTCCGCGGCAGTTGTCGGGTGGGCAGCAGCAGCGGGTGGCGATTGCCCGTTCGTTGGCGATGCACCCGAAGATCATGCTGTTTGATGAGCCGACGAGCGCGCTGGACCCGGAGATGATCAAGGAGGTGCTGGATGTGATGCTGCTGCTGGCGAAGGAGGGGATGACGATGGTGGTGGTGACGCATGAGATGGGGTTTGCGCGGGCGGCCGCGGACCGGGTCGTGTTTATGGATGATGGCGTGGTGGTGGAAACGGCCGCTCCCGACGACCTGTTCAACAACCCACAGCATGACCGCACGAAGTTGTTCTTTAGCAAGATTTTGGGACATTAAACAGGGCGCGGGGAACCAGGGAGAGACGTTGTGAATGAGATTTTACATCAACCCGGTTTCTTGGGAACGAGCGCGAATTTTGCGGCCGACATGACGTTGGCGCTGGGGCTGTTGGTCGCTGTGTTGTTGACGTTGGGTGTGGTGATGGCCGTCCGGCAAAAGTATGAGGTTCACCGCTGGCTGCAAACGTCGGCAGTGGTATTAAATGCCATTTTGGTTATCTGGATGATGATCCTACCTTTCCGTGATTTTGTGGCGCCGGGTCTACCACAGCAGCTGCATGAACGGTTTTATTATGTGACCGTTTTGCACGCTGTGGTCGGGTTCAGCGCTTTAACGTTTGGCTTGTTTGTAATGCTGCGCGGCAATGGGCTGATGATTAAGCCGCTGCGCTTTAACAATTACAAGCTGTTTATGCGGATTTCTTATACGCTGTACATGTTGGCGACATTACTGGGGATATGGGTGTACTTTACCTGGTTTGTCAATAACCCGAATCCGCCGGTGTATTAACAACGAAGGAGGTTGCAATGGAAAAACCGTCAGGCTTAAACAACGTGCTGGCGCAAAATTTTAGCAAAAGTGAACTGGCTGACATTTGTTTTGAATTGGGCGTGGAGGTTGAAGATTTGCCGGAAGCACGTGGCTCGCGCGCGCGCGAGTTGATTTTGCTGTCCAGACGCCACATGCGGACAGATAAGCTGCTCGATTGGTTGCATCGCTACCGACCAGAGTTGATGCTTTACCCTTACCTTTTCCTGGTGATCAAGGAGAATTTTGACGCCAAGGGGATTCTAGGGTTGTGCCAGGGTTTGCAGTTTAATTGCCAGGCGCTGCGGCTGTCCGCGCTGGAGTTGGGATCGGATGTATTCTCGAACGACAATCTGAAGGAAGACGGCGTGTGGCGGCTGCAAGATCATGCGCTGGAAAACGGCCGTTTCGCCGACCTGATCGCTGCCGTTGACCAGGCCAAACCGGGCCTGAAACTGGACCTTTTCCGCCAGGCGGCCGCCGACATGGGGCAGCAGGCGGTTGCGCAGCCTGCGGGTGGCCCCGTAAAACCTGATTCTGAGCCTAAACCGGGTAATGATACGGCCGTTAAGTTAGACGATCTCATTGCCTATGCTGATTTTGACATTCACATCGGTCTGGATCGCGGCGATGGCTCCTATGAAGTGAACGCCGATTCCTTGGGGCGGCAAACGCAGCGCATTGTGCAAAAACTGCCCCTCGACGATCAAAATTTCCAGGATGTCGCCGCTTATCTGCGTGATCTGATCGCCTCGGCCGACGAGGCGAAGGAGTTTGGCGCGGCGCTTTACAAATTCCTGTTTCCGCCAGAGATTGACAGGTTATTTGCGCGCAGCCTGGACGTAGCCAAAGAGAAGGGCAAAAAGGGGCTGCGCGTGCGCCTGCATATTGACCCCAAAGCGACCCAATTACAGCAAATCCCGTGGGAATATTGCCTGGATGACCGCGATTACCTGGCGCTGAACACGGAAACGCCGGTAGTGCGCTACACGCCTACCGACCGTGCCTCTAAGTCCATCAATGTGCCGGAGAAGGTGCGCATTCTGGTGGTGATGGCCAGCCCCAAGGGGATGGATGAACTGGACGTGGCGGCGGAGACGGCGCTGATTGAGAATGCGCTGAAAAAATTGAAGGCCGACGGGCGCGTTGAGGTACAAATTTTGCCCAACGCCACACGGGGGGAACTGCGCCGCGTGTATCGCCGCTATGATCCGCACATCTTGCACTTCACCGGGCATGGCATGTTGAAGGCCGATGGGGAGGGGGCGATTGTGCTGCAAGATGATGATGGCAACGCGCAGCCGGTGGACGCTTCGGATATGCTGAAATTGACGCGCGGCACGAGCACCAAATTGGTGGTGCTGAGCGCGTGCGCAACGTCGGCCTTTGGCGAGGAGAGCGCGGCGTTTATGGGCGTGGCCCCGCGGCTGGTGTGGGATGGGATGCCGGCCGTCGTGGCGATGCAGTTTGCTGTGCCGGAACATGTGGCACGGCCGTTTATGCAAGACTTTTACGAATTTCTGGCCGACGGAGAACCGTTGGAAGCGGCGATCACCGAGGCGCGTATCGGCGCCAGCTTTGACGACGAAGACAGCATTTTCTGGGCCATCCCGGTGTTGTTTATGCGCGCGCCGGATGGGAATATTTGGGTGTAATTGTGGGGTCAGGTTTGTTGGTTTGTTAGTTTGTTGGTTTGTTTATGCACGATTCTTTTTCGCTCAGTCGGGGTAAGTTGGCGAGTTTTTTGACGTGCCAGCGCCAGTTTCAACTGCGCTATGTGCAGCGGCTGCCGTGGCCGGCCGCGCCGTTGGCTGAATCAGCGCAGGAGATGTTGGCGCGGGGGCAGCAGTTTCACCAACTGTTACAGCGTCATTTTCTGGGGTTGGAGGTCGTCCCGGCGGCCGTCCCTGACGAGACGGTACGCCGCTGGTGGTCGTTGTTTCAACAATACCGGTTGGCGCTGCCACACGGCCGTTTCCTCACCGAAATCAGCCTGACTGTGCCGTTGGGCGGGGCGCTGCTTAACGGCCGTTTCGACCTGCTCATCCTCGGCGAAAAGGACGGGGCTGCCTTCGCCCATCTGTTTGACTGGAAAACAGGCAAGGCGCGCAGTGAGGCGGCGCTGCGGCAAGATTGGCAGACGCGCCTGTACCTGGCGCTGTTGGCGGAAGGGGGGGCGGCGCTGCTGCCGCCGGAACAAACCTTGCTGCCGGAACAAATCGCCATCACCTATTGGTACGTCACCGAGCCGGATGCGCCGCGCACCCTGCATTACAATGCCGCCTGGCACAGCCAAAATTGGGCCGAGTTGACCGTATTGGTGACGCAAATGGCCGCGTTGGATGCGCAGGAGGCGTGGCCGTTAACCGCCGACTGGTCGGCTTGCCGCGACTGCGCCTACCAGGTGTATTGTGGGCGGCAGGGGGCCGGCCGATCACCAGACAGCATAGACCCGGACGCAGAAGCAATTGTGACGGACACGGCAATGGAGCCAGAACTGCCGTGACGTTAGAAGAACTGTATTTTTTATTATCGCCGGTTGGGGAACGACTGCTGCGGGAAACGGCCGTCACCCCCATCACCCCCGACAACCATTTGCACATTGCCAGTCAACTGCGCCAGCAAACAGACTATGCCCAGGCGGTGTTGGAGACGGTATTGCTGCGGCAGCAAGCGGCCGTGAAGTTCAGCCGGGCGGGGCAAATGTTCTTTACGCGGCCGGCGTTGGAACAAGCCTCGGCGGAGGTTGTGGCCGTTTACCGCGCCGGGCGTTTTGCGGCGGCCGGCGCGCGCCATGTGGCTGACCTGGGCTGTGGCATTGGCGGCGATGCGTTGGCGCTGGCGGCGCACGCTGAGGTGACAGGGGTAGATTGGGATGGGGTGCGTGTGGCGATGGCGCAAGAGAATGTGCGCGTTTATGGGCATGGGGATCGGTTTCATCCGCTGCAAGCAGATTTGCTTGAATTGACACCGCTGCCGGTGGATGCACTGTTTTTCGACCCGGCGCGCCGTGACGAGCGCGGCCGCCGTTTCCGTGCGGTGGCCGATTACCAGCCACCATTGCATTGGATTCATCGTTGGCGCACGTGGGTGGGGGAAACGGCCGTGAAAGTCAGCCCGGCCATTGCCTACGAGGACATTCCCGACGACGCCGAAGTTGAATTCATTTCTGTGCAGGGGGAGATGAAAGATGGGATGCTTTGGTTTGGCGGCTTGCGTTCTGGCGCGCAGCGGCAGGCGACGTTGCTGCCGGGTGGGCATACGTTAACGACGGCCGCTTTGCCCACCGAACCTGTGCCCCTTTCTACGCCGCGCGCCTATCTGTATGAACCGGATAAAGCCGTCATCCGCGCCCATCTGGTGGAGGCGTTGGCGGCGCAGCTACAGGCCGTTAAGATTGATACAGGCATTGCCTATCTGACGGCGGACACACGCCAGGAAACCCCATTTGCCCGCTGTTTTGCCGTGGAGGATGTGCTGCCGTTTCAGTTGAAGCGGCTGCGCCATTATTTGCGCGAACGGGGCATTGGGCAGGTGACGATTAAGAAGCGGGGGTCCGCATTAGAGCCGGAACAACTGCGCCGTCAGCTCCGTTTGCAAGGGGACGCGCACCGGGTCTTGTTTTTGACATTTGTGCGAGGGGAAACGGCCGTAATTGTGGGGCAGGCAATACCTTAGGGTTCGTTCAAAATTAACTCAGGTAGCACGGTCAGGAGACCGGCCACAGCAAACACAAAAGTTATTAACGAGCGAACCCTTAGCGTAAAGGCCACCAGATGGTGGCCTTCTTTACCGGTTACTGTGCATTGTCAAGATACTGTCGCATCAGTTGACGCAGTTTGCGAATATCCAACGGTTTGGGTAAATAATCATCACAGCCGGCTTCCAGGCAACGTTCACGGTCGCCTACCAAAACCTGGGCCGTGGTGGCAATGAGCGGCACAGGAGCCAGGCGGGGATTTGCTTTGAAGCGGCGAGCTAATTCCAGACCATCAATGCCGGGCAAGTTAATGTCTAGCAAGATAATGTCCGGCGTATCACTCTCCAAAATGTCTAAAGCAGTGGGGCCGTCTTCTGCTCTAATCAATTCATGACCTTCGGCTTCGACGATGCGCTCAACAAGGATCATGTTCACCGCATTGTCTTCAACGCAAAGCACTCTTTTGCGTTCTGACATCATGTTTTCACCTTTTACTTAATAACAAGTTATCATTTCCAAAGCGCCACCTGTATCATGGCTGCTCATCAATGCACACCATTTTAACAACTATTTGCGCTTTAGGGTAAAACGTTTACGTTTTTTTTGCAGATTGGTTCAATCTCTCCAATTGAACCAATCTGTACGCTTACGTTAATGGATTGGTGGCGGGTCTGGTGCGCGTCAACGGGAGTGTAAACCAGAAAGTGCTGCCAACACCTAAGATGCTTTCTACCCAGATTTTACCACCATGCAGTTCGATAAGCTTTTTCGTAATGGGCATACCCAGGCCAGTTCCACTTGCTCTACGATTTAAGCTGCCATCAATTTGCCGGAATTGTTCAAAGACAATGGGGATGTCTTCTGGTCTGATGCCGATACCGGTGTCACGGATGGAAACGAGCAAGTTGTGCCTGTCAACTTCCATACCCAGCGTTACGCTCCCTTTTTCGGTGAACTTGATGGCGTTACCCATGATATTCCACAATACCTGCCGGATACGTGTGCGATCTACCTCTACTGTGCCCACATCTTCTGTCAACTCCAGGTGCATTTGCAGATTCTTTTCCTGGGCTAACGAGTTAGCGGTAGCTATAATGTCGTGCGCCATCTGGCGCATATCAACCAGTTCGTGACGGAGTTCCATGCGACCGGCCTCAATCTTGGACATATCCAGGATGTCGCCAATGAGTTCGCGTAAATGCGCGCCACTATCCCGAATGAGGCGCACGTCCTCTTCCATGCGTTCGTTGAGGTCACCGTCTAGCCCTTCCAGCAACACATCGGCGAACCCAATAATGGAGTTGAGCGGGGTGCGCAGTTCGTGGCTCATGCTGGCCAGAAACTCAGATTTCAATTGGTCAACCTGGCGTAGTCGGGCGGTGATGTCTACCTGTTCGGCGTACAGTTTGGCGTTTTCGGTAGCAACGGCGACCTGGGAAGCGAGCGTTCGTTGGATTTTCATGTCTTCTTCGGTGAAATAGCCAATTTCGTTCGCTTGCAGGTCGAGCACACCGACCAGTTTGTTGCCGACGATCATGGGCACGACCATTTCGGCTCGCGTGTGTGGCAGCAGGGGATGGGGCAGGAAGTCGGGCGCTTTTTGCACGTCGTTCTCAATAATGCCCTGGCGATTACGGGCAGCGCGGGCTACCAGTGATTCTGCTTCTAGATAGATTTCGCGCCCTTCAAGAGCCATCAGGCGGCCAACGTTGCCGGCGCCCGCTTTGAGGACGAGTTTGTCTTCTGCTTCGTCCATCAGGTAAATGTGGGCATGGTATAAGTTGAAGCTGCTTTTAGCCAGGTCAACGACGGCTTGAAGGAGGGCGTCCACTTCCAGAATGGTGGAAGCGGCCGTGCTTACCTGAGCCACCGTTTCTAATTCTGCGGTGAGGCGCTCCTGCTCGGACAATGAATCTTGTGTCTGTTCAAACAGCCGCGCCACTTCCAACGCTTCGGCCACCTGTTCTGAAATAGAAGCCAGAAAAGTCTCGTCTTCAGGCGACAAAGGTTGTTCGGGATTATCAAGGATGGCGAGCGTGCCGATTTGTTGACCTCGTATACGCAGTGGGGTTTGTCGCAAACCTTCACCTGACATGGCTGATTTGCCGTTGCCGGTGTGTTGTTCCTGTGTGTTGGGGAGGATTATTTGCACGCCGGTTTGGTCAAATATGTACCCTGCCGGCTTGCTTTTTTGGGATTTGTACTGTTGCCAACCTTCATGGCTCATGTAACGCTGGAGGGTGGTTAATTCGCGCAAGTTAGATTCCATTTCCTGGCGTAGGCGCGTGCTTTCAATGGCAACGGCGATTTGTCCGCATAGACCTTCCAGCAGTAGTTGGTCTGTTTCATTGAGGGCGTTGGCAACATTGCTCTGCACATCCAGGATGCCTAATACGTCACCACCCAGTTTGATGGGTACGGCTAATTCTCCTTTGGTATGGGGTAACAAGCTGTTTGGCTGCCAATCTCTGTCATGGGCTACATCAGGGCGCAGAAAGGATTTGCCTGTGGCGGCGGCCATGCCGATCAGGCCAACGCCCATGGGCATCGAGTGATGCAAGTTGAGCATTTTCTGGCCTGTTTCTCCATAGCCATAAACCAGGGCGACGGTATCTAGCGCCGGATCGTAGCGCAGTAATTGGGTGTGATAGTAATTGAACTGTTCCTTTACCTGGGTGACGACGCGGTAGTACAGTTCGGTTAAGTCGGCGGCGCCGGCAATTTCTTGGGCCACTTGTGTTGAGACATTTACCTCGCGGCTGCGCCGTTCCAATGATTCTTGGGTGACCTTGAATAGATGGGCGGAGCGCAGGGCGGTGGCGCCTTGCTCGGCCAGGAATTGGTAAGAAGCGAGAATGTAATCGGCAAAAAAGCCTTCTTGCTCTTTGAGGACCATGAGCGTACCGAGCCATTCTCCACCGGCAGTCATTGGGAACGTGTACCATCCTTTGGCTTTGGCGCGCCTGGCGATGCGTTGCGCCATTTTGCTGGCGCGGGTGTCTGTGTTGATGTTGGCGGAGGTGAAGTTTTTGTCTGGCGACAACAGTTCGGGAATATCTTCCTGGGAAAATCTGGTTCCCAGGGGGAGCGGGTTCAACTTGCTGGAATAGGCATTCATTTTGGTGACGATGAAGCTGTTGTCACCCAGGGTATCGTCGCGCAGGAAGATGAGCGTTGCAGCTTGCGGGTGTAAATTGCCATTTTGGATCAGGATGTTGAGAATGTCTGTTTCGCTTTGCGCGCCGGCCAGGGATTGGCTAATTTGGAGCTGAATACGTGTTTGTTCTTCCAGTTGGCGGCGTTCGGTGATGTTTTCAAAGGTGCCAAGAGTACCCACGACACGGCCGTTTTCATCATGTAATGGCAGTTTGTTGGTATCCAGCCAGGCTTGCTTGCCATCGGCTTGTAACTGGGTTTCGATGATGTGTAATTTGGGATGGTTTGTCTCCATGACTTCATGATCATCGGCGCGATACGCTTCGGCTTCGGTTGTGGCCCAGGGCAAGTCGTAATCGGTTTTGCCGATGATGTCGTCTGGCGTGGCGAGGCCGGCATTGTTGGCAAAGTTGCGGTTGCATCCTAAATAGACGGAATCGCTATTTTTCCAGAAGATGGATTGGGGAATGTTGTCTATGACTGTCTGGAGCATGGTTTGCGAGGTGCGCAAATCGTTTTCGATTTGTTTGCGATCGGTGATATCTTGTATTTGGACGAGGAAATAGAGGAGATGCCCCTGGACGTCGTAAATGTTGCTGGCCGTGAAGGTTGCCCAACAGATCTCCCCATGTTTGGTTTGGTAACGTATATCGTTTTTGATGGTGATGATTTCACCTTGTTGGAGTTGGGAGAGGGCGTTGGTGTTTGTAACGATGTCATCGGGGTGCAGGAGATCGGCGATGGTCAGGCTCAGCAGCTCGGCCGGGCTGTAGTCGGTGTAGCTGCATAAGGGTTGGTTGACCTGGAGGAAACGGCCGTCTGTACTCACTAAAGCCATACCCGCTACAGTGTTCTCGAAGGCGCCGCGGAACCGCATTTCGCTTTCGCGTAAAGAGGATTCTACCCATTTGCGTTCGGTGATGTCGTTGGCAATGACGGCGAGGATGGCTGTATCCGCGTCACTTGGCGGAGCAATGATGTTGATGGCGGTGGGGACTTCGATGCCTTCTGGCCCAACCAGGACGGCTTCACCTTGCCACTTGCCGGTCTGGATGGCCTGCGTTAACGCCTTTTTTGCTGTTGTGGCCCCATCTATCGTCAAGATGAGATCGGTGATATGGGTGATAGGCGTTTCTTCTTCGAACAGGCCAAGGAGGTAACGGCCGGATTCGTTGATTTGCAGAATACGGCCGTCTGGTTGAATCAGGGCCACAAAATCGCCGGCGCTTTCTAAGATGTGGTATAGCTGTTTTTCCATAATTGTTTTACGCTCCACGGTCGTCATCACCCAGATAAATCATGGTTTTGCGCCCCAGTGTCCGGCCGATTTCTTGAACGGCCGTGCGCATAATGGTATCCACGTCGGCCGAACCACGCACGCGGGCTGTAATCTGACGCAGAATTTGTTCACGGCGGGCGCGTTCGCGCGTTTGCTGGAAGAGGCGGGCGTTTTGAATGGCAATGGTCACCTGGCTGGCAATGGCGATGAGCAGGTTGAGGTGATTTTGGTTGTAGACGTAGCTTTGCGCGCTTTGGGCGGCAATGACGCCAATGGCCTGATTACCGCTGAGCATGGGCACGCCCAGCCATGACTGCGCGCCGGCGCCAATGGAAGCAATACCATGCTGCTGCTGCCATTTGTCTACGTTTTCCTCAATGAGGACGGGCGTTTTGCCCATGATCAGGTGTTCGGTCATGCCACTGCCAAACGGCCGTTCGCGCCAGTTCACATGCACGCCATCTTCCACCGCAATGGGGAATGAGACGATATTTTTCTGTGTGTCGCGCAAGGCCACGTAAAAATTGGTGGTGTTTAAAAGCTGTTCGGCGTAGGTGTAAATGCTCTTCACAATTTCATCAGGATCGAGCATCGAAGCCAATGCCTGGCTCATTTCATTGAGCAGTTTCAATTCGTCGGCGCGTGCTTGCGTTTCCGCCACCGCATAGACGTTTTGCACAGCAATGGCAGCCTGCCCGGCCAGGGCCATCAGGCGGCGCACAGCATCTTCGGTAAAGTGTGTCGGTTGTTGATAAATGGCGTTGACGTATCCAATCCAACTGCCACCGACAACCAGGGGGGCGAAAATTGTGCTGACTGCCTGGAAAGCATTGACGTACAACCGGCGTGTGTTGTCGTCAATGTCCGTACTGTTAATGTCTTCGAGTATCGTTGGCGCATTCGGTTTGAGGAGGGTGACGGCCGCAGGGAAAGTGGATAGACGGTAACGGGGCTGTACGACTTCTGTCGGTAATTCTGTGTAGCGCGCCAGGACGTCAATCCAGACAGGCTGTTGGGTTGGCGTCCACGGTTTGTCGAAGAAATTCAGGCTGACATTTTGCGCGTGTTGGCCGATGATGCTGTGTTGGCGCAGCACGTCCAGGATTTCCTGATAGGTGGCCACGGCATTGAGCGCAGCGCTGGCGGCGTACAGGCTTTCTGTTTCGCGCAAGGCTTGCTGCTGGGCTTTCTGCGCTTTGTAGCGGGCAAAAACGGCGGCGGTGGCGTCGAGCAACTGTTGGAAGAGAAACTTTTCCTCGTCAGTGAATTGATGGGCGCTGCGCCAACTGAAAAAGAGGATACCTTGCCAGTCACCGGCGCTGCGTAAGGGGATGGTGGCAAACGCGCCAACTTTTAATCTTTTTGCCGTTGCCCGAGATTGTACGTCTATCCGGGGGTCGGTGTCTACGTCTTCAACCAGAAAGACGTGTTCGGGATTTCTAATCCAGTAATGGGCTGAGGGCATGTCGGTCAGTGACAGGTCAACGTGGTAGAGGGGGGCATCGGTCAGGATGCTGCCTTTGTGCCATTGGCTGACGGCGCGTGTGCTGATGGGTTCGCCTTTTTTGTTGATGGTGATGTCGAGCAGTGTTGCCAGGGCTGATTGGGAAGCGGCTTCGGTTACGGCCGTCAGGATTTCGCCTGCTGTTTGCGCCTGCGACAGCGCCGTTTCGATATTGGTTAATTTGGTGAGTTGGGCGGCGCGCTCTTCAATTTGTTGGAAGAGGTTGCGGCTTTCGATGGTGGAGGCTAAGAGGGTGGTGATTTGCCGCATCAAATTGAGGTCGCTGGCGGTGAAGGCGTTTTCCTTGAAGCTGGTGACGTTGAGCGTGCCCAGGACGCTGCCGCTGGCGATGAGGGGGGCACAGATGGCGCTGCGGACGCCTTGTGCGGCCAGTTGGCGGCTGTCGAGGTAATCTTCAAGCGGGACGTCTTGGGGCTGGTAGAGCAGGCGATTTTCAGTGATGGCTTTGCCAACGGCCGTTTTCGCTACCGGTAAGCGCGTGCCTGTGGGAATTACGCTCTGATCGCCGCTGAAGGCCAACACTTCAAACATTGCGCCGGTTTTGTCTCGCAAGGCAATAGAGGCTTGCACGTCACCGAGGATTTTTAGCGTGAAGGAACCGGCCACCTGGAAAATCTCTTCCATGTTGGCTGACGTGTTGAAGGCGGCGCCCATTTCGTTGAGCTGCGCCAGGCGCTGCGCCTGATATTCTGTTTCGGCGAGGGCCGTCTGTGTCTGGTCGAAGAGGCGCTGGTTTTCCAGGGCCAGGCCAACTTGCTCGACAATGGCTTCAACGGCGGCGATCTCATCTTCATCCCAGGTGCGCGTTTCGCCGGCGCTGAAACCGAAGACGCCGATGAGTTCGTCAGCGTAGTGGATAGGCACGGCCAGGTTGCTTTGCCCGTTGCTTTGTGTGGCGGTTTGGGCTTGAGTGACGGCCGTTTCTAACGCCGGCAGGAAGGTTTCGGGAATGGCAAACGTTTCGGCAGCGGTCGTGTCAGCGGTATAAGCTGTCCATTCCCGTTGAATATACCGCTGTTGTACGGCGCGCACTTCTGTCAACGCCTGCTCTAATTCCTGGGTGCGTTCGGCAACGCGCATTTCCAGCTCGTGTTCGCGCTCTTCCCGCTCGTGCAGCAGCCCACGCAGGTCGTCAATGAGGTAGGAAAAGCCGATTGCCAGGTCTGTGAGCACGTCAACCCCTTCGGGAATTTCCACCTCAAAATCGAACTGCCCGGTAGCGGCAAAGGCCAGCACGTCGAGCAACTGCTGCCCTTGTGTTTGCACTAACTCTTTGTACTCTTGGTAGGATAAGCTGTCAGCCATTGTTTTGATCCATTGATCTTAAGACCTGGTAATTACTAAGGAACGAAAATTAAATAATTTGCCCATTTAGATTGGTTCAATCTCCGAAGATTGAACCAATCTTGACCAACTTGTTG
>JACSRF010000563.1 GCA_014879875.1 Anaerolinea sp.
GATGTTCGGACTACAGGTGTAAAGCGAACATCTCTGTTCGCTGTCCGCACAAGGATGTTCGGACTACAGATTTTCATTCATCACTTCACTTGAACTCGCTTGCTGTATTTGCCCGCTGTAAGCGTTCAATTCTACTGGAGACCTGACCGGTTTTGACCTGCCAAGCCTGAACGGTTACGCCCTGCTCATTGAAAGCGCCGGCGCAGGACGAACACGCCCAGACCCAGAAAGAGAGTGGCAAACAACAGCAAGGCGAGCAAATCCTGGCCCGCGTCGGCCCAGCCCCAGCCATAATTTGTCACCTGGTAGACGGTGTTGACCAGGTAAAAGGAGGGGATTGTCTTGACCCAGTTGGTGGTGAGGCCAGGCACGAGCATGGAGAGGGCGGGCAGCGCCAGCAGCAAAATACCCAACATGCTCCAGCCCATCACGGACATTAAATCTCTGGCGACGCTGGCAATGAGGAAGCCAAGCCCCGTAACCATGATTGAACCGATGAGCAGCGCGGATAGAATGAGGAAGGGCTGCTGATTGAGGCCGCCGGTAATGATCATCAACAAGACAACCTGGACGAAGGCCAGTCCCACGCCAAAAATGCCTTTTGCCAGAAACAGCCCCTCGATACGCAAGGGCGTTACCAGCAGGGCGGAGAGGGTTCCGCTTTCGACTTCATTGGTAATGAGGCTGGCTAACCCCATCATCTCCATCATCAGGATAAAAACGGCAAAGAGGGGCAGCATTCGGTCGCGGAAGGGAATCTGGTTGCCGGCGCGGTCCACGCCGAGGATTTCTTCGGTGACTTCGATGTTCAACGGCCGTCCGCTGAACATGAAGCCTAACTCATCCAAAAAAGCGATATACAGCTCTTTGAATTCATCGGGGAAGTTGGCGTTGAAATAAACGCGCGCCGTTTCGGCGCCCCCAGCGGCCAGGTTTTGCGCAAAGTTATCTGGCAGGGCAATGCCTACTTCATAATCGCCAGAGAGAACGGCCGTTTGCAGCGCCTCTACCGACTCCATACGTGCCAACACAACGCCGCCCTCCTCTAATTGGTTGGTGAACTGCACAGGCAGATTGGGCGCAAACAGCGCCATCTCCAATGTCTCATCTATGTCAGCAGGCAAGAGGAAGAAGTAGATGACGGTGTAGAACACCAGCGCCAGCACGGTAATGAAGGCAAAAAAGCGGTTGCTGAAATAGAGTATGAGGTCTTTGCGCAGCAGGGCGATGAGCATTTGCTTGTTCATTAGACCAGTCCTCGGCCGGTGATCTGGATGAAGATGTCTTCCAGAGTGGCCTCTTCGCTGTGGACGGTGGCGACTTGTTCCTGGGCAAAGAGGCGTTCGATCTGCACGGCCGTTTCCGGCCTATCCAGCGCTACTTCTCGACTCTCTAGTCGGCCGTCTGCCCCCACCACCTCTACCTTCAGCGCCCGTTTACCATAGCGCTGCTTCAGGGCATAGGGCGTATCCAGGGCTACAATCTGCCCCTTATCAATGAAGGCCACCCGGTTCGATATTTTATCTGCTTCAAACATATCGTGGGTGGTTAGAAATACCGTCACCCCTTGCGCCTGTTCCTCCTGAATGATGTGACGAATCGCCTCGGCCGAAACAGGGTCCAGGCCGTCGGTCGGTTCATCCAGAAAGAGGATGCGCGGCTTGTTGACCAGGGCGCGCGCCACCATCAGCCGCTGGCGCATCCCTTTGGAGAAGGTCTCGACCTTTACCTTGCCTTTGCCGCCTAGCCCGACCCGCTCCAGCAAGGCGTCGGCGTCGAATGAGCGTACACCAAAGAGGCGGGCGAAAAGGTTCAGGTTGTCTGCGGCCGTCATCGGCTCGTATAAATTGGTCAGTTCAAAACAGACGCCGATGTGCGCTTGCAGCCGTTTGGCGTTGTGGGCAACGTCCTGGCCGAGCAGTTCGGCGCGCCCCTCTTTGGGCAGTAGTTGCCCGGTGAGCATCTTCACGGCAGTGGATTTCCCGGCCCCGTTTGGTCCCAGAAAGCCGAGGATTTCTCCTTGAGCTACGGAAAAGTTGATATGGTCAACGGCCACTAAATCGCCGTACCAGTAGGTCAGGTTCTCACTGACAATCGCGGGATTGGTCATATGCAGCTCTCCTTATGCCGTGGGCGCTCATATCTGTAAGCAGAAAGCGGTGAGCGTCCTGAAAAAAGCCATCATGTAGGGCAATTTGTCAAATTGCCCTACACACGCAAAGACGAAAACGTCGTTTACACATTAGCATTGAGCAGATTATACATTATTGTACACAGTAGAGGTTTCAACTGGACACTACTGCGAGCGCCTCGCCTGACAAATGTGCCATTTAGCGGGTGATCCCAGGCGAGGGCAGAAATATTTCGGCTAACCAGTGCAGAACCGCTCCTTGTCTGGCACTACTCGCCATCTCTATCAAGGGCGGGGATTGACATGGAAATAAATATATGGTAAATTACATCTATATAACATCCATATGGATGGTAAATAGATGGAGAGACAGAAATGGCTGATACTGAAAAAATAACAATTAACATGAGCGTGGTTGATTTGGGCAAAGTAGACCTGTTGGTAGAGGAAGGATTCTACGCCAACCGCACAGACTTCATTCGCAGCGCCATTCGCCACCAGCTTACCCGGCATGACGAGGTCGTACAGCAGAGTGCGGTGCGCAAGTCAATGGTGTTGGGTGTGTTGAGCTACAACCACCAGGAATTGGCGCAGTTGCAGGAGCGCGGCCAACGGGTGGCCTGCCGCGTCGTAGGGATGTTGGTCATTGATGATGACGTCGAGCCGGAATTGGCGCAGGCGACAATCGAATCTATCAAAGTGATGGGTGTCTTTAAGGCAAATAAAGCGGTTCGAGACGCCCTGGCTGACCGCATGCTGTAAGGTGAAATAATGGAAATAAATCTTTTTGATCATCAGGCGGCCGATGACGCCGCTTATGCCGCATACAATACGCTGAGCAACACATTGCGCGCTGAACGGCTGCCCGATTTGCCGCCAATCCCTGTGGTTGAACAAAAGGGGCGGTTGCAAAGTATGCCGCCGTTTATGGGGTATTCGCTGTTCACGGTGACCGATAAACACACGCAGACAATGATTGCGGCGACCGAAGTGAGCGTGCCGCAAATGGCGGAGAATGCGCACATGGTGCAGTTTATGATTCACGTGCTGCCCGCTTATCGGCGGCAGGGAACCGGCCGTTTGTTGCTGGGGCGGGTAGCAGAATTGGCGCAGGGTAACGGCCGTCACCTCCTACTCTCCTCCAGTTATGGCAACATCCCGGCCGGGGCTGCCTTCCTGGAGCGCATGGGCGCCAGCCGTGGCCTGGAGACCCACACCAACCGCCTGAACCTGGCCGACTTAGACCGCAACCTGTTGGCTGATTGGCTGGCGCATGGTGCGGCATTGACCACCGAATTTGCGCTGGGGTTGTGGGTTGGCCCATACCCGGAAGAGGAATTGGCGAATATTGCGCAGTTAATGGATGTGATGAACCAGCAGCCACGTGGCGAGCTGAAAACGGCCGATATTCAGTTCACGCCAGAGCGCGTGCGTGAACTGCAAGCGGCAAGCCTGTCTGGCGGTGTGGAAAGCTGGACGTTGTACGCGCGTGAACGGCAAACTGGAGAACTGGTTGGGTATACGGCCGTTTACTTCAGTCCCAACCGCCCGGAGCAGATGAGCCAGGGCGACACCGGCGTCTTTCCTGCCTACCGTGGTCGTGGGTTGGGGCGCTGGCTCAAAGCGGCCATGCTGGACAAAGCGCTGCGCGAACGGCCGGAGGTGCAATACGTCCTCACCGGCAACGCCGACAGCAACGCGCCGATGCTTAAGATCAACCATGATTTAGGTTTTCGGCCATATCTGCCGCAAACCATTTGGCAAGTTGACCTGGAGACGCTGCTGGCTTATTTGCATCAGGCGCCATCCACAAGTTGAACGCGGCGGCGCAGCTTATGCCGCCAGCTTGTGATTTGCTTCTTGACGACCGGTATGCGCGACAGCAGCAGCAGCGCCAAAATTGACCCAAACAAAATGGGCTGGGCATAGGTGTTCTTCACCAGCAAGAAATAATGCAGCACGGCCAGAATCCCGGCCAGGTAGACCCATCTGTGCAGTGACTTCCATTTTTTGCCTAATTTGCGCATCGCCCACTTTGTCGAGGTGGCCGCCAATGGCAGCAAAATCAAGAAAGCGGTAAAGCCAACGAGGGCATATCGCTTGGCAAAAAGCGCCTCTTGCAGCAGCGGCCAGTTAAAGCCGTAATCAACCCAGACAAAAATGAGCAGGTGAATGGTGACGTAGAGAAACGCATATAAGCCGAGTGGTTTACGCAGCGGCAGCGCCTGCTTCCAGCCAAACCAGATGTTCAAGGGAGTACAGGTCAGGGAAAGCATCAACAAAATGATCGCCGTCTTGCCGGTGCGCAGCGTCATTTCGCGGATAGGATCTGCCCCCAACTGCCCCTGGTAAATGGCCCAGAGCAGCAAAACAAGCGGCAGCAATGACCCAACATGGGTCACACTCATCAATAAACGAGCGGTTGTTTGGCGATTTAGTTTCATGATTGGCTCACGTGGCGCGCCAGAGTCCTCAACGGGGACTCTCCGCGCCACGCATTAAAAATTTTCGCGCAAATCTTCCCCATTGTAGAGAGATGCTACCTGCGCTTCGTAGCCATTAAATTTGAGCGTTTCACGCCGTCCCAATTCACCAATGCGCCGTTCGCTGGCCTGTGACCAGCGTGGATGGGGCGCTTCCGGGTTGACGTTGGCATAAAAGCCATACTCGTTGGGCGCGGACGCCATCCACAACGAAGTAGGCTGTGTCTCTACCAGGTCAATTTTGACGATGGATTTGATGCTCTTGAATCCATATTTCCAGGGCACAACCAGGCGAAGCGGCGCGCCATTTTGTGGCAGCAAATCTTTGCCATAGAGACCGGTTGCCAGCAGCGTCAGATCATGCTGCGCCTCGTCCAGACGCAGCCCTTCCACGTAAGGCCAGTCAAACCAGCTCGATTTTTGGCCGGGCATTTGTTCCGGGTCGTACAACGTTTCAAAACGGACGTGCGTCGCTGCGGCCAACGGTTCCACTGCGGCTAACAGCTTGTGCAGCGGGAAGCCAATCCAGGGAATGACCATAGACCATGCCTCGACGCAGCGCAGCCGGTAAATGCGTTCTTCCTGGTCAAACTGGGCGCGCAAATCATCTATGTCATATACGCCGGGGTTGCGCACCAATCCGCCTACCTCAACCTGCCAGGGTGAGGTGCGTAAATCGGCGGCCATGAAGGAAACGGTTTGTTTATCCGTTGTAAATTCGTAGTAATTGTTATACGTGATGATGTCCTGGTATTTGGTTAAAGAATCGCCAAGTTCGTCGGTAGCTGCAGCTACCTGTCCAGGCTCTTTGCCTTCATCACCGGTGGTGGCCGCACGGCCGCGTGGCGCGTCGGTTACGGCCGTATTGCCTTGTGGCCCACAGGCCGCCAGCAGGGCAGTGGCGGATAGGGCGGCGGCGCCTTGCATAAAACGACGCCGCGAACGGTAAATGTGTTCAGGGGTGATCTGTGAGGGTGGGATTTCGATTCCCGTTTGCTTTTTGATCAACATAGGTCTTGTCCTTTGCGCTAACTTGGGTTTTCATAGATGGGTTCAGTTGCTAAGATTGAACCCATCTCAACCTAGTTTAGGGGAATCGTCTGACAGATTGATGAATAAATGCTTATAAGAGGATTACAAACGGCCGTTTTTCAAGGCAGCACGGCCGTTTTCTGACGCAGTTCAACGTAATTGGTCCCCTCGCCCATGCTCACCGTCAACAAAGCCGACCCTGTCGCGCCCTCAGCTAAGGCCAGGTCGGCGCGCCAGTAGCCAAACGTATCCACGTCGGCCGTCGTCGCTTGCAGTAGTGCGCCCCCGTCAGCCTCATCACGGGTCAGGGTCAACTGGACCTCATGATTGGGCGCATTGATGGCAATGCCATATACCTCCGTGACAGCGCCCGCCTGGAAGGTGAGGTTGTGTGTATTGCCTAAGCGGATGAAGGAAGCGCGGGGGTCGTTTGCCGCTAAAATGGTGATAGGAATGCGCGCTTCTAACCAGGAACCCTCGCCGCGCGTGCCGGTGTAGGCGACCACGCAGGCAGGTCCCGGCGTGGTGCTGGCGGGCAACACCAGTTCGCCATTCCAGGCGCCGGTGGTTAGTTCGATGCTAAAGGCAGCGGCCGTTTCGGTGCAGTTGTTGGCGAGCACAGCCATGTACAGCCGATCATCGAGCAAGTCGCGGGCTTCCCCGCCTAAATAGAGGGCATAACCGGCAACGGCCGTTTCCCCCACCACCGGCCGCGCCAACGTCACCAACGGGCCGGGCATGTCGGCCGGCGGCGCAATCTCAAACTGAACGGCCGCTACGGATTCAGCGCCGGTCACGCTCAATTCCGCTGCGCCGGCCACCGGCGGTAATGTTGTGGTCAGTGACCACGCGCCTGTTTGCCCATCAAACGGCACAGAGATGGCGTAAATCTCCTGATAAGCCACTTTGAGCCGTAAAGTCAAGCTCGTTTCCACGATCGGCGTCACAACGCCGGCAAAGGTAACAATCTGCCCGGCCACAACTTTTGTCTGTGCCGCAGGTTCCAAAATGCGGATACTTTCCGCATCGGCATACGCAATGGTTGGTAAGGTGAACGCGGTTGGGCTGGCTGCGGGAGCGAGTATGGGTAAGGGAGCCTGTGTTGGCGGCGGGTTGGGCGAAGGGGGAACGGGCGTTTCTTCTACCACATTCCCCGTTTGCGGCATTGATGTGGGCAGGCAGCTACCTGCACACAAGCCCGCTAATGCCGCAAACAAAAGCAACACCAAGAACTTCATGCGCATCGAACGTTTCCTTAATTGTAACGCAGCCTACTGGTGACCTGGTCAGAGCTTGTATGGAGCTTGCCAAAGTGGGACCATCCACAGCAAGGATGAATAAGCTGGCAGTAACGGCATTTCTGGAAAGCTAATTGTCAACTTGAGACGTAGTTACCGTAATCAAATCAGAAAGCAAAAGCCAGGAAAGCGTTGCTCACCCGGCGCAAAGCGAGTTTAACAAGAATCCGCGTTTTAGCAAACGACGCGCGTCTGGTCGGGTGACATCACCGCAATTGCTGCTAAAATAGCGGGTTAGCTGACCCTAGTACCCGTAAGCGGTAATCCGTTATCGGTAATCTGTAGGATGCTACCTCTGGTAAATGCCATCGGATAACGGGATACGGACTTCGGCCTACGGATACTATAGACTTTCAGATAATGTTTTGGTTTGTAGTAACCGCTTTAGCGGCGCATTGAACGACTAAAGTCGTCACTACAAACCCCAAATGTTTTTCTGAACATCTATAGCGGCAGCGTGGTCAGAGACCGACCAAAGCAACTGTAGGATTTACGATTAACGATTTGTGATTTACGATTGGCCTGCCCCTGGCAAGCTATGAGAAAACCCCAAATCTTTTTCTTAATATTTAGTAGGTAAGGAGATGCTCGATGAAAACACACCCGATCTACCTGATAATGGTCGTGATTGCCCTGGCGCTGCTGGCGCCACTGGCAATCGTACACGCCGACGCCACCTATATTGTGCAGCAGGGGGACACCCTCTCCAGCATTGCCCGCACGTTTGGCACGACCGTACAGGCCATTGCGCAGGCTAACAACATTGCCAATCCTAACTTTATTACGGTTGGGCAGGTCTTAATCATTCCCGGTACGTCAGGGAATTTTGATTCGGCGGCCAATGATGGCAGCGCCACGACGCCGGGCAGCAGTGAGGAAACGGCCGTTGCCAGCAGCGGCAGCTATATCGTCCAACCGGGCGACAGCTTATACAGCATTGCGCAGCGCTTTGGCGTCACTGTGGCCGCCATTGTCGCTGCCAACAACCTGGCGAACCCTAACTTCATCATCGCCGGGCAGCAGCTCATCATCCCCGGAAGCAGCGCCGCCGCCAACCCACCGGCAGCCGGCACACCCACATCGCCGGCGCCAGCCCCCGTC
>JACSRF010000594.1 GCA_014879875.1 Anaerolinea sp.
TAGTCGTCCAGCGTGGGACCGCTAAAGCGGTTACTACAAACCCAAAATCTTTTTCTTGAAAGCTATAGCTCTTTGGGATTTCGTGGGGTTTGGTCTGATATGTGATGCGTGAGTTCTCTCTGGTCACGCATCACGGGCTGTCAACCCCCTGAATCCCCAAAGATCCCCATATCTTTGCTGTGGAGGTCGTGTGACAGAAAGAAAACGAGTTGTCATCACCGGGTTTGGTACATACAATCCGTTAGGGCATGACGCCCAGACAACGTGGGCGCAAGTTGTGGCCGGGAAAAGCGGCATCGGTCCCATCACCTTGTTTGACGCCGCTGCCCACAAAACACGCATTGCCGGTGAAGTGAAGGCGTTTGACCCGGTGGCGCTGTTTGGGCGCAAAGAGGCGCGGCGCATGGCGCGGGCGACGCAGTTAGCATTGGCCGCTGCCGCGCAGGCGATGGCAATGGCTGAGTTGCCGGTGACAGCAGACAATCAAGACCGCATTGGCGTCATCGTCGGCAGCGGCATGGGGATCATCGATCCGATTGTGGAAAACCAGGCCATTTTGCAAGCAAAAGGGCCAGATCGGGTCAGCCCTTTTTTTGCGCCGATGATGTTGGCGGATACGCCGGCGGCGATGATTTCGATTGCGCATGGGCTGCGCGGGCCGAATATGGCTGTGTACACCGCCTGCGCCACCGGCAACAATGCCATTGGCGAGGCGGCCAACGCCATTCGCTATGGCATGGCCGACGCCATGCTCGCCGGGGGCACGGAGGCGTCGCTGCTGCCGTTAGTCCTGGCCGGGTTTGGCGTCATGGGGGCGATTTCCACACGCAATGAGGCGCCGGAGCGGGCGCTGCGCCCCTTTGAACGGGATCGGGATGGCTTTGTGGCGAGTGAGGGCGCGGCCGTTTTGCTGCTGGAATCGTTGGCTTTTGCCCAGGCGCGCGGGGCGACCATTTATGGCGAGGTGTTGGGGTATGGCAGCAGCGCCGATGCGTACCACATTTCGATGCCGTCCGCAAACGGGGAAGGGGCCGTCCGTTCGATGCGCCAGGCGCTGCAAGATGCGGGATTAGCGCCAACGGCCGTTCACTACGTCAACGCGCACGGTACAGGCACGCCCCTAAACGACAAAAGCGAGACGGCCGCGCTCAAAACCGTGTTTGGCGACTATGCCTACCAGTTGCCGGTCAGTTCCACCAAATCCATGCACGGCCATTTGTTGGGGGCCGCCGGGGCGCTAGAAGCGATTATCTGCTTGAAAGCTATGGAAGCGGGAATGTTACCCCCAACGATTAACTACGAAACGGCCGATCCCGACTGCGATCTCGACTATGTACCCAACGTGGCGCGGCCGGCCAACCTGAAAATCGCCATGTCCAACGGCTTCGGCCTCGGTGGCCACAACGCCACCATCATTTTGGGTAAGTATGAGGGGTGAAGGAAGTAAGGAAGAGGGGGGATTACTTTTCTTCCTTCTTCCTTCACTCTTCTTCCTTCACTCTTCCCTCTTCCACTCTGCGCAGTTTTTGCGCCAGGTCTTGCTCTGTACCGCGCATACCGGCGTCAATATTCGGGTAAGCCAGCCAGGCCAGCGTCAGACCAAAGAGCGCGCCGGTGAGGGTGCGCAGCATGGGGGTGCTTTCACGCAGGGGGAAGACACTGCGCAGCCATGCCTGTAGCTGTGCGCCAAAGCCATCTGTCGCCAAACCGGGAATAGGCGCGCCATAGTAGCTAAAAAGCTGGCTAAAACCATCAAGGGCAATGGGGCCAATGCCGATCAACAGAAACAGCAGGAAGGGCAGCGGCCGGACGCGAAAACGCAGGCGCAGCAGGGCGTACATCAGGCCGCCCACCAACACAAAACCATAAATGGCAATGTCTCGTTCGCACAAAGCCATTTTATAACCAAGCTGCTCGTTGCCGACGAAGCTGCGCGCAGCGAGCAAAAACGTAACCCAGTTATCCGCCTCCACTCCTTCAAACTCTGGCAGGTCGTCCATATAACTTTCTAACGGCCGTAGCTCCGTACCAGCAAGGGCGCGCGGGTAGGCGTACTGTTCCCCAAAGAGGAAGAAGGAGCGCGAGGCCATCTGGTGGCACATCGGCTTGTAGAGAGTATAGATGACGTTGGCCGGCCCGCTGGCCCCGGCGTACATCAGCGCCGGGGCCAGCATGGGCAGGCCGACGTAAAGGGCGATAACGGCGTTAAAGACCGCCAGCCAATGTTTGCTAAACCAGTAGATGCCGCGATCAATGCTAATGACCAGATCGCGCTGCCAGCCGGTGACCGGCTGTTTCGGGGGAGTCATCATGAAAATTGCCTCGCGTAAAAAAAAGCTCTCCAGGAAACAGAACCCAAGGCGATCCTGCTGTGGCGACCCTGCTGTGGACGGTCTCCCGACCGCGCCACTCAATGGTAATTACTGCCAGCAATAATAGAGGATTCATCCTGTTTCGCCAATATCCCAGCAATTCCAATGCAGAGGCCGTTTGTTGCTGACCACAGCATGACCGCACCATCTCGCCCTTGCCATAATTGGAATTGCTGCCCGGCAGCTGGCAGGGTTGACAACGCGGCGCAGCGGTGCTACGATTACACTACAAACCAACCGGTCGGTTTGCGACACGAGATTGATACCGATGAACGAACAAGACGCCCGCGACCAGATTCTCAACGCCGCCCTCTCTTTATTTGCCCGGCAGGGGTTCGCCCACACCAGCATGAACGACATCGTGCGCGCGTCGGGCGTGAGCAAGGGGGGCGTTTACTGGCATTTCCAGAGCAAGGATGCGCTGATCCTGGCTATCTTCGACGCCTTCTTCAGTGAGCAGGAAGCGATTTTGGCCGGCGTACTGAACGGCGCGGGCAGCCCGGCAGCCCGGCTGCGCCAGTTGGTTGCGCTGGCCGGGGCCGAATTAGAGACGGCCGTCGCCCGCTTTCCTGCCCCGCTGGAATTTTACACCCTGGCCGCCCACAACGAGACACTGCGGGCGCGGTTGGCGCACTTTTACACCGGCTACCACGAGAAGCTCTGCCTGCTGCTGCAAGAGGGGATAGGCGCGGGGGTCTGGTCGGGAACAACGGCCGTCGCCCCCACCGCCCACGTCCTCATCAGCGCCATTGAGGGGATCATCTTGCTCTGGAGCTTGTTCCCTGAAGAAATTAACCTGCGCGACCAGATGGATACGGCCGTTGCCCTGCTGCTGGCCGGTCTGGCGGCCGAAAAAGGATAAGAAATTGATGCAAACCTTACTCTTTTCTCCAGGGGCCTATAATCTGGCTGAAACAACCCGCTGTATTGAAGTCGCCAAAGCGTGCCGCCACGATTTCAACACCCTGTTTATGAGCTATGGCGGCGAATTCGAGCCGCTGATCACCCAGGCTGGCTTTGCGTTGGAGCGCCTGGAGCCGCAGATCACGTCGGCCAAAGCGGACCACATCTACAAAGTGGATCAAGGCAAAAAGATTGGTTATATGTTCTCGGTAGACGAGGTGGAAATGCAGGTGCGCAACGAATTGGCCCTGTTTGAGCGGGTTAAACCTGCTGCCGTCGTTACCGGATTCAATATGAGCAACAGCATCTCCTGCCGGGTGGCCCAGGTTCCGCTGGTCTGGCTGACCCATTCCACCTGGATGCTGCACTCATTGCTCGAGGCCCGCCTGGGAACCTGGCCCGACATGCTCGATTTCCCTCCTCTCAACTGGCTGCCCGACGCGGCGCTGCTGTGGCTCACCAAAAGAGCGTTTGCGCTCACCACCCTGATCCTGCGTCCCTACAGCCAGGTGGCCGCCACATACGGGCAGGCTCCTTTTACCAACGTGGAGCAAATCTGGACGGGCGATTACAATCTGCTGGCTGAACCGGCCGAATTTTGCGAACTGCCCTTGCCCCCCAGCTATCACTATATCTCGCCCCTCATTGGCCGCCTGGACCTACCCATCCCGGAGGAAATTTTGCAGTTGCCCCGGGATAAACCATTGGTCTATTTTGCGATGGGCAGTTCCGGTCAGCCGCAGGTAATCGCTAAAATTATCACAGGTCTCAAGGACCGTCCCTACCGGGTAATCGCCCCGGTTGCCAGATTGCTGAAAGGTTTGAACGTGCCGATACCGGACAACGTATTGGTGACGGATTGGCTTCCGGCGCACAAAGTCAACCCGATGGCTGATATTTCGGTCATTCACGGCGGCATTGGCACGGTGATGACCGCCTGCCTGGCCGGGAAACCGGTGGTGGGTATCTCAATGATGTTTGAGCAGGAGGCCAACATTGATTGCCTGGTACGCCAGGGGTTTGCCAGGCGCATTCGCAAAAACCGGCTGACTTCGGAGAAGTTGTCTCTGGCGATTGAAACACTGCTGGCGGATGGGGAAGCGCAACGTAAGGCGCAGGCTTTCCAAAAGGTTGTGCAGGCTTCGCTGGACCCGACCAGCATCACGCGCTTTTTTGTCGGCGCCTTCGGGAACGGACAGCCGGCGCTGGCTGACAGGTAAAAATATGGACTCGCTCTTCTTTTTTGTGGCGCTCGCCTTCATGCTCACGCACGAGATGGACGCCATCAAGCAGCGGGAATGGCGCATCTTCCCACTCACGTCCAGGATGGATGACAATGTGGGGTATTGGGTTTTTACGGCCGTTCACGTCCCCCTCTATCTGCTGCTGTTCTGGGCGCTCTTCACCCCCGGCGGCCTCAACCACGCCTTGCTGCGGGGGTTGGACCTCTTTTTTGTCGTCCACCTGGGCCTGCATCTGTTATTCCTGAGGCATCCCAAGAATGAGTTCAAATCGGCCCTGTCCTGGATTTTGATTGTGGGAGCGGCGCTGGCGGGGACGCTTGATTTTGTGATAAGATGATGGTCGAGCGCGACGGTTTTCAGGTGGCGGGGCGGTTGGGTAAGAATACGGTCTTCATGCGTTTGTTCATATGACGGCGAACATGCACGAAAATGAAGTGGTCACCGACGCGCAGCTTGTGCGCCGGCTGCTGGCGGCGCAGTTTCCCCAGTGGGCCAGTCTGCCCCTCACGCCGGTTCCTTCGGCCGGTACTGACAATGCCCTCTACCGGCTCGGCAGCGGCATGGTGGTACGTTTGCCGCGCATTGATTGGGCTGTCGGGCAGGCGGAGAAGGAGCGGCGCTGGCTGCCCCGGCTGGCTCCACACCTGCCACTGACCATTCCGGAGCAGTTGGCAATGGGCAAACCGGACGCAGGCTATCCCTGGCCCTGGTCTATCTACCGCTGGCTGCCCGGCGCAAGCGCGACACTGGAACGGCTGAACGCCCCCTGCCAGGCGGCCGGGCAAATCGCCCGGTTCGTCACCGCGCTGTGGCAGGTTGATACCACGGACGGCCCGCCGGCCGCCGAACACAATTGGCGCGGCGCGCCGCTGGCGCTGCGAGACGAGCCTACCCGCAAGGCGATTGCGGCGTTGGCGGGCGTCATTGATGCCGGAAAGGCGACGGCCGTATGGGAAGCCGCCCTGGAAGCCCCCGCCTGGGAGCGCGAGCCGGTCTGGTTTCATGGCGACTTACTCTCCGGGAATGTGCTGGTCGAGCAGGGACGGCCGAGCGCGGTGATTGATTTTGGCGGCCTGGCCGTGGGTGACCCGGCCTGCGATTTGATGATCGCCTGGAGCTTGTTTTCCGGCGCGAGTCGGGAGGTGTTGCGGGCGGAAACGGCCGTAGATGAGGCGACCTGGCTGCGCGGCCGGGGCTGCGCTCTGTCCCAGGCGGTGATCTTTATTCCGTACTACTGGCACACCAATCCTATTGGCGTTAAAAATGCCCAGCGGATGCTTGATGAACTCTTGGCTGAGTACAACGTCGCTGATTGAGTGGAATTGGGTCAAATACGAGAGCGCGTGATTTTGTTGGTCAAGAAGGAGTTTCTGCATGAACCTATCCACTACTGGCCTGAACCTGACGGCCGACGCCGCCATTGATCTGCAACTTCATACCATCCACAGCGATGGCGCCTGGACGCCGGAAGCGCTGCTCGATTATCTGGCGCAAGGGGGGGTTGGCCTGGCGGCCATCACCGATCATGACCGGGTAGACATTGCTCGTAAGTTACAAAACCTGGCCATTGATAAACAGTTCCCCCTGCTGGTGGCGGTGGAAATGAGCGCGATGTGGAAAGGGAAACTGACTGATTTGTTGTGTTACGGCTTTGATCCCGACGACAACCATCTGGATGCCCTGGCTCAGGATGTGACCCATCGCCAGCATGAGAACACCCGGCAAATTTTCAATTACCTTCTTGGCAAAGGCTATGCGCTTGACCCGCAGGACCTGGAACGGATGCTTGCTAAACCCGCAGCCCAACAGCTTCCCGATCTTTTAACCCTCGCCGCAAAATGTATTCAGGATGAGAAGGCCATTGGGCGAACACTCCTAGACGGCGGTTTCGCTTACATGACCCATCACCCGGCCACGATTGTTGAAGCGGCGCATCAAAGCGGCGCGGTCTGTATTCTGGCGCATCCGGGACGTAGTGATGGATTCATATGCTACGACCGCGCTCTGCTGGACGAACTTCGTTGCCAGGCTCCTATTGACGGAATTGAAGCCTATTATCCTGTACACACGCCTGAACAAACGGCGATGTATGAGGCGTATGCCCGGCGCCATGACTTACTGATCAGCGCCGGGTCTGACTCGCACAGCCCGGATCAGCCGCCGCTCAAGTACCGGGCTGAATTGTGCCGCGCTTTGCTGGAACGGGTCGGCATCCGGGTTGCGTAATTGGCCTATGAATCCTGGTTACGGCCGTCGTGCGGCATAAGAGAGAACCCCGTTGAGGCGCATGAACTGGCTGTTTGGAGAGTAAGCATGGCGCAAGAACGTTCTGTTGATAGCGAACAGGCGCGGGCATTTCTTACCCGTCACCTGGGTATAGAACTATCAGAGTTTGCGCCCCTGGGGGCGGGCGCCTGGTCGCAATGTTTTGGCTTTGTGCATGATGATCGGGAGCTGGTGATTCGCTTTGGGAAGTACGTCAGTGACTTTGAGAAGGATCAACTGGCCCACCGGTACGCCAACCCGGATTTACCCATTCCTGAACTTTTGCAGATTGGGGCGGCCCTGGATGGCTACTATGCCATCTCGACCCGCGTGCATGGCGTTCCGCTGGAGAGCGTGTCCGCGGCGCAGTGGCTGGCATTGGTCCCGGCCGTCGTAGCGGCGCTGGAGGCGATGCGCGCGGCCGATTTATCGGCCAGTGCCGGGTTTGGCGGTTGGGGTGCGGATGGTCATGCCGCCCATCCTGATTGGCGCAGCCGCCTGCTGGAGGTCGCTGAGGATAGGCCGGATCAGCGGGGTTATGGCTGGAGGGCGGCGCTGGCGACGTCGGCGGAAGGTCAAGCGACGTTCGATTGGGGGCTGGATTTGTTACAGCAGGCGGCGGATGATGCCGTCCCCCGAAGCTTGCTGCATTGCGACCTGACGAACCGTAACGTCTTCGTAGCAGGGGAGCAGATTACCGGTGTGTTTGATTGGGGTTGCTCAGTCTATGGGGATCATTTGTATGACCTGGCCCTGTTTGAGTTTTGGTCCCCCTGGCAGCCACAGTTGGATGTGATGGCTTTGCGGACGGCGCTTGAGCAGCGGTGGATGGAGCTGGGTTTTTATCCTGAAAACAAAGCGTCTCGGCTCAAAGCGTGCTATCTCTACATTGGGCTTGAGCATCTGGCGTATCATGCACAGCTTGGGAATTGGACGACTTTGTTGGAAATCGCGCAACGAATGCGAGTGATGGTCCCTGGATAACTCGCTCAATCCAGCGAAGCAGTCGCTCGAAGCCCAGGCGCGGGTTACGGCCGTAGGCGACAAGGTAACGAAAGTTGGGTTACACTGTAATGGATTGGGATGGGAAACGGCCGTTGGCAGCCTGACCATTCGCCCACAACCTCAGGCAGAGATTTATCATGAGCATTACGCACCCGACAGAATTTTGGTATGTTATAAGTACCTTTCCAATGAGATGTTTGCATGATGTACAAGAATTTTTAACGCAAAGGGGCAAAGGAAGAAAGGC
>JACSRF010000439.1 GCA_014879875.1 Anaerolinea sp.
GACTAATTTGTAAAGGACAACTTCCGCTTTTTGAACCATGCCCTAAGTTTAAAAACTGCAAAGATAGTGTTCTGCCTACTGGTGCTATAGACGTTAAGAAAAAGATTTGGGGTTTTCTCATGGCTTGTCAGGGGGCAAGCCAATCGTAAATCGCCAATCGTTAATCGTAAATCCCATCGCTCTCATTAATACGACTTGCCAGACCGTGCCAGACCTTGCATAATCAGGCGTTTCAAACAGAAACGGATAGACATCTATGCAATATAATCCTCAGAATCCCATCATCGTCCAGGGGGACAAAAGTGTCCTGCTGGAAGTAAACAACCCGCTTTACCAGGAAGCGCGCGACGTGCTGTCGCGCTTCGCCGAGCTAGAAAAAAGCCCGGAATACATCCATACCTACCGCATTTCCCCGCTCTCGTTGTGGAATGCCGCCTCCTCCGGGCTGCCGGCCGACGCCATCATCGAAGGGTTGGGGCGCTACAGCAAATACCCACTGCCCGGCAACGTGGAAGTGGATATTCGGGAGTATATTGGGCGCTACGGCCGTGTCCGCCTCATCCGCCGCGACGACGACCTGCTCCTTACCTCCACCGACGTGCCCCTCATCCTGGAACTCCAGCGGCGCAAAGAGTTACAGCCCTACATTATCGCCCAGGAAGACGCACACACCCTGCGCGTTAATCCGGGGCGGCGCGGCCACATCAAACAAGCCCTGGTCAACATCGGCTACCCGGCGGAAGATTTGGCCGGATACGTCTCCGGCGATGTGGTGCATTTTGATGTGCCCCTGCTGACCAATAGTGGCAAGCCGTTTGCTTTGCGCCATTACCAGCAAGAAGCCGGCGCCGTCTTTTATGCCGATGGCGCGGCTCATGGTGGCTCTGGCGTCATTGTGCTGCCTTGCGGCGCAGGCAAAACCATCGTCGGCCTGTCGGTGATGAACGAGATGCAGTGCAGCACGCTCATCCTCACGCCCAACACGGTGTCGGTGCGGCAGTGGATTGACGAACTGCTGGACAAAACCACCCTGACGTCAGAATTGGTGGGCGAATATTCCGGTCAGCGCAAGGAAATCCGCCCCGTCACCATTTCCACCTACCAGACGATGACCTACCGCAAGCGCGGCGTGGAGAAAACCGCGCCCTACCAGGAGCAGTACCCCCATTTCAGTCTGTTCAACGATCACAACTGGGGCCTGATCATTTACGACGAGGTGCATTTGCTGCCCGCCCCGGTCTTTAGCATCACGGCCGAATTGCAGGCGCGGCGGCGGCTGGGTCTGACGGCGACGCTGGTACGGGAAGACGGCCGTCAGGAAGACGTCTTCTCGCTCATCGGCCCCAAAAAGTATGACGTGCCCTGGAAAGATTTGGAGCGCCAGGGCTGGATCGCCACCGCCGACGTGGTGGAGGTGCGCATTCCCTTGCCCCACGAAACGCGCCTGGAATACGCCATCGCCGAGGACCGCGACAAATACCGCATCGCCGCCGAAAACAGAGATAAATTCAAAATTTTGGATGAACTGCTCATCAAACACCGCCACGACCAGGTGTTGATCATCGGCATGTACCTGGACCAGCTAGACAAAGTGTGCCGGCGCTACAACGCGCCGCTGATCACCGGCAAAACCAGCGTGAAGCAGCGGCGCGAGCTGTACGCCAAATTCAAAACGGGCGAAATCCCGGTGTTGATTGTGTCGAAAGTGGGCAATTTTGCGGTGGACCTGCCCAACGCCAACGTCATGGTGCAGATCAGCGGCATGTTTGGCAGCAGACAGGAAGAGGCGCAGCGGCTCGGCCGCATTTTGCGCCCGCACGATGACCAGATGGCCCATTTTTACACCCTCGTCACCAAAGACACGGTAGATCAGCAGTATAGCGCCAACCGCCAGCTTTTCCTGACGGAGCAGGGCTACCAGTACACCATCCTGTATGAAGATGAAGTGGCGGATTATGAACCGGCCGTTTTAGATGTTTAGGCGAGATTGAACCAATCTCCGAGATTGGTTCAATCTGTTAATTCAATACGCATGGCAACATTAGAGTCATTAACCGAAAAAGACATCAAGCAGGTTGTAAATAACAGCTCCTTGAAAAAGGCCAGGAGTTATGTGAGGCAGGTGAGTGATGGTGTGCGCCACGGCCGTACCCTACACGCCAAAGTCCGGGGCAGTAAACTCTACACCGTAGAAATTGACGTGGCCGAAGATGGTATCCATGCGGCATGTACCTGCCCCTACGACTGGGGCGGCTACTGCAAACACATCGGCGCAGTGCTGCTGCTGTGGCTGCAATCGCCAAACAGTTTTGCCATGCAACAACCCGCGCCAGACGCTGCCCAGGGGATTATTGAGACATTTGCCATTGAACCACCGCAAACGGCCGTTCCCCAACAAAACCCGGCCTGGCTCACCACACCCTACAGCGCGCGCCAGCAGCAAAACGAGCAAAACCTGCATACCTGGCTAGACTACAGCCACAAAGTTCAGGAGTTGCGCCAATTAGCCAAACGGCAGGGGTTAGGCATCAGCGGCACGCGCAAAGAAGAGATAATCCAACAAATCGTCCAACAAATAACCCAGCCGGGCATCGCCCTGAATACCCTGCACAGCCTGGACAGCGAACATCGCCAGGTTTACGACGCGATGGCTGTCCTGCATCCGAGTATTGCTTACCAGGTAGTGCATCTGGCAGCCCTGGCGCAGTTGTGGGGACCGCTAACCCAATTCAATGCCGCCGCCGATGTTTATGCGCAAGCTTTATGCCGCACGGGGTTAGCCATCCCTGGGCACGTGATCAATTCCTATCCGCCACACCTCCCTTTTATCCCCACGAGCGTGCAGCGTGTCCTGCCCCCTTTATTAGCCGACCGTGTCACGGAAGTAAACCTGCCGGAACACACAGAGAGCGGCGTGCGCATGGGGCAGGCACGGCCGTTTCTACAGCGCCTCCATCAAGTCCTCCTCATGCTAGAACAATACAGCCCGCCGCTGCGCCCGCCCCTGCCTCGCCCCCGCCAGGAAAAATTCCACCCATTTTTGCAGGAATGGGATTACCTGCCGGAGGAAATCGCGCAGGCGCAGCAGGCCAACCAGCTCAAAGGCTACGACCCCAAACTGAGTTTCACTGTGCCGCCGCCCCAACCGGCGCTGCCCGACGAGATCATCACCCGCCTGGCGCCGCTGGCCGGGGACGAGGCGCAGCTAAACTTCATCTACCACCTGCTGCTGGCGGCGGGTTTATTACAGCCGGGCAGCCCGGTGACGGTATGGCGTGAGGTGCAGGAGCAGTTTTTGCAGCACGACGAGGCAGCGCAGTGGGCCATTTTGGCGCGGGCTTATTTCTCGATGACTGTGCCCTGGAGTGAGTTATGGCTGGCCTTAGCGGAACGGCCGTCTGTACAAGTTAAACGCCGCCGGAGCCAATATCATCATCCCCTGAAACCGTCAGTATTTTATGAGTTGCTATCCCTCTTTCGCGCCCAGGCGCTGCACCTGTTGGCCTGCCTGCCCAATGACCGCTGGTTTAGCCTGCGCGACATAACCGATTTGCTGCACCCCATCTGGCCCCGCTTCAACGCCTGGGGCTGGAGCAAAACCCAATATGGCGGCGATATGCGACCGGATTGGTTCTTGGCGGATGACGGCCGTATTCTGGACACCGCCGCCAACAAAGCTGACTGGAACATGGCTCAGGGCGCCTTCATCCAGCACGTCATTCAGGGGCCGCTGCACTGGCTGGGCCTGGCCGACGTCAACGTAGAATACGGCCAACTGGTCGCTTTCCGGCTGCATGGCCTCGGCGATTTGTATTTCGACAAGGCAGAGTCTGTGCCGCTGGTGGGCGCGGTGGTCGCACAACCGGCAGCGGCCGTTTCCCCGCCAGCGCCCACCGACGCCGTGACCATTGAAAACGACGCCATCATTGTGACGCCAATGGCCGTCGGCGCCCAGGGCCACAACTACCTGGACAAACTCGCCAAACTGGAAAAAACCACCCCTGCCCGCTTTATCTACCGGCTGTCCGTCACCGCCGTCCACCAGGCGTTCGAGAGCGGGCAAACTCTGGACCAACTTTTGGACGGCTGGCGTCAATGGCTGCCCATCCCCATGCCCGACGCCATCCAGCGCCGGTTAACCGACTGGTGGCGCGCCTACGGGCAGGTGCGGCTGTACGAACACGTCACCGTCATCGAATTTGGCGACGAATATGCCCTGGCCGAGATGAAAGCCGCCACCTCCCTGGAAAAACAGATGGTCGCCGAAATCTCGCCCACCCTGGTCATCATCCCCGCCAACGCCATAGACATGCTGGTGGCTGAACTGGAAAAAGCAGGCTATACGCCTAAACAAACGGATGGGGTGTAGAGAACGACACGAAGATTTTCAAATGGCAATTAAGCGAATGGTAGATTACTTGGTCAAACAACCACTCGACCCGGCAGCGATGAGTAAAGAGATTGCCACGCTTCTGGACAGTTACAACAGTAACACCCTCTGGGAGATGGCCCGCGCGGCGCAGCTGCCGAATACAATTGGCAAAAAACTGAGCAAGGGCGAACTGATCCCGCTCATGAGGCAGGAGTATTTTAAGCCGGAACGCATCAAAGCCTCTTACCAACGGTTGACAAAGACGGATCGCGACGTGTTGAACCGTCTGCTGCTGCGCGATGGCAAAATCTCCAGCCGCGTGTTTATGCGGGAATTGATCCGCGCCGGGTTGGCGACCGAAGCGCCGCCAGCGCCAGAACCAAAGAAACAAGATTATTGGTACGAAAGCGGGTATTCTATCTACGGCCGTGTCGTCTCCCATATTGGCAGCGCCAACAACGCCAAATCCACCATTTTCGAAGATGTGCTGGCCCGCCTGACCCTACATGGACTGCTCTTTAGCGATGGAACCGACTTCACCACCGGCGGCGTGAGTTACAAATTACAACTCCACCCCGGCGACACGGTGTATATTCCCGCTTTTGTACGCCACTATTTGCCACAGCCAAACCCCGTACTCGTCGAAGTCAACAATTGGCAGCCGACCCACATCCTACACGGCGACCCGCAGTTGTTGCTGCGCGACCTCTATCTCTATTGGGACACGGTGCGCCGCAGCCCCATAGAGATGATCCAATCGGGCTTTGTGGGCAAACGGGGATTGAGGCAGCTCAATGCCGCTTTGCTGACTCCCGACCCCATGCTGACAAGCGCCCAGAAAGAAGATGAAACCGGCCGTCTCTATTTGCTGCGCCAGCTATTGCAGGAATTGAAGCTGGTCAAATCGCAGAGCGGCGTATTAACCACGACAGCGAACAGCAGCCGCGCCATCCCCGATTTTTGGCAGAAAACGACAGTTGAACAGATAACGGCCGTTCTCGCAGCCTGGCGCGCCATCCCCCTGCCCTTCTATTTCACCAACCAGAAAGCCCAATACAAGTATAGTCCAAACCCGGCGCGGGCGTGCCAATTACTGCCCCAGGTGTTGGCCGAACTACAAGCCGACGCCTGGATTGAACCAGATGAGGTGTTGGTTTCGCTGCAAGAACGGGACAGCGGTTTTCTTTTTATCCTGCGCAAACAACTCGAAGGGCGGCAAAGTTCTTATTATTATGGCAATCGCGCCCAGGCTCTGGCCGACATGGATAAATTAGAGCAAGAATTTGTGGCCGAGGTAACAGCCAACTTTCTCCTACCAATGGGCCTGGTGGAGTTGGGTTTCAACAACCCGCTCGCCAACCATGTGAACTGGCACGCCTACCGGCTGACGCCCCTGGGTACGGCCGTTTTGCACAAAAAAACCTTCCACAGCGATGCTCCAACCGGTCAGGTCATCATCCAACCCAACTTTCAGATTTTGGCGATGGGGCCGGTACCGCTGAACGTGCTGGCGCAGCTTGATCTGTTCGCCGAACGGCAAAAGGTAGACCGGGGCGCTTTTGAATACCACCTCTCTCGCCAATCGGTCTACGCCGCGCAGCAAATGGGCTACGCCGTGGCAGAGGTACAACGCTTCCTGGAAGCCGCCTCGCCCAACGACCTGCCGCAAAACATCCGCCGCTCACTGGGCGAATGGGCCGCCCACCACGACCGCATTGTCTTTCGGCGCAACGTCACCCTGCTGCAAGCGGCCGACGAAACGCTGCTGGAGCGGCTGCTCAACGGCGCAGAAACCGGCAAACTGCTGGCGCGACCGGTGGGCAATCAGGTGGCTCTGGTCAAAAGCAAGCAACAACCCAGATTGGTCAGCGCCTTGCAAGAGGACGGTCTGCTGCCGGCCGTATCCGGGGCCAACCCGGAAGCGGCCGACAAGAGCGTGATAGTGGGGGAAGACGGCCGTATCCAACCCGTTCACGCCGTACCCAGCCTGCACCTGTATGGGCGACTGGCCCACTTTACCGCTAAAACAGAGGAAGGCTGGCAGCTTACCGCGCAAAGCGTGGCCCGCGTCGGAGGCAGCAAAAAGAACGTCCAGGCCATCGTAGATGAATTGGGCAAGTTGAACCGAGGACGGCTGCCCAGGCGCCTGGTGGAACAAATACGCGCCTGGGGCGGCTACTACGGCTCGGCGACAGTGGGCACGCTGACCCTGTTTGAATTCCGCGACCAGGAGGCGCTGGCTGAACTGCGCGCCCTGCCGGAGCTAAGAGAACTGCTGCAACCTTTCGCCGCCGGTGATCGGGCGCTGGCGGTGGTGGCGGAGGAACAGGTAACGGCCGTGCAAGCCATTCTGTCGCGCCTGGGGGTGCAGGTCGGCGCCCCCCTTCGGCAGGCAGAGGCGGGAGTGAATGATCACCCCCAAAAACAGTAAAAACAGTCCGCCCGGTTTTGAAGATATACAAGGAGTGAAGATGTCCCCACAAACTGCCAGTATCCCCCAACCACCGATTCCCAAGCCGCGCTTTGAAATCGGCCTCTACTCTTTCGCCGAACTGACGCCCGACCCGCATACGGGCCGACAGATCAGCCCGGCGCAGCGGCTGCACAATCTGTTAGAAGAAATCGAATTAGCTGACCAGGTGGGGCTGGACATTTTTGCCCTCGGTGAACATCACCGGCCCGATTTTGTCTCGTCATCCCCGGCTGTGATTTTAGCGGCGGCCGCCACCCGCACCCAATCTATCCGCCTGAGCAGCGCCGTCACCGTCCTCAGTTCTGACGACCCGGTGCGCGTGTTTCAAGATTTTGCCACTCTGGATTTAATCTCTCAAGGTCGGGCGGAGATCATGGCGGGGCGTGGCTCGTTCGTCGAATCCTTTCCCCTCTTCGGTTATGACCTGCGCGATTACAACGCCCTTTTTGCCGAAAAGCTGGACCTGCTCTTGAAAATACGCGCCGCAGAGCAGGTGAGTTGGTCGGGAAAACACAGGCCAGGTTTGGACAACCAGGGGGTTTATCCACGGCCGTTTCAGTCCCAACTGCCCATATGGGTGGCCGTTGGCGGCACGCCGGAATCGGTGATCCGCGCCGCCACCCTCGGTTTGCCTTTAGCCATTGCCATTATTGGCGGGCTGCCAGAGCAGTTTGCCCAACTCGTAACGCTCTATCGCCGCGTGGCGCTTCAGAACGGGCATGATTTGGCCGACATGCCGGTCAGCATCAACTCTCATGGCTTTATTGCCGACAATTCGCAGCAGGCTGTGGAGGAAGCGTTTCCCATATTTCAACAGACCATGAACAAAATTGGCCGCGAGCGCGGCTGGCCTCCCATGACCCGGCCGCAGTTTGACGCTTCTTGCACGCTGCGGGGGGCCAATTTCATCGGTAGTGCGGCGGAGGTGATTGAGAAGCTTCTCTTTCAGCACGAGATATTCCAACATCAGCGTTTCTTGCTGCAACTGAGCGTGGGTACGATGCCCCATGATAAGGTGCTGCGGGCGATTGAGTTGTTGGGCACGAAGGTTGCGCCGGTGGTCAGGGATGAGGTAGCCCGTCGTACTGCTCTCTAAGCCCATACTTCGCATATTAAAACCAGGTTCTTCAGGCTTTCCCGTGATTCTGTGTGAAACGTAAAACGTGAAACGTGATGCGCCTCCGGTCAC
>JACSRF010000385.1 GCA_014879875.1 Anaerolinea sp.
CTGCCCCCGCCGCCCCCTGGCGTTTTCACCATGCGTCGCCGGGTTGAGTGGCGCGATCTAGACATCGTGGGGCACGTCAACAACGCCAACTATCTGGCCTACCTGGAAGAGTGCGGCCTGCAAGCGGCTGCGGCGCATGGCTGGCCCCTGGCGCGTATGACGGCCGCCGGCTTTGCCGTCGTCGCCCATACCTATCACATCGAATACAAGCTGCCGGCGCTGCCCGGCGACGAGTTAGAGATCGCCACCTGGGTTTCTGATCCCCGGCGCGTTTCCGCCATGCGCCATTACACCATTCGCCGCGCCCATGATCACGCGCTGCTGGCGCAGGCGCAGGCGCAATGGGTGTGGGTTGACCTGGCAAACGGCCGTCCCCTCCGCATTCCCGCCACATTCCTGGCCGATTTCGCGCCCAACATCAGCGGGGCGGGGATTGAGGAATAAAGGCCCCTTTTTCCCCTTAATCCCCACCTTCAATATCCACCAACGCCGTCATCCCCCAGCGCAGCGGCAAATTGGGGGCCGGTTGCAGGCGCGCGGTCACTTTGTATACCACATCCCCCTGTGACAGGCCCGGCGTCAACGCCACCTCTGTGACCACGCCGCTCAGGGCGGTGTTCGGGATGGCGTCAAAGCGCACATCAACCGGGGAACCGGCCGTAATCCGCGCCACGTCCAGCTCAGTCAGGTCGGTGGTTTGCACCTGCCAGCCGCTAAAGTCAGCCAGTGTCAGCAGCGGCAGCCCCGGCCCGACCAGTTCGCCTGTGTTGACGCGGATAGCGGCAGCGACGCCGGCAAATGGCGCGGTCAAGGTCATGCGCTCCAGGGCAATTTGCGCGGCATTGACGGCCACCCGCGCCGCCGCTGCCTGCGCCTCCGCCTGGGCGACGGCCGCTTCCGCTTCCATCACCCGCACTTCGGCCAGCGCCACCCTCACTTCCGCCTGCGCCACTCCCACTGCGGCCAGCGCCACCTGTTCTGGCGTGGCTCCGGCCAGCAGCAAATCGAGCCGCGCCTGGGCGATGGCCTGATTGGCGACGGCAATGGTGACGCCGCCACCGGCGGCCGCCTGCTGCGCGCCGGTGGGGCCGGCGCGCAGTTGGTTGAGCGCCGCCTGCGCGGCCGCTTCCCCGGCGCGCGCCGCCGCCAACTGTGCCCGCGTCCCCTCTTCCACCGGCCCATACAGCGGGCATATTTCTGACCCGTCGGGCAGGTCAACGCAGGTGGTGAGGATGGTTTCGTACTGATTTTCCAGCGTTACGCGCTCGGCCGTCGCGGCGGCCAGGTTGGCTTCGGCCGTGAGGATGGCTGACGTGGTGACGAAATCCAGCGCCGCGTCACGGCTGCCGGCGGCCTGGGTGATGCCTGCTTGCGCCGCCGCCACCCCGGCCTGCGTCGCCGCAATCTCCTCCGGCAGCGGGTCAGACTGTACCAGGTCAAGCTGCGCCTGGGCGACAACTACCTGCCCAACGGCCGTATCTATCCCCGCTTGCGCCAATTGCAACTGCGTCCGGGCGACGACCAGGCCGGATTCGGCTGTGGCTAACTGCGCCTCGGCTTGCTGTAGGGCAATTTCCACATCGGTACTATCCAGGCGCAGCAGAGGGTCGCCGCCGTTAACATTGTCCCCTTCGGCGACAAAAATCTCGGCGACCTGCCCGCCCGTCGGCAAGGAAAGGTTGGCGAACAGCAGTGGTTCCAGCGCCGCCTCGGAGAAGACGGTGGTTTCCAGGGCGGTGGATTGCCCGGCGTTGTTCGTTGTGACGGCTGTCTCAACGGCCGTCTCCCTGGCTGTGACAAACGCCGTCATCCCCCAGCGCAGGGGCAGGTCTGTGGCGTCCGGGGCGATGGTGACGGCGTAGGTCACATCGCCGCGCGTGATGGCGGCGGTGGCGGCGATGTCTACGATGCGGCCGCGCAGCGTGACGCCGGGAAAGGCGTCAATGGTGACATTCACCGCATCGCCCAGTTTAATGGCGACCACGTTTAGCTCCGTCAGATCGGTGGTTTCAATGCGCCATTCGCTGAAATCGGCCAGGGTGAGTACCGGGAAGCCGCTGCTGACCAGTTCGCCGACCTTGACCGGCACATGGGCGACGACGCCGGCGAAGGGGGCGGTGAGGGTCATTTTGTCCAGGGCCGATTGGGCGGCGGCGACGGCCGTTTGCGCCACAACCACCGCGGCGGCAGCCTGGGCGACGGCCGTTTCCGCCTGGGTCACGCGCAGTTCCGCTTCGGCGACGACACGCTGCGCCTGGTCTACCTTCGCCTGCGCCGCGGCAATGGCGGCCGGGCGCTCCCCGGCGAGCAATAGATCAAGCTGCGCCTGGACGGCGTCGCGCTGCCCACTGGCCGCGCCCACAGCGCCGGCGGCCGCTGACCGTTCGGCGGCGGTAGCCCCGGCGCGTAGTTCATCCAGGCGCGCCTGGGCGGCCGTGACGCCGGCCAGGGCGGCGGTCAGGCGCAGCTGCGCCTGTTGGCGATCTTCGGCGTTGGCGTCTTCGTTCTGGATGAGCGGTTCGTTGACGATTCGCGCGGCGACGAGCTGCGCCTGGGCTGCGGACAGTTCGGCTTCAGCCACGCCGATGGCCGTGGCCCCAGACCCTTCAAGGACGACGGCCTGGCTGCCGGCCGCCTGCTGAATACCGGCGGCGGCGGCGGCGACCATCGCTTCTTGTAGGGCGATTTGCGCCGCCGTTGGGGGCGCGGTGAGCAGGGCCAGTTCGGCAGTGGCGGCGGTGACGGCGACGTTGGCCGCATCCAGACCGACCTGGGCGGCGCTCAGCCCGGCGGTGGCGGTGGCGAGGTTGGCCTGGGCTTGCAGGACGGCCGTTTCTGCCTGCTGCAATACGATTTCCTGGTCGCGGCTGTCTAGTTGCAGCAAGGGATCGCCCGGCTGCACGTTGTCGCCGGCGGCCACCAGCAGCGCGGTGATTTCCCCGCCAATGGGCATGGACAGGTTGGCGTGGGCCAGCGGGACGACTTGCGCTTCGGCGGCGATGGTATCGGCGCCGGTGTCTATGGCGATGGTGTTGGGATTTGTGACATTGGCGGCGACGGCCGTTGTGTGTGGCTGCGGCGCTAAAAATTGTAGATAGGCCCAATATCCCCCGCCCGCTAAGACGGTGATGAGGATGAGGCTGATGAGGAGGCGTTTCCAGTTCATAAAAGCTCCAGTAAACGGTAAGCGGTGGTCGGTAATCGGTGAACGGTAAGCGGTGAACGGTAAGCGGTAATTAGTGCATCACCGACCACCGATTACCGACCACCGGCCACCGCTTACCGACTCTCTTCCTCCACGATCTCCCCATCGGCGATGGTGATGGTGCGGCTGACGCGGCGGGCGAGTTCGTTGTCGTGCGTGACCATGAGGATGGTTTTGCCCTGCGCTACCAGGTCGGTGAAGAGGGTGAAGACGGAATCGGCCGTTTTTGAGTCCAGGTTGCCGGTGGGTTCGTCGGCGGCGAGGATGGGCGGGTCGTTTGCCAGGGCGCGGGCGATAGCCACCCGCTGCTGCTGCCCACCGCTCACTTCGGAAGGCAGTTTGAAGGCGTGGTCGGCCATTTCCACCTGATCCAGGAGGTGCAGCGCCCGTTCTTTGCGCTCCTTCGGCGCGTACATATTGCCAAAATCCATGGGCAGCATCACATTTTCGAGGCAGGAGAGCATGGGCAGCAGTTGGAAAAATTGGAAAATGACGCCGACCGTCTTGCCGCGCCACACGGCCATTGGCCCTTCGCCCAGGTGGTGAATGGCCTGGTCGCCGACGTAGATGGAGCCGGAAGTGGGGCGGTCTATGCCGGTGATCATGTTGATGAGCGTGGATTTGCCACTGCCCGATTTGCCAACGACGGCGACAAACTCGCCCCGGTCAATTTGTAAATCCAGGCTATTGAGGGCGATGAAGTCCCCGACCGGCGTGCGGTATGCCTTGACGACGTTGTGCAGGTCAATGAGGTGGGTTGGGTTGTGCGCGTCGCCGTTGTGACGGCCGTTGCCATTCTGACGGCCGTCGCCATTCTGATGGCCGTCGCCATTCTGATGGCCGTCGCCATTCTGATGGCCGTCGCCATTCTGATGGCCGTTGCCATTCTGATGGCCGTTGCCATTAACGGTTGTTTTGGTGCGTGTAAAAAAGGTATTGAAAAACATATAGCTCCTCTGTAGGATTTACGATTAACGATTTGCGATTTACGATTGGCTTGCTCCTGGCAAGCTGTGAGAAAACCCAAAATGCAATACCGCAAAAGTCGGCAGAGATTGTACACACGGATAGGAAGAACACGGATAAGAACAGAGAAAAATCACTATTTTCCCATCCGTGTTTACAAAAATGAAGCCTTGTTCGGGCGAGTTTTGCGCTATTGCCCAAAATCTTTTTCTTAACATCTATAGCGCCTTACCGATTACGGATCACCGATTACCGATCACCGATTACGGATTACGGATTACGGATTACGGATCACCGATCACCGATTACAAACAAATCCCTTACTCATAGGCCAACACCTCGCGGATGGTCAATTTGCTGGCGCTGTGGGCCGGCCCCAGGCTGGCGGCGATGGCGAGCAAGATGATCAGCAGCAGCCAGATAAAGGCCCAGTCGAGGGCGAAGTTGTAATCGAGGGGAATGCCGAGCAGCGCCAGGCCGACTTGTTGGCTGAGGATGCGGCTGAGGGGTAGGGCGACAGCGCTGCCGATGACCCAACTGATCAGACCGATCACCACGCCTTCGCCGAGGACGATGAGGCGCACGGCGCCATCGGAGGCGCCAATGGCGCGCAGCACGCCAATTTCGCGGATGCGCTCCAGGATGTTGATGCTCATGGTGGTGGTGAGGCCCAGCGCACCGACGGTTGCCAGCAGCACGGCCATGATAATGAGGAACCAGACGACGATGTTGAAGCGGTACTCGTTGGTGGCGCGGACGCTGGCGGTGGTGCGGCTGTTGGTGAGGCGGATACCGGCGCTTTCCAGGTGGTTGACAAGCTGCGCGGCGATGTCATTTTGGTAGGCGGCGTCGTGCCGGGCGGTGATGATTTTGAGGCTGGTGGCCTGGCCGATGCGGCGCATGGCGCGGCTGTAGGTGGCGTAATCTACGTAAACGGTGGGGCCACTGGCGGCGGTGGGCACAATGCCGACAATGCGCCAGGTTAGTTGACGGCCGTTTTCCTCTAATACCACCTCGTCCCCCACGCGCAAATCGGGGTGTTCGTCGCGGAAATCGGTGTTGATGACGATGGTCTGGCCTTCATTCAGTTGCAGCCAACGGCCGTCTTCCAGCCGCGGCTCCATGAGCTGCGTGTCGGCCGGGGCGGCGACGATGGCAATGCTTTCGCTGGCGCTGTCATCGGCATAGATGCGGCGGGCGCTGCCATTGAGCCAGCTTTCGACGGCGACGACGCCGGGCAGCTGCCGCGCCAGGGGTTCGACCTGAGCGGCGCGGTAAGGGCGGCTGAGGTTGACGCCGACGTCGTAGCGATGGTAGCGCAGGAAGTTATCTACCGTTTCCCCGACAGAGGCGCGCACGCTGAGGATGGCGATGAAGAGCGCCGTGCCCATGATCAACGTTGCCAGGGTGAGGGCGAGCCGCCCTTTTTTGCGGATGGTGTTGCGCAGGGAGATGATGAACGGCCGTTGCAAGGGCAATGCCTGCTGTACCTGCGCAAAAAAACGCTCAACCCAGTTTTGCCGGCCGCCAGCCGCGTCAATGCCCAGGCTGTTGAGCGCCTTGTGCGTGGTGATGCGCACGCCGTTGAACACCGGCCAGATGGCGGCAACCAACGGCGCTAACAGCCCAATCCCCATTTGCATGAAGATAATCTGCGCCGGAACCGCGTTGCTGACAATTTGCACGTTGAGCAGGTTGGTGGCAAAGGGAATGATGCGCTGCGCGGCGAAGATGCTCAACGGCACGCCGAGCGCCAGGGCAGCCAGGCCGTAACTGACGACCATGACAAAGTACATGCTCATGATCTGGCGGCGGCGCGCGCCGACCATTTTCATGACGCCGATTTGCTTGATTTGCTGCGTCAGCAGGGCGGAGATGGTGTTGACGACCAGGAAGCCGGAGAGGATCATGGTCAGCCCGCCAAAGAGGACGAAGAGCATGATCAGGGTTTCGACGATGGCTTGCGCCCAATGTTCGCCGGGGGTGGGAGTGTCGGTGGCGAAAACGAGACGGCCGCTTTTCTCAATTTGCTCTTTGACGATCTCGTTGGTGGCGAGGATGAAGGGTTTGTCGCTGCTATGCGCGGGGAGGACGCGGTAACGTAGTTCGGTGTAATAGCGGCCCATCCCGAAGGCGTCGAGGGTGTCTATGGTGACGTAGGCGAAGGCGTTTTCGATGATTTCGGCGCTGGGGACGTTGGCGTCGTGGACCAGGCCGGCGATGCGCGCTTCTTTGATTACGTCATCGCCTAGCTTGAGGGTGATGACGTCGCCGACATTGGCCTGCAAGTAATCGAGGGATAGCTGCTCTACGAGGATGTCCCCGGTGCGCGGCGGCCAGTCACCGGTTATGGGAAACACCTTGTCGAGCTGGAGGGTGGTGAAGTCGGTAACGGCCGTCAGTGCCAATTCTCGCGTTTCATCTGGCCCGATGATGACCTGCGCCCGCAGCGTGCGCCGCCCTTCAGCCGCATCTACTTGGGGAATACGGCCGATGCGCGCTGCCAGGTCGTCATCAAAGGGCTGGGTATACAGCCGCGCCGAGGCCGCCTGCGAAGCCTGGTAGCCGCGGTCGAGTTCGCGCAGCAAGATGGTTTGGGCGCTGGCGACCAGGCCAACGGCAAATACGCCAACCGTAATGGCGGCAATGACGAGGAAGGTGCGGGCCTTGTGGCTCCATAAGTCGCGTAATACTTTACGCCAGCGTGTTTGTAACATAGGCGTCATCTTTAACAGCCGGTCATTGTAGCGAAGCTTTGGCTGTCCACATACTTTCTATAAACTGTACTCATTTTCGTGGATGCGGGCATGTGCCGATGGTTCTATTTTTGGACGGTGTGGGCAGCCATTGGTCATGTATAATGTTGGGGCGTCGGCAGAGCCGACTTACGATTCTCAAGGAAAGAGACATGAACAGAGCCTTACAACCCAGCGCGCCGTCGCCAGATTTGCAGCAGGAATTAGAGCGGACGCAGCAGCAGTGGATGGCCGCGGAAGCGGAATTGGCGCAAGAGCAGGCGGCGGTTAATGCGTTTCGGATGCACTGTCGTTTGCGCCTGGATTGGTTGGTGGATGAACTGCTGGCGCTGCAAACGGAGAAGCAGGCGTGCCTGACGCAGTTGGAACTGCGACGCCAGGCGCATGACCTGGGCGCGCCGCTGGATGATGATTTTTGGGAGACGGCGGATACGGCCGTTCCCAACGACGACCTGGATGACCTTCTCCTGCCCACCGACACGCCCCGCGACAAGGCGGCAGAAAAGCGGCTGTACCGGGAGCTGGCGCGTAAATTTCATCCTGACCTGGCGCAAACGGCCGTTGAGCAGGCGTACCGGACTTCGATGATGACGGCCGTGAACGTTGCTTACGCCGCCGGCGATGCGCAGTCTCTCTACGATCTGGCGGGGGAATTAGACCCTGGCGAACTGGCCGAACTGACCGGCATTGCCGACGTCGCTGCGCGTAAGCTGCGCACGCAAATTCTGAACGCGCGCCGCCGTTACCGCCGCGCGCAGCAGCGGCGGCAAACGTTACGCGCGGAGAACACAGCACGCCTTTACTACAAAGCGCAGGCATTGGACGAAGGCAGCGTGGATTGGTGGACGCTGGTGCGTCGCGAATTGGAGGAAACGATCACCCGCCGTCGCCAGGAAGTGGCGTCGTTACAGACGCAGTTAGCGCTAATCGTAGAAGAAGCCATCATGTAGGGCAATTTGTTAAATTTCCCTACACATGCAAGTAATCATTCCCCCCCCTTCCCTCTACTCGACATGATTTCGGGGGAATTTTGTATCTACTCAGGTGCAAGGCACTGGCCGCAAGAGGTGCGAATGACCGCAACCGTTCGGCCAGTGCCTC